>DFSS01000045.1:28119-75435 GCA_002381225.1 Flavobacteriales bacterium UBA3431 | reverse complement strand
AACGGTCAGTACTCCGGCAAACTGTGGATCAAGGTGGTTGAATAATGCGTAGGCTTCTATCGCTTGTTGCGCTCGTCCTAGGGATGGGTTTCTGGAGCCCCTCGGCGCAGGCTGCGCACTTGGTGGGTGGAGAAATCACCTATACCTGCAATGGTGGCAACAATTACACGATCCGTCTACGGGTTTACCGCGATTGCAATAGCGGCGGGGCCCAATTTGACAACACAGTGACCTTCACCATTTTTGACAATACGGGGGCACAACTCTACAATCCCACGGTCAATAAGGGGGCGACGATTTCGGTGCCTGCGGGTACGGGCAACCCTTGTTTGACGACGCCTCCAAACATCTGTACGGAGTATGCGGACTATGTGCATACGATGAACCTGCCAGCGCGGGTCGGTGGATATACTATTTCCTACCAGCGTTGCTGCCGCAATGCCACGATTTCAAATATCTCCGCGAGCGGCAAGGGCAACACCTACACGGTGCAAATCCCGTCGATGGACAATTGCAACAATTCTCCCCAATTCACCACGGTCCCTCCGATTGTGCTTTGCCTGAATGACCAGCAAAACATCAATGCATCGGCGACCGATGCCGACGGGGATTCCCTGTACTATGAATTCTGCGATATTCTCAATGGCGGATCGAGCGGAAATGCGTCCCCCAATCCGGCCTCTGCGCCCCCATACTCGGCCATTTCTTTTATCGCACCGCAGACGAGCAGCAGCCCCATCCCAGGGAATCCGGCGCTCACCATCGATCCTAACACGGGCTTCATAACTGGTTCAGCCAATACAACGGGGCAATTTGTGGTGGGAATCTGCGTGAGCGAGTACCGCAATGGGGTCCTACAGTCCACCGTGCGTCGTGACTACCAGTTCAATATCACGAACTGCGTGAGCAATGTCGTGGCAGACATGTTGACCCAAATTGAGAAGCCAAGTCTACTTTGTGGCGGTCGTACCATGCCTTTCCAGGCTCAGACCTCCGGAGCCATTTCCTACTTATGGGATTTTGGGGATACGACAACCACGCAGGATACCAGTTCTTCGCCCTCTCCCTCTTGGACATATCCGGATACCGGAGAATACACCGTCATGTTGGTCATCAATCCCGGATTGGTCTGTACGGATACCGTGTATGAGAGTTTTCATATTTATGATGCCCCGGACTATGTGATCGCCTACGATGGGCAAAGCTGTTTTGAAGCGCAAGATCTCATGTTCTATGCGAACGGAACCACACCGCACGACGCGACCTTCTCGTGGGATTTCGGCAATTTGTCAAACACCTTCGGAGCCACGGGGGATACCGTCCACCATGTCAGTTGGTCGCAGCCTGGAAAATATCCAGTGCGGTTGATTGTCTCGTCCAAAACCTGTCCGGACACCACCTACGACACTGTTGACGTGGTCCAGTGGTCTTTACCCGTCTTTGCAGGCAATGACACCGTGATTGCACGGGGCGATACCGCCTACTTGAATGTGAGCGCGGGTTCCGCATACCGTTGGTTCGCGGATAAACCGGTCTACTTTAACAACTACCGCCGCCAGGACCCACAAGCCTGGACGTACCAGGACTCCACCACGTTCTATGTGATTGTGACCAACTCCGTTGGGTGCCAGGGAATGGATACAGTGTTTGTGTACTATTCACCCGATCAGGTGGATCCAGACCTCTCGAATGTTCAAAACGCCATGACGCCAAATGGAGACGGCATGAATGATGTCCTGGATCTCTCCGAGGTAACCTTTGGGGATCAATGCACCCTGCGCGTCTTGAACCGCTGGGGTGGACAAGTCTACTACCAAGAGTCGTACGACGACAGCTGGGGGGGCACCAACCCGAATGGCAATCCTTTGCCTCCGGGCACCTACTACATCTTACTGCATTGCGGGAAGGAGCTGCGCTACGGAGGTCCAGTGACCATCGTTCGATAGATTCTCCGTGCCGCGTGTTTAGCGCATAAAAAACCCCGGTCCAAAAGGCCGGGGTTTTTTTATTTCGACAACTTGGTGTCTATTGAAACATGTCTTTGACGCGATCAAAGAAGCCTTTGTCCGTCTTTCCAGGATTGGGTTGGAAATTCGCACTCTCTTGCAGCTTTTCCAACATAGCCTTTTCCTCACTGCTGACCGATTTGGGGGTCCAGACCGAAATGTGGACCAACAAGTCACCCGTACCATAGCCCTCAACGCTGGGCAAGCCTTTTCCTTTGAGTCGCAGCGTCTTTCCACTTTGCGTGCCCGCATCAATTTTCATGCGCGCCTTGCCTTGGACCGTCGGAATTTCAGCCGTCGTTCCCAAGGCCACATCCGGGAAGGAGAGGTACAGGTCGTAGTGTAGATTTTGTCCTTCGCGCACCAATTCGGGATGCGCCTCCTCCTCAATGCTAACAATCAAATCGCCCGCAGGTCCCCCCACAGGGCCATGGTTGCCTTTGCCGCCCACGCGGAGTTGCATACCATCTTGGACTCCAGCCGGAATCTTGACGCTAACTACCTCTTCCACGCGCTCTAGACCATCTGCTCCAACGCCGTCTGGACGTTTGTCAATCATCTTGCCGGATCCATTGCACCCATGGCAGGCAGAGGCGGTCCGCATCTGGCCCAAGATTGTGTTCTGAACGCGGGTAATTTGGCCCGAGCCTTGGCAAACGGTACAGGTTTTAAATGTCAATCCCTCTGCAGGAACGGCGCGGCGAATTTTAATTTTCTTTTCGACCCCTCCTACGATGTCTTCGAGGGTGAGTTTTACCCGCACACGAAGGTTGGCTCCACGTGCTGCGCCACCTCGTCCACCGCCTCCACCAAAACCACCGAATCCACCGCCTCCGAAGATGTCTCCAAAGTGGCTGAAGATATCGTCCATGTTCATGCCGCCGCCAAAACCGCCTCCGGAACCAGGTCCAAAAGCTTGGTGGCCAAACTGGTCGTATTTCTGTTTTTTCTCGGGGTTGGAGAGGACTTCGTAGGCTTCCGCCGCTTCCTTGAACTTATCCTCTGCTTCCGCATTTCCCGGGTTTTTATCCGGGTGGTATTGGATGGCTAGTTTGCGGTAGGCTTTTTTGATTTCGTCCGCCGAAGCTGACTTATTCACGCCTAAAACCTCGTAATAATCGCGCTTGGCCATACTTATGCGGGGTGTTGGTCCGCAACGACGACTTTGGCGTAGCGAATGATTTTGCTACCCAAGAGATAGCCTTTTTCAATTTGGTCCACCACTTTGCCTGCCATATCAGGACTTGGGGCGGGTATGTTCGTGATGGCTTCCATCGTCTCGACATCAAACACGTGGCCGACCGTGGATTCCATTTCTTTCAAGCCCTCCGCTTTGAGGGTGTTCATCAATTTGGTGTAGATCAACTCCATACCTACTCGCTCGGGCGAGTCCTCTCCAATGTTTTTAAGCGCGCGTTCAAAATCGTCCACAATGGGGAGGACCGACTTGAGCACTTTTTCATTGGCCGTTGCCATCAAGTCCAGACGTTCGCGGGCATTGCGGCGACGGAAGTTTTCAAACTCGGCATAGAGGCGTAAGTTTTGGTCTTTCAGTGCCTGAATTTCTTCTTCATGTGAAGGCGTCTCCGTAGCCGTCTCCTCGGAGGGAGGCGTATCTACGGTAGACTCGAGTTCAGATTCGGGAACCTGGGGTTCGTGGGGGGTGGATTCTTTGGCCATGTCAGATAAAAACTATGCTCCCCTCAAAGCAAACAATCTGCCAAACTGCACGATGTGTCAGAATGGCAGATTGCGTGGAAGTGAGCAGACAGGTCGGACGCGTCAGGCGACCTTTTGTCGGGATTATTTCAAAAGGGACTTGAGAGCGGCTTCCAATTGAGCGCCGCGAAGGCCTTTGGCGATCACCTTGCCATTACCGTCCACCAAGAATGTCATAGGGATGGCATTCACACCATATAGCGCGGCGCCCTGGGCCTTCCAGCCTCGTAGGTCACTCACATGGTTGGCCCAAACAAGGCCATCCTTTTCAATGGCTTGAACCCAGCGGTCTTTCGCTTGGTCCAAACTCACCGAATAGATTTCAAATCCTTTTCCCGCCGTGTACTTCTTGTCTTTGTACTCCGTATAAATGCGGACGACATTGGGGTTTTCCATCCGGCATGGGCCACACCAGGAAGCCCAAAAGTCGATCAAAACCACTTTGCCGCGGAGGTCACTCAGTTTCATGATATCCCCGTTGGGATTCTGATACGCCAATTCAGGGGCTTGATCGCCCACATTGACATTGGCCAACTGGAGGGCCATATCCGGGCGGAGGCTCGTTTCGGAAGGCGTTGCCGCGGTCCAAACAAGGCTCGAAACAATAAGGAGGGAAAGGAATGTGTATTTCATGATGGGTGCAAGTTAGGCAGGAATGCGTTCAATGTGGGCACCGAGGGCTCGGAGGCGCTCGTCAATGCGCTCGTAGCCGCGGTCAATTTGTTCAATGTTGTGGATGGTGCTGGTTCCTTCGGCCGTGAGGGCAGCAATAAGCAAGGCGATGCCCGCTCGAATATCTGGCGAAGTCATCACCGTGGCTCGCAGGGGCACCTTTCGGTCTAAACCAATGACGGTGGCGCGGTGGGGATCGCAAAGAATGATTTGGGCGCCCATATCAATCAATTTGTCGACAAAGAACAATCGGCTCTCAAACATCTTTTGGTGGATCAACACGGATCCCTTGGCTTGGGTAGCCGTGACAAGTACTATGCTCAACAAGTCAGGCGTAAAGCCGGGCCAGGGCGCATCGGCCACCGTAACCATCGAACCGTCCAAGTAAGCGCCGATTTCGTAGGATTCTTGGGCGGGAATGTAGATGTCGTCCCCCTGAATCTCGAGCTGAATGCCCAATTTTTTAAACACCTCGGGAATCACACCCAGATGGGCCACCCCCGCGTTTTTAATGGTGATTTCGCTTTGGGTCATGGCGGCGAGGCCAATCCATGAACCAATTTCAATCATATCTGGCAAGCAACGGTGTGTCGTGCCGCCCAGGCGTTCGACACCGGTAATAGTCAGCAAGTTGGACCCAATGCCTTCAATCTTCGCCCCCATGCGGACGAGCATAGCGCACAATTGCTGTAAATAGGGCTCACAGGCTGCATTGTAAATCGTGGTGACGCCGGGGGTGAGCACAGCGGCCATTACGATATTGGCCGTCCCGGTCACAGACGCCTCATCCAAGAGCATGTAGGCTCCGCGCATGCCTCCTTCAGGGCGCTCGACGCCATAGAAATGGGAGTTCTCTTCATATTTGAATTCGGCACCCAATTTCATGAAGCCCAAGAAGTGGGTATCCAGACGACGTCGTCCAATTTTATCGCCGCCCGGCTTGGGAATGTAGCCCTTGCCAAATCGGGCCAATAAAGGACCGACGAGCATGATGGAGCCGCGAAGGGATGCCCCTTTTTTCTTGTAGGTCTCAGAAAAAAGAAAATTGACGTCCACGTTCTTGGCGCAGAAGCTGTAATCGCCATGGCCATGCTTGGTGACCTCGACACCAAAATCCCCGAGGATTTCGATCAGCTTGTTGACATCCACGATGTCCGGGATATTGGCCACGCGCACCGTCTCCTCGGTAAGAAGGACGGCACACAGAATTTGTAGGACTTCATTTTTGGCCCCCTGAGGGTGCACATCGCCGCGGAGGCGATGACCCCCCGTAATTTTAAAACTGGACACAGGGATAGGGGATTATTTGCGTTTAAAATTGGTTTTCCGCTTGAAGTTAGGCTTGGGCTTCTTCTTGGTGCGGGTATGCAAGGGAGCATTCTGCGAGACGACTCCCCGGTTTACGGAAAGGGCGGCTTTTTCTTGGCCCAAACGGCCCCCGGACAAAATCCGGAGCTCGGCAAAGATGACTGCGTCGTCCACATTGTCCTTGTTCCAGGATAAATAGGCGCGCTTCATTTGATTGGCAATGTCCAACTCCATGGCATCTCGCTCCTCCGAGGCCTCCATATCGGCGACGGTGGAGATCAAATTCTGGAGAATATTGCCATAGTAGCGGTGGCTCCGGCTCTTTTGAGGGTAGGGCACGGCATCCGGCTTCCCACTTAGCTTTTCCCTCGTGGGGGTGGGGTAGGGGCAATCTACATCCAGTTCAAAATTGGACATCACAAAGAGGTGGTCCCACAGCTTATGCCGGTAGTCCGGATTGTCCCGCAGGCCCGGGTTGAGGTTGCCAATCACATCGATGATGCTGTTCGCGACCTTGGTCCGATGTTCCCGGTCGGGAAGCGTCAAGCAGTATGCAATCATCGATTGCACATGCCGGCCATATTCAGGCATGCGAAGGTCTTCGCGGTCCGTGTTGTAGTCGAGAGCCAGTGCGGCAATTTGGGAAGTTTCAATCATGATAGGAGTTGCAATTTAGCAAACTTGAGGAGCAATTTTTTCTCTCCGGCGTTGTCAAAGACGATGGTCGCTTTCTTCTCGCTGCCTTCGCCCGTTAATTCGGTCACTTTTCCGATGCCAAATCGGTCGTGCACCACCCGTACGCCAACGTCCAAATCCAAGTCGAGGGCATGCGAGCTCGCCGATGCAGACTGTGTGGCCTGTTGGAGGGGCTTGAGTGCGGTCGGTCGACGGAAGCGCACGGGTGCAGGAGGCGGACTGCTTGGGCGCTCGGGTGCTTTCGCCGGGCGCGAGGCGCTCCCTGAACGAGCGGTGCGGCTCCGGGGGGCGGATAGGTCAAAGGCATCCCGCAGCTCTTGCGGGACGGAATAGCTAGGTTGAAATTCGGGGATGTGCACATCGAGGTGCGCTTCGTCCAGTTCCTCCAAAAAGCGACTGGGCTCGCAATCGATGAGTTTGCCCCAGCGGTACCGTACGTGGGCATAGGTCAGGAAGGCGCGTTTTTCGGCGCGAGTCAGCGCCACGTAGAATAGCCGGCGTTCTTCTTCCAAATCCGACCGCGAACCCATGGACATCATGGAGGGAAAAAGGTTTTCTTCCATGCCCACCACAAAAACAGCGGGAAACTCCAAGCCCTTTGCTAAGTGAATCGTCATCAAATTCACCTTGGGGCGGTCGTCGTCGTCCGGGCGGTCCGCATCGGTGAGAAGCGCCACATCCTGCAAGAAGGCCCCCAGACTCGGGTCACCATCTTCCACTTGCTGTTGCTGCTCTACAAAGTCTTTGATGCCGTTCAGGAGCTCTTGAACGTTCTCGTAGCGCGAAATTCCCTCAGGCGTTTTGTCGTCGGACAACAGTTTGATCAGTCCGCTGGTACGGGCAATGTGCTCCACGACATCAAAGGCGTCTTTTTGCTCGGCGATGATCTGGTAGGATTTGACCAAGTCCACAAAAGCTAATAGGCGCTCCTGCGTGGGTTTGTTGATGGCTACCCCCCAGGGTCCTGCTTCGGCGGCCGCATCCCAAAGGCTGGTCTGCCGCTCATTCGCGGCGATGGTCAAACGGGCGAGGGTCGTGTCACCAATTCCTCGGGCAGGTAAATTAATGACCCGTCGAAAGGCCTCTTCGTCTTTGGGGTTGATGGTCAGGCGCACATAGGCCATCAGATCCTTGACCTCCTTGCGTTGGTAGAAGGAGAGTCCTCCAAATATCCGGTACGGGATGTTGCGGCGACGCAAGGCGTCTTCAAAGGCCCGGGATTGGGCATTCGTGCGGTAGAGAATCGCAAAATGGTCGTGAGCCAAATGTTCCCGCATGTGGAGTTCCCAGATGGTTTGGGCGACGTAGTTGCCCTCATCCGAATCGCTCACGCTTTTGTGAACTACGATGCGTTCCCCTGGGGGATTCTCCGTCCAAACGTTTTTTTCGAGCTGGTCCTGGTTGTGTTTGATCAGTGAGTTGGCTGCCTCTACAATGCATTGACTGCTCCGGTAGTTCTGTTCGAGTTTAAACAGTTTGGCGTCGGGGTAATCCTTTTGGAAATGGAGAATATTCCGAATATTCGCCCCGCGAAAGGCATAGATACTTTGCGCATCATCGCCCACGACACATAAGTTCTCAAAGCGCGATGCCAAGGCCTTGACGATGAGGTATTGGGAGTGGTTGGTATCCTGGTACTCGTCCACGAGGATGTACTTGAATCGCTCTTGATAGCGAGCCAGCGCCTCAGGAAACTTGACGAAGAGCTCGTTGGTTTTGAGCAAGAGGTCATCAAAGTCCATAGCGCCCGCCCGAAAGCACTTTTCCATGTACGCCGCGTAGAGCTCTCCTATCTTGGGCATGCGGGCCGAGGCATCGGCTTCCTGCAAGTCGGCCCGGCTTTGGTAGGCCTTGGGGGTAATCAGGTTGTTCTTGTAGGACGATATGCGTCCCGCTACGCCTTTGACCTTATAGATGTCCTTGTCTAGGTCGCGCTCTTTAATCAATCCGGCGATGACTTTTTGGGCATCCTCGCTGTCGTAGATCGTAAAGTTGGACGGGTAGCCGAGGCGATGGCCTTCAATTCGAAGGATGCGCGCAAAAATGGAGTGGAAGGTGCCCATCCACAGATTTTTCGCCTCCGTTCCGCCTAACAGCTTCTCAATTCGCCCTTTCATTTCACGGGCTGCTTTGTTCGTAAACGTGAGCGAGAGGATGTTAAATGGATCCACCCCGCGCTCCATGAGGTAAGCTATGCGGTAGGTGAGAACACGTGTCTTTCCAGAACCCGCGCCAGCAATTACCATGACAGGGCCCTCCGTCTGTTGGACAGCTTGTTGTTGGACCGAATTGAGGGCGGATAAATAACTCGACATGGAAGGGTTCCAAAGGTAGCGTTAAGCGTTGCGATGAAAAAGTTTGAAAACTGCAAGAAAATCAGAATGATTAGAAGCGAAAAATGGTCTACATTTGCAGTCCCCTAAAAAGTAGGGGTGTATTTTATTGTAGCGACGACAACCAACACAATTAACAAGAATGCCTACCATTCAGCAGCTCGTTCGTAAAGGACGAGTCAAACTCGAAAAGAAGAGCAAGTCCGCAGCGCTGGACTCCTGCCCTCAACGCCGCGGCGTATGCACGCGGGTGTACACAACAACTCCTAAGAAGCCGAATTCCGCGATGCGTAAGGTTGCCCGTGTGCGCCTCACCAACGGAAACGAAGTCAACGCCTACATCGGCGGTGAAGGCCACAACCTTCAGGAACACTCCATCGTGCTTGTGCGCGGCGGACGTGTGAAAGACTTGCCTGGTGTCCGCTACCACATTGTACGTGGTGCCTTGGATACCGCCGGTGTGAATGGCCGCATGCAGCGCCGTTCGAAGTATGGTACAAAACGACCCAAAGTCAAAAAATAATAGGAAACCATGAGAAAGACGCGTGCTAAGAAGCGCCCCCTATTACCGGATCCCCGTTTCAACGATCCCTTGGTAACCCGCTTCGTCAACAATTTGATGTATGACGGTAAGAAGTCTACGGCTTATGCCATCTTCTACGAAGCCATCGACTTGGTCTCTGAAAAGTCTGGCGAAGCCAACGGTTTGGAGCAGTGGAAGACCGCTTTGACCAATGTAATGCCTCATGTGGAAGTCCGCAGCCGCCGTGTAGGGGGTTCGACCTTCCAGATTCCTCAGCAAATCCGCCCCGAGCGCAAAATCTCCATGGCTATGAAGTGGATGATTGGCTACGCTCGTGGTCGCAACGAAAAGAGCATGGCTGGGAAGCTAGCCGGTGAAATCATGGCTGCCGCCAAAGAAGAAGGCGCAGCAGTGAAGAAGCGTATGGATGTTCACAAGATGGCCGAGGCAAACAAAGCCTTCTCACACTTCCGTTTCTAATCTATTGAGATCATGTCAAAGCGCGATTTAAAATTCACACGCAACATTGGTATCATGGCCCACATCGATGCGGGCAAGACGACGACCACGGAGCGTATCCTCTATTACACAGGTGTAAGCCACAAAATTGGTGAAGTACACGACGGTGCTGCGACCATGGACTGGATGGTTCAGGAGCAGGAGCGCGGAATCACCATCACATCGGCTGCTACGACCTGTTTTTGGCGCTTCCCAACCGTTCAAGGAAAGGATACCGCCGATACCCAGCAGTATAAGATTAACATCATCGACACTCCAGGACACGTAGACTTTACCGTTGAGGTAGAGCGTTCATTGCGCGTTTTGGACGGTGCCGTGGCACTCTTGTGTGCGGTAGGTGGTGTTCAGCCCCAGACGGAAACCGTGTGGCGTCAAGCAACGAAGTACAACGTACCTCGTATTGCTTTCGTCAATAAAATGGACCGGACCGGTGCAGATTTCTTTAACGTAGTTCGCCAGATCGACGAAAAATTGAAAGGAAACCCCATCCCCTTGCAGGTGCCCATCGGTGCTGAAACGGAATTCCAGGGTGTGGTGGACTTGTTGACGAATGAAGCCATCATTTGGGACGATGCCACGCAAGGCATGACCTACAAGGTGGTGGACATCCCTGCCGACTTGGTAGAGACGGTAGCCGAATACCGCGAAAAGTTGGTAGAGGCGGTGGCCGAATTCGATGACAACTTGATGGAGAAGTTCTTTGACGATCCAGATAGCATCACCAAGGAAGAATTGGTGAACGCCATTCGCAAAGCGACCATCGCTCAGAAGATCACCCCCGTATTGTGTGGCTCAGCCTTCAAGAACAAGGGTGTTCAAACGATGCTGGACGCCGTGATGTCGTACATGCCTTCTCCCGTTGACGTAGAGGGTATCACCGGCACCAACCCTGACACGGAGCTCGAAGAAGTGCGCAAGCCTGATCCCGAAGAGCCTTTTGCAGCCTTGGCGTTCAAGATTGCCACCGACCCCTTTGTCGGTCGTCTGTGCTTCTTCCGCGTATACTCTGGTAAGATTGACGCAGGTTCGTATACCAAGAACATGCGTACTGGAAACAAGGAGCGTATCTCACGCATCTTCCAAATGCACTCGAACAAGCAGAACCCCATCGACATGATCGAAGCGGGTGACATCGGTGCAGGGGTAGGTTTCAAGGACATCCGTACGGGTGACACCTTGTGCGACGAGAAGCGTCCCATCGTTCTCGAGTCTATGAGCTTCCCCGAGCCTGTTATCGGCTTGGCGGTAGAGCCTAAGACCCAAGCGGACGTGGATAAGTTGGGTATGGCTTTGGCCAAATTGGCTGAAGAAGATCCCACCTTCCGCGTGCACACGGACGAAGAGACGGGCCAAACGGTCATCTCGGGTATGGGTGAATTGCACTTGGAAATCATTGTTGACCGTTTGAAGCGTGAATTCAAGGTCGAGTGTAACCAAGGTGCTCCTCAAGTACAGTACAAAGAGGCTCTGACATCTAACTACAACCACCGTGAGGTGTACAAGAAGCAAACGGGTGGTCGCGGTAAGTTCGCGGACATCGTCTTCACCATCGGTCCTGCCGACGAAGACTTTACCGGTCAGCTTCAATTTGACAACCAGATCAAGGGTGGTAACATTCCTCGTGAATTCGTTCCCGCTGTGGAAAAGGGCTTCAAGGATGCCATGAACAATGGTCCGTTGGCTGGTTATGCCATCGACACCATGAAGGTGACCTTGACGGACGGTTCTTTCCACCCGGTGGATTCGGACTCCCTGTCCTTTGAATTGGCGGCCAAGATTGGTTTCCGTGATGCAGGTAAGAAAGCACGTCCCGTGATTCTGGAGCCGATGATGAAGATTGAGGTAGTGATGCCTGAATCCTCCATGGGTGACGTCGTCGGTGACCTGAACAAGCGCCGCGGTATTGTAGAAGGTATGGACACGAAAGAGGGTGACTCTGTCGTTCGCGCCAAAGTGCCTTTGAGTGAAATGTTTGGTTACGTGACCACGTTGCGTACGATCACTTCAGGACGTGGTAGCTCCTCCATGGAGTTTAGCCACTATGCCGAAACCCCCTCCAGCATTGCTGAAGCGGTGATCGAGAAAGTAAAAGGAAGCAAATAAGTCTTTTCCATCCTATGAGCCAGAAAATTCGCATTAAACTCAAGTCGTACGACCACATGCTCGTCGACAAGAGTGCAGAGAAAATCGTGAAAACGGTGAAGAGCACGGGTGCTGTTGTGAACGGTCCCATCCCCCTTCCCACGAACAAGCGTATCTACACGGTACTGCGTTCACCTCACGTCAACAAGAAAGCCCGCGAGCAGTTTGAGCTATCCAGCTACAAGCGTTTGTTGGACATCTACTCTTCATCCAGCAAGACGATTGACGCGCTGATGAAGTTGGAGCTGCCTAGCGGTGTGGAAGTAGAAATCAAAGTTTAATCAATTCCAATTGAAATCATGCCTGGACTAATTGGCAAGAAAATCGGAATGACCAGCATCTTCGACGCGGAGGGTAAGAACCAGCCGTGTACGGTCATCGAATTGGGCCCCTGTGTGGTCACCCAAGTCAAAACAGAAGATGTCGATGGTTACGCAGCCGTGCAGATCGGATTTGGGGAAAAGAAAAACCCCGTCCAAGCTGCCGCCGGCCATGCCAACAAGGCGAATACCACCGCCAAGAAGAAATATGTAGAGTTCAAAGACTTTGCCGATGGCGCAGTGAGCCTCGGAGATGTCTTGACCGTCGACATGTTTGAAGAAGGTGAGTTTGTGGATATCGTTGGAACGACAAAAGGTAAGGGCTTCCAAGGGGTTGTTCGCCGTCACGGTTTTAGTGGCGTTGGACAAAGCACCCACGGTCAGCACAACCGTCTCCGCGCACCGGGTTCAATCGGAGCAGGTTCGGATCCCTCACGCGTATTCAAAGGAACGCGCATGGGTGGACGTATGGGGGTGGATCGTGTGAAGATCCAAAACCTTCAAGTATTGAAAATAGACACTGAGCAAAACTTGCTGGTGGTAAAGGGTTCTGTACCTGGCGCCAAGCAATCGCTCGTAATTGTTGAGAAATAATGGAATTGCGCATTGTCAATCAACTGGGTGAGGACACAGGTCGCAAGGCGATCCTGAGCGATGACGTTTTCGGCATCGAGCCCAATGAGCACGCCATGTATTTGGACGTGAAGCAGTACTTGGCCAATCAGCGTCAAGGTACCCACAAGGCGAAGGAACGCGCTGAGATTTCCCGCACGACCAAGAAGCTGCACAAGCAGAAAGGTACGGGTGGTGCACGTCACGGCAGCATGAAATCTCCTTTGTACCGCGGTGGTGGCCGTGTCTTCGGACCCGTTCCCCACGAGTATGGCTTCAAACTAAATAAAAAGCTCAAGACTTTGGCCCGTAAATCAGCCTTCTCATCCTTGGTAAAGGAGGAGCAAGTGATTGTGGTTGAGAATCTTAGCTTCGAAGCCCCCAAGACCAAGCAGTACCACCAGGTACTGCAAGCGCTGGGACTGCACGGAAAGAAATCTACTGTAGTGTTGGCTGAGGCAGATAAAAATGTATATTTGTCCTCCCGCAATTTTGAGGGGTCAAATGTTGTAACTGCTTCAGAACTAAATACTTATTCAATTTTGAACGGTGGCACACTGATCCTGACAGAGGGCTCAATTGAGAAAATTCAAACGGCATTAACTACGAAATAATGGAAAGCATTCTGATTCGTCCCGTCATCACGGAGAAGGCCTCAGCCAGCGCTGAGGAGCGGAATCGCTACACCTTCGTCGTAGATAAGAAAGCCAACAAGGTTGAAATAAAAAAGGCCGTAGAGGCTGCGTACAACGTGAACGTCGAAAACGTTCGCACCATCATCGTTCCCGCCAAGCACATCGTGCGTTACACAAAGGCAGGTATGTTGGAAGGCAAAAAGTCTTCTTTCAAAAAGGCGATTGTGGATGTGCGTTCTGGTGAATCCATCGACATCTACGGAAATCTCTAAGCATCATGGGCGTACGTAAACTAAAAGCAATCACTCCCGGTCAGCGTTTTCGCTCCGTGAATGATTATGCTGCGATCACAGCCACAGCTCCTGAGAAGTCACTGACTTCTCCCAAGAAGCGCAGCGGCGGTCGCAACAACACGGGTAAAATGACCATGCGGTACATGGGTGGCGGTGCGAAGCAGCGCTACCGTATTGTGGATTTCAAGCGTGAGAAGTTTGGCATCCCCGCAACGGTAAAAACCATTGAATACGATCCCAATCGCTCCGCATTCATCGCTTTGGTGGTGTATGCCGACGGCGAGAAGCGGTACATCATTGCTCCAAACGGCTTGAAGGTGGATCAAACCATCGTTTCCGGTACAGGAGCGGCACCTGAGGTGGGCAACTGCATGAAGTTGTCCGAATTGCCTTTGGGTACCATCATTCACAACATCGAATTGCGTCCTGGTCAAGGAGGAATCATTGCACGTAGTGCGGGTGCCTTCGCTCAATTGGCAGCGCGCGATGGCAAGTACGCCACCTTGAAGATGCCTTCTGGTGAAACGCGTATGATCCTGGTCGAGTGTATGGCTACGGTTGGCGTTGTTTCAAACAGCGACCACCAGCAAGTGGAGAGCGGTAAGGCCGGACGCAGCCGTTGGTTGGGTCGTCGTCCCCGTACTCGTGGTGTGGCTATGAACCCTGTCGATCACCCCATGGGTGGTGGTGAGGGCCGTTCATCCGGTGGTCACCCACGTTCACGCAACGGTATTCCTGCGAAGGGCTACAAGACGCGTACGCCGAAGAAGGCAAGCAACCGCTACATCATTGAAAAACGCAAGAAATAAGCGATGGCACGTTCATTAAAAAAAGGACCCTACATCCATTACAAGCTCGAGAAGCGCGTCATGGAAAATGTGGAAGCTGGAAAGAAGACCGTGGTTAAGACGTGGTCTCGTGCTTCGATGATTAGCCCCGATTTTGTCGGCCAAACGATTGCCGTACACAACGGCAAGACGTTCATCCCTGTTTTTGTCACAGAAAACATGGTGGGTCACAAGCTTGGAGAATTCGCCCCCACTCGTACGTTCCGCGGTCACGCTGGAAAGAAAGACAAGGGTAAACGATAAGAAGCCATGGGAAAACGTAAACAACTCTCGGCAGAAGCCATGAAAGAAGCCCGCAAGAGCGTGGCCATGGCTAAATTGAATAACTGCCCCACCTCTCCCCGTAAGATGCGTCTGGTAGCAGATATGATCCGCGGCATGGAAGTGGCCAAAGCCCTCTATGTGTTGAAGCACAGCAGCAAGGAAGCATCAATCCGTTTGGAGAAATTGCTCTTGTCTGCTTTGAGCAACTGGCAAGCCAAAAACGAAGGCGTCTCGATGGATGAGGCGAACTTGGTGGTTCAAACCATCAACGTGGATGGCGGTCGCATGCTTAAGCGTGTTCAACCTGCTCCTCAAGGTCGTGCTCACCGTGTGCGCAAGCGTTCGAACCACGTGACCATCGTGGTAGGCGAAGCGCAGGTGGCTGAAGTAACCGAAGTAAACGAAGCTAAATAATGGGACAAAAAGCAAATCCTATCGGCAATCGCCTCGGTTTCATCCGCGGTTGGGACTCTCAGTGGTACGGTGGCCGTAACTACGGCGACAAAATCGCTGAAGACGCAGCCATTCGCA
This sequence comes from Flavobacteriales bacterium UBA3431, assembly GCA_002381225.1. Taxonomy (GTDB): domain Bacteria; phylum Bacteroidota; class Bacteroidia; order Flavobacteriales; family Schleiferiaceae; genus TMED14. The sequence goes on along the minus strand of DFSS01000045.1, from coordinate 60,014 downwards.
AGTACCTCTATGCACGTTTGTCTCGTGCGAACGTTTCACGCATCATCATTGAGCGCACGCTGAAGTTGGTGACGGTCACGATCGCCACGGCTCGTCCAGGTGTGATCATCGGTAAAGGCGGAACGGAAGTCGACAAATTGCGTGAAGAGCTCAAGAAATTGACCCAGAAAGACGTTCAAATCAACATCCACGAAATCAAGCGTCCTGAATTGGATGCCAAGTTGGTGGCTGATTCTATCGCTCGTCAGATCGAGGGCCGTATCTCCTTCCGCCGCGCCGTTAAAATGTCCATGGGTTCGACCATGCGCATGGGAGCGGAGGGCATCAAGGTTCAATTGAGCGGACGTTTGAATGGTGCGGAAATCGCCCGTTCTGAGAAGTTCAAAGAAGGCCGTACGCCTCTGCACACTTTCCGTGCCGACATTGATTACCACATCTCTGAGGCCCACACGACCTATGGGCGTATTGGCATCAAAGTATGGATCATGAAAGGAGAGGTCTACGGTAAGCGCGACTTGACCAATGTATTGGGTGCGAGCAAGCGTCCCGCTGCAACAGGCCCTGGTGCCGGTGCACCTGGTCGTGGTCCTGCACGTCGCCGTCCTAACAATCGCAAAGCTTAATTCGGAGTTAGATCATGTTACAGCCGAAAAGAACGAAATACCGCAAGACATTTAAGGGCAAAATGAAGGGCGTCGCCCAACGTGGAGCCACCTTGGCCTTCGGTTCATACGGCATCAAATCTCTCGAAGAGGTTTGGATGACCGCCCGTCAAATTGAAGCCGCTCGTATTGCAGCAACGCGTTACATGAAGCGTGAAGGCCAGTTGTGGATCCGTGTGTTCCCAGACAAGCCTATCACCAAGAAGCCGTTGGAAGTACGTATGGGTAAGGGTAAAGGTGCCGTAGAATACTACGCTGCGGTTATCCGCCCAGGCCGCATGTTGTTCGAATTGGATGGAGTCCCCGAGGATATCGCCATTGAGGCATTGCGCCTTGCAGCGCAAAAGCTTCCGGTGAAGACCAAGTTGGTTACCCGTCGTGATTTGGTTAACTCCTAATTCCTGAGCGCCATGAAAATGAAAGAAATCAACAACCTGTCTCAGGAAGAGCTGATGAACCAATTGACATCCGTCAAGAAGGAGTTGGCCGATATGCAGCGCAAGCATCGTATCAGCCCAATGGAAAACCCCATGGTGATCCAGGCAACGCGCAAAATCGTGGCACGCTTGTCCACGGAAGTCACTAATCGTCAAGCCAAATAATTGAGGTCGATGGAAAATCAACGCAACCTCCGCAAAGAGCGAATTGGTGTAGTCACCAGTTCAGCGATGGAAAAAACGGTCACCGTGAGCGTTTCTCGTCGCGTGAAGCACGCCAAGTATGGCAAGTTCATCACGTTTTCGAAAAAGTTTCACGCCCATGACGAAACCAACGATTGCAACAATGGCGACACCGTTCGCATCATGGAGACTCGTCCCATGAGCAAGACCAAAGTTTGGCGCGTCGTAGAAATTATCGAAAGAGCTAAGTAAAGATGTTACAAACAGAATCACGCCTCCGCGTTGCGGACAATACGGGTGCCAAAGAGGTTTTGGTCATTCGTGTATTGGGTGGTACGCGCCGTCGTTATGCCTCTGTGGGCGACAAGATTGTCGTGACCATTAAAGAAGCAGCGCCAGCAGGTACAGCGAAGAAAGGCACCGTCTCCAAGGCGGTTGTTGTTCGCACCAAGAAAGAAGTGCGCCGTCCCGACGGTTCCTACATCCGCTTTGATGACAACGCTTGTGTGTTGCTCAATGCTAACGGCGAAATGCGCGGCACGCGTGTTTTCGGTCCCGTAGCACGTGAGCTCCGCGACAAGCAGTACATGAAGATTGTTTCCTTGGCACCTGAAGTGCTTTAAGAATCTGAATACAATGGCAAAGTTTCATATCAAAACAGGAGACACGGTGATGGTCATTGCCGGTACTTCCAAAGGGAAATCGGGCCGCGTGGTCCGCATGATCCCCAAGCAGCAGCGTGCTGTGGTGGAAGGAGTCAATATGATCACCAAGCATCTCAAGCCCACGGCGAGCAATCCCCAAGGAGGCATCGAAAAAATGGAAGCACCCATTCACGTTTCCAACTTGATGGTGATGGACGCATCGGGAACTCCGACTCGTACACGCATGGAAGCAGGTGAGAAAGGTCAGTCCGTTCGCATTTCCGTTAAATCTGGTAAACCCCTCGCGAAATAATGGAACCGAAATTGAAGACAGACTTCCATAGCAAGGTCGTTCCTGCATTGAAGGAGCAGTTTGCTTACACAAATGACTTGCAAGTTCCCCGCTTGCAGAAGATCGTACTGAGCCAAGGTATTGGTGCGGCGGTCGCGGACAAGAAGTTGGTAGACAATGCCGTCGAGGAGATGACCATCATCGCTGGACAGCGCGCTGTACCGACCAAGTCCAAAAAAGACATCTCAAACTTCAAGTTGCGTAAAGGCATGCCCGTTGGTGCACGCGTTACGTTGCGTGGAGAGCGCATGTACGACTTCATGGAGCGCCTTTTGGTGTCTGCCTTGCCCCGTATTCGCGATTTTCAAGGAGTGAAGGAAGGTTTCGATGGCCGTGGTAACTACACCATGGGTATCACGGAGCAAATCATCTTCCCTGAGATCGAGATCGATAAAGTAAACCGCATCGCGGGTATGGACATCACGTTCGTTACCTCTGCGAATACGGATAAGGAGTGCAAAGCGCTTCTCCAAGAATTCGGAATGCCTTTCAAAAAATAAGTCATGGCCAAAGAATCAATGAAGGCGCGTGAGCGCAAACGTGAAGCGCTGGTAGCAAAGTATGCAGCCAAGCGTGAAGCCCTGAAAGAAGCAGGCGACTACGAAGGTTTGCAGAAGCTTCCCAAGAACGCATCGCCCGTGCGCTTGCACAACCGTTGCAAATTGACTGGACGTCCCCGTGGGTACATGCGCCAATTTGGCCTGTCTCGTGTCACGTTCCGTGAAATGGCCTTGAATGGAATGATTCCAGGTGTGAAAAAGAGCAGCTGGTAATCTCTGAATTGTAAAGAACATGAATACAGATCCTATTGCAGATTTCCTGACTCGCATTCGCAACGGCGCTAAAGCCGGTCACGCGGTCATCGAAGTTCCTTCATCCAAAATGAAGGTGGAAATCGCCCGTCTCTTGCAAGATCAAGGGTATATCGCGAGCTACAAGGTAGACCAGGACGGCCCCCAGGGCACGTTGAAGGTGGCTTTGAAGTATGAAAAATCCTCCAAGCGCCCAGTGATCCGCGGTATCGACCGTGCTTCACGTCCGGGTTTGCGCAACTATAAATCAGCAACAACTCTCCCCCGTGTTAAAAACGGTTTGGGCGTCGCGTTGGTCAGCACGTCGCAAGGCATGATGACGGACAAAGATGCTCGTTCTAAGAAGATCGGTGGAGAAGTGATTTGCTACGTATACTAAATCGACGATATGTCACGTATAGGTAAATCCCCCATCACGATTCCTGCCGGTGTTACCATCACCGTGGAGAACTCAGTGGTCACGGTAAAAGGCAGCAAGGGCACTCTTTCCCAAGTTGTTCCCGCCGAGATCGGAATCGAAATCGAAGACAATGTGTTGACGGTGACCCGTCCTTCGGATTCCAAGCCCCACCGCGCAGCGCACGGCTTGTATCGCTCATTGATCAACAACATGGTTGAAGGCGTTTCGCAAGGCTTCACCAAGCGATTGGAATTGGTTGGTGTCGGTTACCGCGCCAGCCACCAGGGTCAAGTGTTAGACTTGTCTTTGGGCTTCTCTCACAACATCATGATGCAGCTTCCTACCGAGGTGGCGGTCAATACGATCAGTGAGAAGGGTAAAAACCCGGTCATCGAGTTGTCTTCATTTGACAAGCAGTTGGTAGGTATGGTCGCTTCGAAGATTCGTGCCTTCCGCAAGCCTGAGCCTTACAAAGGAAAAGGTGTTCGGTATGTTGGTGAAATCGTTCGCAAGAAGGCTGGTAAGTCAGGCGGCAAATAATCCTTAAGAGATCATGGCATCGAAAGAAATAACCCGTAGAGACCGAATCCACTTGCGTGTCCGCAAAGTGGTGAAAGGCACCGCAACTTGCCCACGTTTGGCCGTATACCGCAGCAGCAAAGAAATTTATGCGCAGTTGGTCAACGATGACAACGGTACGACTATCGCAATGGTATCGTCCTTGTCCAAGAATGGCGAGGCGCTTTCTGGAACCAAGTCTGAGCAAGCAGCTCAAGTTGGAAAGAAAATGGCCGAAGTCGCTTTGGCAAAAGGCATTGATTGTGTCGCTTTTGACCGTGGAGGATTCCTCTACCACGGACGTGTGAAGGCGTTGGCCGAAGGAGCACGCGAAGGTGGACTGAAATTCTGATTGAAAAGATGAAAGAGATTACCTCAAAGAAAGTCAAGCCAAGCGGCTTGGAGTTGGTGGATCGCCTCGTAGGGGTTCAGCGCGTAACCAAGGTAACCAAAGGTGGTCGTGCCTTCGGATTTACAGCCATTGTGGTTGTAGGTGACGAGCACGGTATCGGTGGCTACGGTTTGGGCAAGAGCAAGGAAGTATCCGAGGCAGTGACCAAGGGTATTGAAGATGCCAAGAAAAACTTGTACCGTTTCCCCATCGTGAAGGGATCAATCCCTCACGAGCAGGATGGCAAGTTTGGCGGAGCACGTGTCTTCTTGCGCCCAGCCTCATCTGGTACGGGTGTTATCGCTGGAGGTGCAATGCGTCACGTATTGGAGAGTGTCGGTGTACACGACGTTTTGGCGAAGTCCAAAGGGTCATCCAACCCTCACAACTTGGTCAAGGCCACGTTCATGGCGCTTCACCAGTTGCGCGATGCGAAGCAAGTAGCTCGTACCCGTGGGGTAGAAGTTTCGAAAGTATTTAACGGCTGATCCATCTATCATGGCACGTATTAAAATTACCCAAGTTCGCAGCGTCATCAACCGCCCTCCCAACCAGCGCGCCACCATGGTCGCTTTGGGCTTGCGCAAGATGAACCAAACTGTGGAGCACGAGAACACCCCCCAGATCGCGGGCATGGTGCGCACAGTGAACCACCTCGTTCAAGTTGAAGAAGTTAAATAACTAGAAGCTATGTCACTTCACAATATCAAACCGGCCGCAGGGTCTACATTCACCAAGAAGCGCCTTGGCCGTGGTGAGGGTAGTGGTTCCGCAGGAACTGCAGGCCGTGGTCACAAAGGACAAAAGTCTCGTTCGGGCTACAGCAAGAAAATCGGTTTTGAGGGAGGTCAAATGCCTCTTCAGCGTCGTGTGCCCAAGTTTGGCTTCACGAACCCGAACCGTGTGGAATACCGCGCGATCAACTTGGACATCATCCAGGGCTTGATCGACGAGAAGAAGGTTACCGAAATCAACCTCGACGTGTTGATGCAGAACGGCTTGGCCGGGAAGCACGACTTGGTCAAAGTGTTGGGTCGTGGCACCTTGACGGCTTCCATCAAAGTTTCCGCTCACAAATTCAGTGCATCGGCATCCGCCGCCATCGAGGCAGCTGGTGGTTCAGTCGAAACCCTCTAAGGACCTACCTATGAAGCGTTTTATCCAAACCCTCCAAAACATCTGGCGCATTGCCGAGCTGCGTGAGAAGCTTCTCGTGACAGCAGGATTGCTCTTGGTGTACCGTTTGGGTTCGAATGTGGTCCTTCCAGGTATTGATCCCGAATCATTGGGTCAGTTGCAAAACCAAGCGTCCGAGGGACTGGTTGGCTTGATTAACGCCTTCTCCGGAGGTGCGTTCGCCAATGCCTCCGTTCTCGCCTTGGGTATCATGCCTTACATCTCTGCCTCCATCGTCATTCAGTTGGCTGGTTTGGCGGTCCCAAGCATCCAAAAGATGCAGAAGGAAGGAGAGTCTGGCCGCCGCAAATTGAACCAAATCACTCGCTATCTCACGATTTTGATTGTCGCAGCCCAGGCTCCCGGCTACATCACCAACTTGCTGATGCAAGGGGTGACGGTAACGATGCCTATGCCCACCTTCTGGTTTGCATCCTGGACAGTCATCATCGCGGGAACCATCTTCGCCATGTGGTTGGGCGAGCGCATCACCGAAAAGGGTATCGGCAACGGTATTTCCTTGCTCATCATGATCGGTATCGTCGCCACCTTGCCCCAAGCGTTCTTCCAAGAATTGGTGACGCAATTGAGCCCCGCAGGCGGTGGCTGGATTAAGTTCCTCTTGGAGATTGTGGCGATTTACCTCGTGTTCTTGTTTGCCATTGCCATCACCCAAGCGGTTCGCCAAATTCCTTTGGAGTATGCCAAGCGTGTTGCGGGTGGAAGCAGCAAGACGATCGGTCGCAGCTACTTACCCATCCGCGTGAATGCTTCCGGTGTCATGCCGATCATCTTTGCTCAGGCATTAATGTTTATTCCTCTAACCGTGGTTCAGTACACGGGCTTGGAGGGAGCAGGGGCAACCTGGATGGTGGACGTGTTTGGTAACATCCAAGGCTTCTGGTACAACTTCGTGTTTGCCATGCTTATCCTGGTCTTCACCTATTTCTACACGGCGATTCAAATCAACACCACTCAAATTGCAGATGATTTGAAGCGCAACGGCGGATTTATCCCTGGCATCAAGCCTGGCGAGGCCACGGGCAGCTACATTGACGATGTGTTGGCTAAGATCACCCTTCCTGGGGCGATTCTCCTCGCGGCAATTGCTATTCTTCCTTCGATCGCGATGACCGCTGGAATGAACATGCAGTGGGCTCAGTTCTACGGAGGTACCTCTCTGTTGATTATCGTAGGCGTCGTTCTCGACACCTTGATGCAAGTTGAAAGTTATTTGTTGAATAGCCACTACGACGGCCTCATGGACGGAGGTCGCTTGTCGGGCAGAAACAACGCGTTTTGATATGGCAAAACAAGGCGGAATAACTCAAGACGGCACCATCACCGAAAACCTCTCCAACGCGATGTTTCGCGTAGAGTTGGAAAACGGCCATGTGGTGACGGCACACATCTCAGGAAAGATGCGTATGCACTACATCAAGCTTCTCCCTGGGGATCGTGTTAAGCTGGAGTTGTCTCCCTACGATTTGTCCAAAGCACGAATTACCTACCGTTATTAAAAGATTTGTTTAGAAACACACCATGAAAGTTCGAGCATCACTTAAAAAGCGTAGCGCTGATTGCAAGATTGTCCGTCGCAAGGGCCGCTTGTATATCATCAACAAGAAGAATCCGAAGTTGAAGCAACGACAAGGTTAAACCCATTAGACGAAAGAAATGGCGAGAATTGCTGGCATAGACCTCCCGAAAAACAAGCGTGGAGAAATTGGTCTGACCTATATCTACGGAATTGGTCGTTCCCGTTCGCGTGAAATCCTCACGGCGGCTGGAGTTGATTTTAACATCAAAGTCCAAGATTGGACCGATGATCAACTGCAGGAAATCCGTAACTGGATCACCGACAATGTAAAAGTGGAAGGGGAACTCCGTTCCGAAACTCAAATGAACATCAAGCGATTGATGGATATCGGATGCCAGCGCGGTATCCGTCACCGTCTGGGACTGCCCCTTCGTGGTCAGCGTACCAAGAACAACTCGCGTACTCGTAAGGGTAAGCGTAAGACGGTTGCAAACAAGAAGAAGGCAACGAAATAATCCATAACTGATGGCTAAGTCTACCAAGTCGACGAAGACGACGAAAAAGCGCAAGGTTAAAGTGGAAGCCGTGGGAGAAGCTCACGTGACCTCCACCTTTAACAACATCATCATTGCACTGACCAACACCCAGGGTCAAGTCATTTCTTGGTCCTCTGCGGGCAAGATGGGCTTCCGTGGTTCCAAGAAGAACACGCCCTACGCGGCTCAAATGGCTGCGGAGAACGCTGCAGGAGTAGCGGTAGAAGCGGGCCTTCGCAAAGTGAAAGTCTATGTCAAGGGTCCAGGTAACGGCCGCGAGAGCGCGATCCGTAGCTTGAACAACTCAGGCATTGAAGTCACGGAAATTGTGGATATCACGCCGATTCCCCACAACGGTTGCCGTCCCCCCAAACGCCGTCGCGTATAATTTTTAATTGACAGAAAGAAATGGCACGTTATAGAGGTCCCCTTACGAAGATTGCACGCCGCTTTGGTGAGCCCATTTTTGGCCCGGATCGCGCATTAGAAAAGCGCAACTATCCTCCTGGACAACATGGCTTCCAGCGCAAGCGCGGAAAAAAATCTGAATACTCTGTTCAGCTCGCTGAAAAGCAGAAGGCGAAGTACACTTACGGTATTTTGGAGCGTCAGTTCCGCATCTTATTTGACCGCGCTTCGCGTTCAAAGGGTGTGACCGGTGAAGTATTGCTCCAGTTGTGCGAAAGCCGCTTGGACAACGTCGTATACCGCATGGGTATTGCGCCCACACGTCGCGGTGCTCGTCAATTGGTTTCTCACCGCCACATTACGGTGAATGGGGATGTTTTGAACATTCCTTCGTACCAAGTAAAGCCCGGAGATGTGGTCTCTGTGCGTGAGAAGTCCAAAACCCTCGAGGTTATCACAGCAGCGTTGTCTGGTGGCAGTTCTAGCCAATATGGCTGGGTCACTTGGAACGATGCGACCATGACAGGAACCTTCATGAGCGTGCCCACACGTGACATGATTCCTGAGAACATTAAGGAGCAACTGATTGTCGAACTCTACTCGAAATAAGCTATGGCTATCCTTCAATTCCAAAAGCCCGAAAAGGTTATCGTTAATACCACCACTGACACGCACGGACAGTTTGAGTTCCGTCCGTTGGAGCCTGGCTATGGTTTGACGGTAGGAAACGCCCTGCGCCGCGTGTTGTTGAACTCTTTGGAGGGTTTTGCATTCACTTCGGTTCGCATTGCGGGCGTGGAGCACGAATTCTCCACCATGAAAGGAGTCGTCGAAGACGTCACCGAGATTGTCCTGAACCTCAAGCAAGTTCGCTTGAAGCGTCAAATTGATTCAGCCGATGCGGAAACCGTTAAGGTGAGCCTCACAGGCAAGGACCAATTGACAGCAGGTGATTTAGGCGCCTTCATGGCGAACTACCAGGTGTTGAACCCTGATATGGTGATCTGCCACATGGATGCTTCGGTGAAGTTTGACATGGAGTTGACCATCGAGAAAGGCCGCGGCTATGTGCCGGCAGAGGAGAACAAGAAGGTGGATGCCCTGTTGGGTACCATCGCCTTGGACGCCATCTACACGCCCATCAAGAATGTAAACTACAGCATCGAAAACTTCCGTGTGGAGCAAAAGACCGACTTTGAAAAGTTGATCATGGAGATCCAAACGGACGGTAGCATCGCCCCTCAAGACGCGTTGACCGATGCCGCTCAAATTTTGATTCAGCACTTCCTGCTCTTCACGGATGAGCGCATGATTCCGGATTCGGAGCCTGTGCAAGAAGTAGAGAGCTACGACGAAGAGGTGATGGAGATGCGCAAGCTCCTCTTGAAGCCATTGACTGAATTGGAACTCAGCGTCCGTGCCTTGAACTGCTTGAAGGCAGCTGAGGTCGAGACAGTGGCTGACCTCGTGTCCTACACGAAGGCAGACCTCATGAAGTTCCGCAACTTTGGTAAGAAGTCATTGACGGAATTGGAAGACTTGGTCGCGCACTTGGGTCTTTCTTTCGGAATGGATACCGCCAAATACAAACTGGATAAGGAATAATTTGCAATGAGACACGGCAAGAAATTTAATCACTTGGGCCGCACGGCTTCGCACCGAAAGGCGATGCTTAGCAATATGGCGAGCTCGTTGATTACCCATAAGCGCATCAACACCACGGTAGCCAAGGCGAAGGAATTGAAGAAATTCGTTGAGCCACTTGTTACCCGTTCAAAAGTCGATAGCACCCACAACCGTCGTATGGTATTCAGTTACCTGCAGGATAAGGTGGCCGTTACGGAATTATTCCGTGAGGTAGCGGTGAAGGTAGGTGACCGTCCCGGTGGCTATACCCGTATCATCAAGACGGGCAACCGTCTGGGTGACAACGCAGAAATGTGCATGATCGAATTGGTTGACTTCAATGATATCTACGGAAACGAGAAGAAAGAAGTGAAGAAGACCACCCGTCGTAGCAAGAAGGCCGCTGCACCTGCTGCAGAGGTGGCTGCCCCTGAAGCCCTCGTCGAAGAGGCGCCTGAAGCGGCGGCAGAAGCTCCCGCGGAGAACAACGAAAACGAAGCAGAATAATCAAGCATACGCGTGAAATCTCTGCTAACTTGCAAAGGATAAGGGTTTCCCTTATCCTTTTTTTATGTCTAGTCCTAAGCATTTGTATATGAGTTTGAAAGCATTTGTACTACTCCAAGACGGCACCCTGTTTCATGGTCGTTCCACCGGTTTAGAGGGGACCGCCACAGGGGAAATTTGCTTCAATACCGGAATGACAGGATACCAAGAGATTTTTACAGACCCTAGTTACAGGGGCCAAATTATGGTTACCGCTACCGCCCACATCGGGAACTACGGGGTGACTGAAGGGGAGTCTGAAAATGCCCAGGTTCAAATCGCGGGCTTGGTCGTGCGCAATTTCAGCGAGATCCAAACACGCCCTCGCGCCAAAGGCAAGACCCTCAAGGACTTCTTTGCAGAACAAAAAATCGTGGCCATTGCAGATGTCGATACGCGCGCCCTGGTTCGTCATATCCGAGACAATGGGGCCATGAACGCGGTCATCAGCACCGAGGTGGACCGCATGGAAGAGTTGCAGGCTGCCTTGCAAGCGACGCCCTCCATGGAGGGTTTGGAGCTGTGTTCCGTGGTGAGCACCAAAGAAATCTACACTTACGGTGCTTCGGATGCGCCGAAGAAGGTCGCTGCGTTGGACTTGGGTATGAAGAAGAACATTCTTCGTTGCTTAGCCCAAGCAGGCTGCGAGGTAACGGTCTACCCTTACAATACACCTTTCGAAACCTTGGCGGCTTCGGGCGCAGATGGCTATTTCTTGTCGAATGGACCAGGGGACCCGGCTGCTTCGCCAGCCGTCATCGATGTGGCCAAGAAAATGGTTGATTCGGGCAAACCCACTTTTGGCATTTGCCTCGGACACCAGATGATTGCCTTGGCTTCCGGAATGAAGACCTACAAAATGCACAACGGCCATCGGGGTATCAACCACCCGGTGAAGAACCTCCGCACAGGAAAAGGGGAGATTACGTCACAAAACCACGGGTTTGCCGTGTCGATGGAAGACGTGGAAGCACATCCCCAAATTGAATTGACCCATGTGCACCTGAATGATGGCACCGTGGCGGGCATTCGCCGCACAGATGTGCCCGTATTCAGTGTGCAATACCACCCGGAAGCTTCTCCGGGTCCCCATGACTCACGCTACCTCTTTGATGAATTTGTTGCATTAATGAACACCTAATTTTTGCCCTATGCCCATTATTACCTCTATCCATGCCCGTCAAATTCTTGACTCACGCGGCAACCCGACTGTCGAAGCGGAAGTCTATTGTGAAGACGGCTCCTTCGGCCGTGCTGCCGTTCCCTCGGGTGCTTCCACCGGCGCTCACGAGGCGGTAGAACTGCGCGACGGGGATGAAAGCGTGTACCTCGGAAAGGGCGTGCTTCAGGCCGTCGACAATGTGAACACGATTTTGGCCGAAGCGGTTGTCGGCCTGGAGGTCACAGACCAAGCCGAGCTTGATGCCTCAATGCTCGATGCCGATGGCACGCACAATAAAGCAAAACTCGGAGCGAATGCCATCCTTGCGGTGAGCTTGGCCGGAGCACGCGCCGCCGCTCAGGCGACCAACTTGCCCCTTTTTCAATATGTAGGCGGGGTCACTGCCCGCACCCTGCCCGTTCCAATGATGAACATCCTCAATGGGGGTGCGCATGCGGACAACGCGATTGATTTTCAGGAATTTATGGTGATGCCTGTTGGGGCTGAGACATTCAGTGAATCCTTGCGCATGGGAACCGAAATCTTCCACCATCTCAAGTCGGTGTTGAAGAGCAAGGGATACAGTACCAACGTGGGCGATGAGGGCGGCTTTGCCCCCAATATCCAGAGCAATGAAGAGGCGATTGAAATCGTACTAAAGTCCATTGAAAAAGCGGGCTACACTCCGGGTGAGGATGTATACATTGCCATGGATGCGGCCATGACCGAGCTGTACGACGAGAAAACCGGGCTGTACACCTTCCATAAGAGCTCCAAGAAATCCATGACCACGGATGAGGTCGTTGCATATTGGACCGATTGGTCCAAGAAGTATCCCATTTTGTCCATCGAAGACGGCTTGGCCGAAGACGATTGGGCAGGTTGGGCCGCTTTGAACGCCTCGATTGGTCATACCACCCAGTTGGTGGGGGATGATTTGTTCGTGACGAATGTGAAGCGCGTAGAGCGTGGCATCCGCGAGGGATCAGCCAATTCCATTTTGATTAAAGTCAATCAAATTGGCACCTTGACCGAGACCGTTACCACGGTCCAGAAAGCTCAGCGCAATGGCATGACATGCATCATGAGCCACCGCTCTGGCGAAACCGAGGATTCGACGATCGCGGATTTGGCCGTGGCCTTGAACACGGGCCAAATCAAAACGGGTTCCGCCTCACGCTCGGATCGCATGGCTAAATACAACCAATTGCTCCGCATTGAAGAAATGCTGGGCGATACCGCCGTTTTTAACGGTAAAAACTTCAAATAACCCTTCTGATGGATCGTATTCAAGAGCATTTTGCTTCGAAAATTCCTGCCGCGCAAGCGGAAATCAAAGCCTTTCTCGCTGAACACGGGGAGAAGGTGCTTGGAGAAATTAAAGTGAGCCAGATTTACCAAGGCATGCGCGGCATGCCGGCCTTGATCTGCGAAACCAGCAAGCTGGACGCAGAGGAAGGTATTCGTTTCCGAGGCTACAGCATCCCCGAATTGCAGAAGTTGCTTCCTGCCTACCCAGGTGGTCAGGAGCCTCTTCCGGAAGGTTTGTTCTACCTGATCTTGATGAATGAGTTGCCGACGGACGACGATGTGCGCCGTGTCAGCAATAACTGGGCGCGCCGAGCGATCGTTCCGCCTCACGTTTTCAAGACCATCGATGCCTTGCCAAGCTATACCCACCCGATGACGCAATTCGTCGTTGCGATCATGGCTCTGCGTACGGAAAGTGAATTCGCCAAGGCCTATGCCAATGGCGTCCCCAAGTCGGAGTACTGGGAGACGACCTATGAAGACGCGATGAACTTGATTGCGCGCCTTCCTCGGATTGCAGCGTACATCTACCGCCGCGCCTACAAGAATGGCGAGCACATTGAGCCGGATACCAAGTTGGACTGGGCGGGCAATTTTGCGCACATGCTGGGCTACGACAACGAGGAGTTCCGTGAGCTCATGCGTTTGTACATGACCATCCACTCGGACCACGAAGGAGGCAACGTCTCAGCGCATACGGTGCATTTGGTGGGCTCGGCTTTGTCGGATGCGTACCAGAGCTTTGCAGCGGGTATGAATGGTTTGGCGGGCCCCTTGCACGGCTTGGCCAACCAAGAGGTGATCAAATGGACGCTGGAGATGAAGGAGGCCATCGGTTCCGAAACCCCCACCAAAGAGGAGATTGCGCAGTACTGCCAAGAAACCTTAGCAGGAGGCAAGGTGATTCCAGGTTTTGGGCACGCGGTTTTGCGTAAAACGGATCCCCGTTATACGGCACAGCGTGAGTTTGCTATGAAGCATATGCCCGAGGACCCCTTGTTCCAAGTGATTTCCAACATTTATGACGTCGTGCCAGGCATTTTGGAGGCGACAGGCAAGGTGAAAAATCCCTGGCCAAATGTGGATGCGCATTCCGGTCAGCTCCTTATGCATTACGGTCTGGTAGAATACGATTTCTACACCGTGTTGTTTGGCGTATCTCGGGCGATTGGCACCTTGACGAACCTCATTTGGGACCGCGCTTTGGCGATGCCCCTGGAGCGTCCAGGTTCAACCACCACGGAATTGCTTAAAAAGCGCTTTGAAGCATAGGATATTTCCTTTGTAAATCAAGATTTTACCCTATTTTTGCAGTCCTTTTTGGAAAGCGTTTTTGCAGGCGCCCAAAAGGACTGCTTTTTTTTGATCCCTTTCGTTGGGCGCTGAAGCCTGCAAGACCAACGAAATACAAGTACCCTAGCGCATGGCCAAATCGACCAAGCCTGAAGTTCAAGCCGAAGAGCTGAACACCCCCGAAATCGCTCCCGAAGTCACAGAAACCCCTGCAGTAGAGGCGGAAGCCGCTGTGGAGGAAGTTGCTGTGGTGGAAGAAGCTCCCGTAGCCGAGAAGAAAGCTCCCAAGCGCGCCACCAAGAAAGAAGTGGTTGCCGAGGTGTCTGAATTCGAGGAGGGAGACGACGAAGAGCTCGTTTTGGAAGCCGACGAAGAAGAGACTCCCTTTGATTGGGATGCTTACGAGTCAGGCAACAAAGAAAAATCTGAAGCGGCCTTGGCCATGGAGAAAATGTACGAGGACACCCTCGTTACGTCCGTGGAGCACCAAGTCGTGACCGGCAAGGTCATCAGCATGTCAGACCGCGATGTCATCATCGACATCGGTTCCAAGTCTGAAGGCGTCGTTTCATTGAACGAATTCCGTTACAACCCAGACCTCAAAGCGGGCGATTCCGTGGAGGTTTTGGTAGACAAGCAGGAAGACAAATTGGGCCAATTGGTTCTGTCTCACCGCAAAGCTCGTTCTATCAAAGCGTGGGATCGTGTGAACGAGGCATTCGAAGCAGAAGAAATCGTACAAGGTTACGTGAAGTGCCGCACCAAAGGCGGTATGATCGTGGACGTTTTCGGTTTGGAAGCCTTCTTGCCTGGATCACAAATTGACGTGAAGCCCATCCGCGACTACGACATCTACGTCGATAAGACCATGGAATTCAAGATCGTCAAGATCAACCACGAATTCAAGAACGTCGTTGTTTCGCACAAAGCATTGATCGAAGCCGATCTCGAAGAGCAGAAGCGCAAGATCATTGGCCAACTCGAAAAAGGCCAAGTCCTAGAGGGCGTGGTCAAGAACATCACCAGCTATGGGGTGTTCATCGATTTGGGTGGCGTTGACGGTTTGGTGCACATCACCGACTTGTCTTGGAGCCGCATCAACCATCCTTCAGAAGTGGTGGAGCTCGATCAGAAGATCAATGTCGTTATTTTGGACTTCGATGAGGCGAAGACTCGCATTCAATTGGGTCTTAAGCAGTTGTTCCCCCATCCATGGGACGCTTTGGACGCCAGCATCGCGGCAGGTGACAAGATCAAGGGTAAAGTCGTCGTTTTGGCGGATTACGGTGCCTTTGTGGAAGTTGCTCCCGGTGTTGAAGGCTTGATCCACGTTTCTGAAATGAGCTGGGGTTCACACCTCCGTTCTGCCAACGACTTCTACAAAGCAGGTGATGCCGTAGAAGCGGTCGTATTGAGCATCGACCGTGAAGAGCGCAAGATGTCTCTCGGTGTCAAGCAAATGACGCCAGACCCCTGGTCGGAGATCACCACCAAGTACCCTGTGGGCTCTACCCACACGGGCAAGGTGCGCAACTTCACCAACTTTGGTGTATTCCTTGAGTTGGAGGAAGGCATCGACGGCCTCGTGCACATTTCCGACCTCTCTTGGACCAAGAAGGTGAAGCATCCTTCCGAGTTTACCTCGGTCGGTGCGGAGCTTGAAGTACAAGTGTTGGACATCGATGTGGAGAACCGCCGTTTGAGCCTTGGACACAAGCAAGTTTCTGAGAACCCTTGGGATAGCTACGCATCCGTCTTCGAAGAGGGCAGCACACACACCGGTGAGGTGAAGGCTGCCGCAGACAAAGGCTTCAATGTGTGGTTTGCAGACCAAGAGCTCGAGGCGTACTGCCCCGCGCGCCATGCAGCGAAAGAAGACGGCTCAAACTTGGCCGTTGGCGAGAAGATGGAGTTTGTTGTCATTGAATTCAATCGTGACAACCGCCGCATCCTCGTATCGCACACCCAAACTTTCAAGCAAGTCGCTGACAGCAATGACGGCGGTGGCAAGAAAGGCAAGGGCGGTGGCAACAAAGGTGGCGGTTCCGCTGCGGTGAACGCCGTGAACTCTGCCGTAGAAAAAACCACCCTCGGTGATTTGGACAGCTTGGCTCGTCTGAAGGAAGAAATGGAGAACAACGAGTAATCGTCTCCGTTTGACCGAATAAACCAAAGGGCTGCCCCAAAAGGGTGGCCCTTTTTTTATCTTCAAGCCATGATTACATGCCAAACCCTTTGCGACGCCTTGGAATCATGGGCGCCGTTGGAATTTCAAGCCGACTACGACAATGCTGGGCTCCTTGTCGGCGACCCGTCGATGGCGGTAACAGGGGTCCTCGTGGCACTCGACGTCACGGAGGAGGTTATTTTAGAAGCGGTTGAAAAGGGCTGCAATGTCGTTTTGACCCACCATCCCATTATTTTCAAAGGGCTTAAGCGTTTAACGGGCCGAACTGAGGTGGAGCGGTGCGTGATGGCCGCACTTCAGCATGGAGTGGCCCTGTATGCGGCCCATACCAATGTGGATAGTATTGAAGGGGGCGTGAGTCATGCCTTAGGTACGGCATTGGGGGTGCAGGACCTGCGCATTTTGGAGCCGCGTACTTCGCTGTTGTACGCACTGCACGTCCATACCCCTTCCGACGCGGCAGAGCAACTATCTGAGGCGCTTTTCGCAGCGGGTGCGGGCCGAATCGGGGCCTACGATGCATGCCATTTTTCGGTGTCCGGCACGGGCACGTTTCGCCCTTTGACGGGAGCAAATCCCAGCGAAGGGGTGATCGGGGAGCGCAGCACGGTACAGGAGGTTCAGCAGCACTTTGTCGTATCGAAGGAAAAGCGGGCGGCTGTGCAGCAGGCCATGGAGAATGCACATCCCTACGAAGTGGTGGCCCATAGCTGGATCGCACTGGAAAACAGCCGGTCCGATGTGGGCTATGGGGTGGTGGGCCAACTGGCAAATCCGATGCCTTGGGATGAATTTGTGGCCCACGTAAAAGCCGTACTGGGTGTGCGCGCACTGCGTCACAGTCCCCGCGTGCGTCCCATGGTCCAGCGTATCGCCCTTTGCGGGGGGGCTGGAGTGGACTTGCTGCCCCGTGCAATCGCCGCTAAGGCCGATGTGTTCATCACGGCGGACATCACCTACCACCGGTATTTTGAGGCCAAAAACGCCTTGGTTATGATGGATGTCGGACATTGGGAAAGTGAGCAGCATACCATCCAATTATTAGCCGATTACATTCGGCGGAAATTCCCTAATTTTGCCGTCCTTACGACCACGTCGTTAACCAACCCCATGATCACTGTTTGATATGGCTAAAAAGACTAGCACCGCAGCTCCCGCTACCGTAGAAGATAAACTTCGCGCTTTGTACAACCTGCAAATCGTGGATCGTCGCATTGACGAGATCCGCAGCTTGCGCGGAGAATTGCCCTTGGAGGTTCAAGACCTGGAGGATGAAATTACCGGATTGGAAACGCGTTTGGCGCGCATTCAAGAGGAAGTCACCTCGGCAAAAACTGAAATCAAAGGGCACAAGCAATTGATCAAAGGTTGCCAAGAGAAAATTAGCAAATACGAAGAGCAGCAAAAGAACGTGCGGAACAACCGCGAGTTTGATGCGATTGCGAAAGAAATTGAATTCCAAGAGTTGGAAATCCAATTGGCCGAGAAGCATATTCGCGAGTTCGAGGTGACCGTAGAGACCCGTGGTTCTGTCCTCGCTTCGGTGGAAGAAAAATTGGCTGAGCGCAAGAGTCACCTGGAGTTTAAACAAGGGGAGCTGGAGTCCATCATCAAAGAAACGGAGAAGGAAGAGGCCATCCTGTTGGAGCGTTCTGTTTCCCTTTCAGAAAACTTGGGTGACGAGCGTTTGCTTGGCGCATACCAGCGTATTCGCGGCAAAGTAAACAACGGCTTGGCTGTGGTGAGCATTGAGCGTGGCGCCTCTGCGGGTTCGTACTTCACCATCCCTCCCCAGCGCCAAATGGAAATTGCCCAGCGCAAAAAAATCATGATTGACGAGCACTCTGGTCGTATCCTGGTGGATCCAACCCTGGCGCGCGAAGAGGAAGAGAAAATGGCTGCCGAATTGGCCGCTATGGCCTAAGCCTTTTTTCCAATAAATATAAAGCCGCCTCATCAGGGCGGCTTTTTTTATGCCTACATAGTTTGAAATGAGCAGCGCTCGGAAGTTGGTTGACTTTGGGCGTTGGAGTCGTGCGGGATGCGTGCCCTAGGCTTGTTTGCGGCACACATAGAGCGGCTCGTCAGACGGGAGGCGGTAGCGTTCTACTTCATCTTGGGGGAGCGTTTTGAAGAGCTCCACTTTTTCCACGGTGAATCCGGCCGCGGTGAGGCGCTGGGGATAGTCCTCTCCGTAGAGGCGCACGTGGTCGTATTGAAGGAAGCGGCGCTCACGTTCGGCCGGGTCCGTGATGCTGGGATCCTCGTCGGTCACCGCGATACCAGGTACCCAGGGCACTTGGAAGATGCCCCATCCGCCAGGTTTCATGACGCGGTATAGTTCACGCAAGCACTGGGCGTCGTCCGTCACATGCTCCAGTACGTGGTTGCAAAAGATGACGTCAAAGCGATTGTCTTCCAGAGGAATCTGGTGCAAATCAAAGTGCATATCCGCCAAGGGGGACTCGATGTCCGCAGTTAAAACCTGTAGGTTGGGTTGCGTCTTAAAGCGCTGGTGAAAGCATTGCTCTGGAGCGATGTGCAGGACGGTGAGTGGAGCGGTGAAGAACTCCGTGTAGCGTTGCAGGTAGAGGTAGAGGAGGCGGTGGCGTTCCAGCGAGTTGGTGCCGGGGCTCAATGCGTTTTCACGGATTCGTCCACCGTAGCCATATGGGAGGAACTTTCGGTAGCTGCGGCCGTCAATGGGGTCCGTAAATCGGGAACCCGCGTAGAGCAGAGGGCCCAAGACACGAACGAGGGCGCTCATTCGGATTAACCAAGGACGGGGGATGTATTTCAGGGCCCAGCGTATCATACAAATACGGGATCATTCTTGGGCAGGCCCAAGGCTTCATAGATATAATCAAAGGTGCTCAAGACCACGGGACGCCCGTCCACCAGAGCCACATCGTGCTCAAAGTGGGCGGAGGGCTTTTTGTCGCCCGTGATGATCGACCATCCGTCGTTGAGTTGGCGGACGCGGTGGGTTCCGAGGTTGATCATGGGCTCAATGGCGAGGACCATGCCGTCTTGCAGCAGCTTGCCGCTTCCTCGCTTCCCGTAGTTGGGCACTTGGGGGTCTTCGTGCAACTTTTTACCCAGGCCATGACCGACGAGCTCACGCACGACCCCATAGCCATGGCTCTCACAATGGCGTTGAATGGCATAACCGATATCTCCGACACGGTTGCCGCGTTTCATCGCTTCAATGCCGATGTACAGCGAAGCTTTGGTGACCTCAAGGAGCTGCTTGGTTTCAGGCGCCACCTCACCTACTTCAAAGGTGTAGGCGTGATCGCCATAGTATTCATCGTAGAGGACGCCGCAGTCAATGGAAATGATGTCCCCTTCCTCCAAGGGACGGTCGTTCGGGATGCCGTGAACCACTTGCTCGTTGAGTGAGGTGCAAAGGCTGTTGGGGAAGCCGTACATACCTAGAAAGCCCGGAACACCCCCCATGTCGCGGATGAATGCTTCGGCGAGCTGATCCAGGCGCAAGGGGGTCACGCCCGGCTTGACCTCTGATGCGAGCATGCCCAGGGTCTTGGAGACCATTTGGGCGCTGACCCGCATGCGCTCGATTTCTTCTGCGTTCTTCAGTACAATCATCCAAGCAAGCTTTTTCCCGTCATGGCTTCGGGTTGTTCCACGCCCATCCAAGCCAAAATCGTTGGCGCCACGTCACCGAGCACCCCGTCGGCCAAAGTTACCGCCTGATATCCATCGGGGCTTACCAAGTGGAAGGGGACAGGTTGCGTGGTGTGGGCGGTGTGGGGGCTGCCGTCTGGATTTTTCATGCAGTCGGCATTGCCGTGGTCTGCCAGAATGAAGAAGCTGTAGCCGTGCGCTAGGCCTTTCTCGACGATGGCGCGTGTGCACTGGTCAACGGTTTCCACCGCGATGATAGCGGCTTCCATGCTTCCCGTGTGTCCGACCATGTCGGGGTTGGCGAAGTTGAGGCAGATAAAATCGGCGGATTCAGCTTCCAATTCCGGGAGAATGGCGTCCCGAATGTCAAACGCCGACATCTCGGGCTTCAAATCGTAGGTGGCCACCTTAGGAGAGGGGCAGAGGAGACGCTTTTCGCCCTCGTAGGGCTCCTCGCGGCCGCCGCTGAAAAAGAAGGTTACGTGCGGGTATTTTTCGGTCTCGGCGATGCGAATTTGGCGCTTGCCTGCACGCTCCAAAACTTCCCCCATCGTATCGCTCAAGTTGTCCTTCTCAAAAATGACTTGAATGTTCTTGAACGTTTTGTCGTAGTTGGTCAGCGTATAGTAGTGCGTGGTTAGAGGTGCCATCTGGAATTCCGGCATGGCCTCTTGGCTAAGTACGTGCGTTAATTCGCGGCCGCGGTCGGTGCGGTAGTTGAAGAAAAGGACAACATCCCCATCTTGAATGCGGTCATCAGTGAGGATAACGGGCTCTAAGAACTCATCTGTTACGCCTGCTGCATAGGAGGCTTTCACGGCATCCGAAGCGGATCCGTTCCATACTTGGCCGGTTCCGTGCACCAAGGCATCGTAGGCTCTCTTTACGCGTTCCCAGCGCTTGTCGCGGTCCATGGCGAAGTAGCGGCCCGTGATGCTGGCGATTCGGCCCGTTGTCTGGGCCATGTGCGCTTCCACGTCAGCGAGGAAGCCCGCA
Organism: Flavobacteriales bacterium UBA3431; assembly: GCA_002381225.1. Taxonomy (GTDB): domain Bacteria; phylum Bacteroidota; class Bacteroidia; order Flavobacteriales; family Schleiferiaceae; genus TMED14. The sequence goes on along the minus strand of DFSS01000045.1, from coordinate 39,145 downwards.
CCACTTTGGGGATCGCAGTCGCGGCCGTCGGTGAAGGCGTGCAGGACCACATTTTTGAGGCCTGCCTCGTGAAATAGGCTCAAGAGGCCCTTGAGGTGGGCAATATGGCTGTGGACACCTCCGTCGCTGACGAGGCCCAGCACATGCAGTTTCTTCCCCTGGGCGGTCGCCAAGAGGTCTGTGAAGACGGTATTTTGAAGCAAACTACGTTCTTCGATGGCCAAGTCGATTTTCACCAAATCTTGGTAGACAATTCGCCCAGCACCCAAATTCATATGGCCGACCTCAGAGTTGCCCATTTGCCCATCAGGAAGACCCACGGCCCGGCCTGAAGCCTGCAGTTGAGAAGTGGGGTAGGCCGACAAACTATCCACGAAAGGAGTGCGGCCTTGATCGATGGCGGAAACGGCGGGATTGGCCGCAATGCCCCATCCATCCAGGATGATCAGCGCAGCTTTACGGTTGGGGGTAGTCACAGGACAAAGGTACCGAATTTACGCGGCTTTGTCAGAGGGAAAGCGGGCCTGAGCCGACTTCCAGTGGGGCTTTTCCGGCTTGGAATACCCGTGCTGTGAGCGGGCCGTTCAGGGCGATGTTGGTTCCGCGAACGTCCAGCCACGAACCCTCTCGCAATCCAATTACGGGTTGGCTATTGAATTCATGGAACTCCTTGATTCGCGTTTCCCGGGTTTCGCCCATGTGCTTGGAGCCGTCCACGGGGTCCAAGTAGTGGGGGTTGAGGTTAAAAGGAATCCAACCGAAGGCCTCAAACTGGGGCGGGTAAACGATGGGCATATCGTTGGTCGTGCCCACGGTGAGGCCCGCGACATTGCTTCCTGCGCTGGAACCCATGTATGGCATGCCAGAACGAACGGCTTTGTCTATGGCCGCAAAGGCGCCCGATTCGATGAGCGTTTTCAGAAGTACAAAGGTGTTGCCGCCCCCAATAAAAATGCCGCGTGCATCGACCAATGCTTCGTGCGGGGAAGCGTAGGTATGAATGCCTCGCATGGGGATGCCTTCTGCTTCAAAGGCTTGCGTGGCAAAGGCCGTATAGTCGTCCCAACTCATGCCACCAGGTCGGGCGTAGGGTACAAACAGGACGGGGCCTGAGCCTTCAGCGAAGTGCGCCGTCCAAGCTTCCTTGTAGTAGCTTAAATAAGGCTTTCCGTGAATCGTCGAGGTCGACGCCAGCAAGAGGTTGAGGCTCATCGCTTGGATTTTTTGCGCTTCTTGGATTCGTTGGAAACGGATTTTGGGGTTTCAATGGGATCCCGAGTGGTCTCCACCTCGTAATACTGACCATGATAGACGCTATTTACCCCATCGACTTGCTGGGTCCAAACCATATGTACCCCCATGAGACCTGCTGAGATGCCATTGTAGTCCCCAAAGAACGATGCCGGCGTGGGTGTAAAGGCCTCGGCTAGGGCGTGGTGACCCCAGGTTTCACCCCCGTCCGTGCTCACGCTGTGGTAGGCCTGTGTGGTCCAATTCACGGTATCCTGTTGCCCATAGGCAATGATGTGGAGCGCATTGCCCCGGGCGGTATCGACTGTAAACCAGGGCATGAAATGGTGCACAACCCCTTCAGGTCGAGGAAGAATATGCTTTCGGGACCAGTATCGGCCTCGGTTGTCCGAATACTGGTAGGCCACCCATGTGCTGTCACCGTCTTGCTCGCCAAAGACTAAGTGCAAGCGACCGCTGCGATCGTACATAGAGATGGGCATGCCGTTGGCACGTCCAAAGCCTGGAATTTCATGGGCCCAGCCTCCTCGCTGTGATGCAAAAGCGACCTCGTGCTCAAACCACGTGGCTGCGCCATCGTCGTCCGAACGGTTGAACCACAAGGTGTCGTTGACGCTCCAAATAACCGAGACACCGCCCAATGGGTCTACTGCCGGAACGGCCCCTTCGGTGGTTTCATCGTCGTCGATGCAATCCCCTTCGTGGGCGGAAATGGTCATAGCGGGCGACCAGGTGACGCCGCGGTCTTCGGACTGCGAATAGCGAATGCGGGAGCGGTAGAGGCTGCGGTCCGCTTCGCCGTATTTGTCAAATTCCGTCCATGAAACATGCAAGGTGTTCGTGTTGGGGTCCACGGAGATGCCCTCTTTGTCTTGGTCTTTGGGTGGGTTATGGCCAATGCCGCTGCCGTTGCTCCACGTCTTTCCATGGTCGTCGCTCCACTGGATGACAATGCGGTCTAACCAATCGCCTTCTTGATGGGCTTTCCCGCTGGGGTTGGCCAGGTGCAAGAAGTAGACCCGTCCGGCATTGTCATACTGCAGAATGGGGTCGCCATACACGCCATAGCTGGAGGTTAAGGTGGAGTGTGTCCAGTTCTTTGAGAGCAAGGGGAATTCGTTCGCGTGGACCTGGTCCAAAACGGAACCCGCCACGACGTGAAAGCTATTGGGATCAGCGGCCACACTGGGTTCGCAGGCCCATTCGTGCGGACGGTTTTGGGTGCTGAGGATTTCCACCTCGTACCTGAAGGTATTCTGAGCGCTCAATAGCGCACTGGCTGCCAGGAGGCTGAGGGTACATAGCTTTTTCATAGTCGATTCCAAATCCAGTTCATGCCAGGGGTAATACCCACTTGAGCGCAGGTGCCTGCGGGGAGCTCCAGCACGAATTGGGCCGGACCATCAGAGGGCAAAGGGGTTTCACTAAAAGGTTGCGCATTGGCTTGGATGCTGACAACCTGACCTGCAGCTGAAATGTAAACGATGTCCAGTCCCACATAAGTGTTCTTCATCCAAAAACTCTGCATGCGCTCCTCCGGCATGAGGAAGAGCATCCCCATGTCCGGATCCATGTGTTTGCGCCACATCATGCCCTGTTGGACTTCGCGCTCCGATTCGGCCAGTTCAAGACGGTAGGTAGCAACCGTATCCTCGCCTTGCACAAAGGCGCCATAGCCTTCAAGGGTGAAAGGGGGTTCATAGGTTTCCGCGATATTTTGGGCTTGGGGTTTGGAAGAGGTGCCGCCGCTCTTGAAGGCAGGCGCAATTTGGACGTATAGGAAGCCTAACAGGGCCAAAATAAGCAGGGCAGTGCCCGCTTTTCGGAGGAAGGGGGACTTCATGATTTGGACGTTCGGAACGATTGAATCAAAAGGTAGAGGCCCGCCAGGACGAGCGGGATGCTAAGCCATTGGCCCATATTCAGGGTCATGCTGGCTTCAAAGGCTTTTTGGTTCGCTTTGAGGAATTCGATGGCAATTCGGAACCCAAAGACCAGGAGCATAAAGAGGCCAAAAATTCGCCCCTCTGCCTTCAAATGGCCCTTCTCACCCAGGAAGAAGAGCAGAACGAAAATCAGGAGGTAGCCCAGGGACTCAAAGAGCTGGGAAGGCAAGCGAGGGATGCCATAAATCGTCACGTGGTAGGTGCCATTTTCCCCTGGCTGTACGTAGGAGTCATCGGGAATGTAAATGTGGCGGTTGTCCTTTTTCTGAAGATTGAAGAGCGGAATGAGGTGCACCTCCAGCATGGACTGAAGGGCCCCGATTTCAACGTTTTCAGCTGGAGTGATGACCAAATCATACTGGGGAAGCCAGAGGCTATCGGTCTCCAGGGCGTCATTCATGCGTACAAATTCGAGATCGGACACTTGGTCTGAAAAATACTCCTCCATATAGTCCAACACTGGGCGGAAGTACACCGTTTCCACGGCACTGTTGGCCGGTTCGCCGTAGATCTCCGAGTTGGTAAAGTTGCCTAAACGGATCAAGGCGCCCGCAAGGGCTACCGAAATCACGACGCGGTCCATCAACCATAAAAATGAATGGCCGAGGTCCTTTTTGAACTTCTGACTGAAATAGTAGAGGGTGAGTGGGATAACCACGGCGGCACCATGGGAAGCGAGGCCACCCTTCCAGGGCATGAAAATTTCCGCGACGTGCTGTTTGTAGTAGGCCCAGTCATAGAAGAAAACATGGCCCAAACGAGCGCCGATGATGGTGGCGACCACCGTGTAAATGAGCAAATTATCCAAGACTTCAGCCGAAACGCCTTCTTTGGTGAAATACCGGCGCATGAGGTAAAAACCGAGCAAAAAGCCCGCGAAGAAAAGCACTTGGTAATAGCGCAAGAAGAGCGGGCCGAGTTCCAGTCCGCGTTCCGCGGCCCACGTGATGGTTAGTAGCATGAAACGAAGATACCGAAGTCCTCCCAACCTCTCGGTGATGTGCGTCGCTTATTTCTCGCTTTTGGATGACTTTTTGGGAACAGGATCCCAGCCGTGGCTGCCCCACGGATGGCAGCGTCCAATGCGCCGGACCGCCATCCAACCGCCTTGCAAGGGACCCCATTCACGAACCGCTTCCGAGGCATAGGCAGAACAAGTTGGGGTGTGGCGACAGGAGGGAGGCGTAAAGGGTGAAATGAGGTATTTGTACACTCCGATGAGGAGCAAGAAAGGCAGTCCTAGGATCCAGTGGAGGAGGGTCATTCTTGCACGCTGTAGGTGCTTCCGTCCGCCCCGTCTTTGACCTGAATGCCGCCGGCAGCCAATTGATCGCGGATGGCATCACTGGTCGCCCAGTCTTTCTGCTCGCGAGCTTTCCGTCGGGCATCCAGTACTATGGCCATGGCCGCATCGAGCGCCTTTTGAGAGGATGCTCCTGTGGCCCCACTCGCTGCTTCGGCCTGCAAGCCGAGCACGTCAAACATCCACGCTTTGAGGTGTCCCAAAAGCGCCGCCGCTCCGTCTTGTCCCAAAAGCGCCGGATCCTGCTGGTCCGCCTGAATGGCTTTCACCGCGTCAAACAAGTGGGCAATGAGAATAGGGCTGTTGAAATCATTGTTCATGGCGTCCACACAGCCTTGTTGCCAAGCCTCTACATCAAAGGTCCCGGCAACGGGACCGGAGGCGGTCCGTTTTTCCAGAACATTCAACGCATTGGTAAGGCGTTGGTAGCCTTTTTCGGCGGCTTGCAGAGCCTCGTCCGAAAAGTCCAGCACCGAGCGGTAATGGGCCTGATGAATAAAGAACCGCGCGACTGAAGCGGAATAGCCCTTGCTCAAATGGGGGGAGTTTCCTGTCAACAATTCGCCGGGAAGCAAGGTATTTCCGGTGGATTTGGACATACGCTTCCCATTAAGGGTCAACATGTTGGCATGCATCCAATACCGTGCGCCGCCATGTGCATGGGCGCCTTGATTTTGGGCAATTTCACATTCGTGGTGGGGGAACTTCAGGTCCATGCCGCCGCCGTGAATGTCAAAGGATTCGCCGAGGTATTTGGTGCTCATCGCAGAGCACTCCAGGTGCCAGCCGGGGAAACCTTCGCCCCAAGGACTCGCCCAGCGCATGATGTGGGCTTCCGAGGCCTTCTTCCACAAGGCAAAATCCAACGGGGATCGCTTGTCACTCTGGCCATCCAATTCTCGGCTCCCAGAGCGCATCGCATCGATGTCGCGTCCCGAGAGGACGCCGTAGGTATGCTTTGCATGGTAGGCCTCCACGTCAAAATAGACTGAACCGTTGGACTCGTAGGCCCAACCATTGGCAAGCAACTGTTGCGTCAGCGCAATTTGTTCGATGATATGCCCGGTGGCGGTCGGTTCGATGGAGGGAGGAAGTGCGTTGAAGGCCTGCATGACCTCGTGGAAATTCACTGTGTATTTCTGCACAATTTCCATGGGCTCTAACTGCTCGAGCTTGGCCCGCTTGCCAACTTTATCCTCTCCCTCATCCGCATCATCCACCAAATGCCCCGCATCGGTGATATTGCGGACATAGCGAACTTTCAGACCCTGGTGTTGGAGGTAGCGGAAAATCAGATCAAACGACAAGAAGGTCCGCACGTTGCCCAAATGTACATGGCTGTAGACGGTAGGGCCGCAAACGTACATGCCGACTCGGCCGGCTTGCAAGGGCTCAAACGGGCGAAGTTGGCCTTCAAGGCTATCGTATATCTGGATACTGCTCATCGTTCTAGTCCCCAAATTCGGTTTTTAATTGGACGTAGGAAAGAAAATCCTGCTTTAATTGCTCTTCCGTCGCAAATCGCCCACCATATTCCGCGGTGACGGTACTAGAATCGATGTCCCGAATGCCTCGAGCATTGACGCACAAGTGTTTGGCATCAATCAGGACGGCCACATCGGGTGTGCCAAGCGCCTCTTGCAGGGCGAAGGTGATCTGACGCGTCAAGCGCTCTTGCACTTGTGGGCGTTTGGCATAAAAGTCGACAATGCGGTTCATCTTACTCAAGCCGATGACGCGGTCCTGAGAGAGATAGGCTACATGGGCGCGGCCTACAATGGGCAGCAAGTGGTGTTCACACGTGGAATAGACCACGATGTTCTTCTCCACCAGCATTTCGCCGTACCGGTAGCTGTTCGCAAAGGTGCCGAGCGCGGGCTTTCGTTCCGGATTCAGGCCCCCAAAAGCCTCCTTGACATACATTTTGGCGACGCGTCGGGGTGTGCCGGCCAGGCTGTCGTCGGTGAGGTCCATTCCAAGCGTTTCGAGGATGCCTTTCACATGCGCCTCGATGCGCTGAATTTTTGTTTCATCCGAGATTTCAAAGGCGTCCGCACGCATGGGCGTGTCGAATGCGCTCGCGTGGTGGTCCAAATCGTCGAAGGGGTCCTGTGAATTCATGGCGGCAAAAGTACGGCCCATCTCATCAAAAAGGGGTACTTTTGCGCCCATGAAACCAGCCATTGTCATCACCGGTACGGGCTCCGTAGTCCCGGACATGGTCATCCCCAATAGCGCTTTCTTGGACCGCACCTTTATGGATGAGGACGGAAGCCTGTTTCCCAATTCAAACGAAGTGATCATCGAAAAGTTTCAGAGCATTACTGAAATTGCCGAGCGTCGCTATGCCCGGCCAGATCAAACCTCCAAAGATTTGGGTGCCTTAGCCGGACAGCGCGCGCTGGATGATGCGGGATGGAGTGGTGAAGACATTGACTTGTTGATTGTCGGCCAAAATTTTGGCGACATCGAACATGGTTCTCGGGTGATGGAACAAATGCCGAGCATCGCCTCGCGCGTCAAGCACGAATTGGGCATTGAAAACCCCCGTGTCGTGGCGTTTGACGTCCTCGCTGGCTGCCCCGGCTGGATTCAAGGTGTTTTGGTCGCCGAAGCCTACCTCCTCGGAGGAATGGCGAAACGCGCCCTCGTCATCGGTTGTGAAACCTTGTCACGCATTGTAGACGTGCACGACCGCGATTCGATGATCTTCTCTGATGGCGCAGGCGCTGCATGTTTTGAATTGCAAGACGGCGCGGAAGGGGGATCGGGTATTTTGGGCCGGGCCGCCGTATCCTACACCAAGAATGAGGCCTATTTCCTCAAGTCCAATCCATCCAACAATCCCGAACTCGATCGAGGGGAGCGCCTGATTAAAATGAAGGGCCGGAAAATCTATGAATTTGCCATCCGCCATGTCCCGGACGCCATGAAGGCCGCCCTAGACAACGCAGGGGTTCATCTGTCGGAGGTCAAGAAAATATTTATGCACCAAGCCAATGCCAAACTCGACCACGCTGTGGGCGAGCGCCTGTACAAACTGTATGGGATGAAGGCCGACCTGGATGCGGTGATGCCGATGTCCATTCAGTGGATGGGGAATTCGTCCGTTGCGACGGTACCCACCCTTTTTGACATGGTTCGCCACGAGCAATACCAAGGCCACAAAGTGGCTCCGGGTGACATCGTGCTCTTTGCATCCGTGGGGGCCGGCATGAATATCAATGCCTTTGTCTACCGCATGTAATGCACGGCCCTCTGGGCCTGCTCGATAACTAAAAGGCGCCCCGAAGGGCGCCTTTTTTATTCGATACGGGAAGAATCCCGTTTAGTTCAAGGGCTTTTCCAGGCCTCCACGTACATAGGGTGCGCCGTCTTTGATGCTCTTGACTTCGAGGGCTTTTAACTTGGCTTGAAGCGCTTCCAGTTCCTTTTCCAGTTTGGGTAATTCCGCCTCCACATAGTTCAGCTGCGCCTTCATGGTGCCGGTCACCTCACTGCGCATGCCATACGAACCCCAAGTGGCCGTGGATAGACGGTCTCCCAATCCAGGAAGTGTCTCAAACTCACGTTTGCTCAGGGAAGCATCTCCGTTGAGTACGATGTCCATGGCTTGCAGGGAGGTTTGGACTGCCAAGACGCTTTGAAGGTCCGTCGGATTTGCTCCGGGGCTGTACTTCAGCGCTTCAAAGAGGTCCTTGGCCAGCGATACGGTCTCGCGGTAGGTCATTTCAAAGCGGTCGTAACGACGGCTCACCTGGTTGACTCGCTGCTGGAAGGCGAGCAAGTCTCCATTCGTCGCCGGCAATGTCAAATTGTTGAGGTGCTTGACTTCGAAGGATGCAGGACCAGTTAGCGTGTCAAATTGGCCGTTGGAGAATCCGACGAGCTGTGCACTGTAGGTGCCCGGTGCCACGAAGTGGGCCGCGCGCTTGGGTGCATCTTGGCGGGCTACTTTGCCGTCCCAAGTAAAGCGAGCGATCCCGCTGCTGTAGGAACGAACGATGCGGCGCAACGGCGTTCCCGATGCATCCCGAACAACCACCATGAGGTAGGGTTCCACTTCGTTGTCCTCAGCGCGCATTTCCTCCGCAGAAGGGTATTTTATGGCGTCGGGATTTTTCTTCTCTTCCGCTTGGCGCTTGCCCTTCAGCGTCTTGGGCGCTTCCTTAATGTGGTAGGTCAGGGTAATGCCCACATCGGGGTTGCTGGCCATATAGTATTCGGCACCCATGAATCCAGGGGGTCCGTAGCCAATAGGGCTGGCCTCGTGGTAGAGGAGTCCGGGCTTCACGGCAAAGATGTGCGCGTCCTTGTCGGTGACTTTGGCAGAGAATTCACGCAAGGGGCTGTAATCGTCCAGCACATAGAATCCGCGACCAAAGGTGGCGATGACCAAGTCGTTTTCGCGACGCTGGATGTCAATGTCTCGAACGGCTACCGTCGGCAATCCGCTGCCCAACTTCTTCCAAGTGCCGCCTCCGGTGGTGGAGTAGAAGATTCCGAATTCCGTGCCCACAAACAAGAGATTGGGGTCCTTGTGGTCCTGGGCAATGCTGTAGACAGAGCCTCGCACAGGCAAGTCCCCGGTGATGGTTTCCCAAGTCTTGCCTTTGTTCTTAGAGACGAGGACATAGGGGCTGAAATCGCCGTTTTTGTGGTTATTAAAGGCCGCGTACACCACATTGGCGTCATGGAGGGAAGCCTTGAGGTCGTTGACATAGGTATTGGCGGGAACCCCGGGGAACTTGTCGACTTTACGCCAAGCCCCGCCATCGTTTTCGCTGATTTGGACCAAGCCGTCATCCGTGCCCACATAGAGCAGGCCTTTGGCCACAGGGGATTCGTTCAGGGCGACAATGTTGCCGTAGATGGTCGTACTCTGGTTCTTTGCGATCGCGTCCATGCTCCACACCTTGCCCATCACCGGTAGGGCGTTTCGGTCGATTTGGCGTGTTAGATCGCCCGAAATAGTCGTCCAGTTGTTGCCGCGGTCCGTACTCTTGAAGAGTTTGTTTGCCGCGAAATACAGGGTCTTGTTGTCGTGTGGGCTGATGAGCAGAGGCGCATCCCAGTTCCAGCGGTAGGCCTTCTCGCCGGGTCCCTCGATGGGCTTGATGGGCACCCCTTCGCCGCTCTGGCGATCGTAGCGCTGCAGCCAGCCGTACTGAGCCTGCGCATATACAATGTTGGGGTTGATGGGGTCCACTTGGGATTCAAATCCGTCCCCTGTTTGCGTGACGTACCAATCGCTGTTGACGATGCCGCGGTCGTTGATGGTTCGGCTCGGGCCGCCCAAGGAGAAGTTATCCTGCGTGCCGCCGTAGACATTGTAGAATGGGGTGGCATTGTCCACTGCTACGCGGTAGAACTGCGTGACGGGAAGATTGGACTTGAAGTGCCAGCTGTTCGCATGGTCCCACGTTTCATAGAGGCCCCCGTCACATCCGAGCACCAAGTGCTTGGGGTTGGTGGGGTCGATCCAAGCGACGTGGTTGTCCACGTGCTTGCCGCGTTCTCCGAGGCCTTTAAAGGTCTTGCCGCCGTCTTCGGACCATTGAGCATACGTATCCATGGAATAGACGACATCGACATCGTGGGGGCTTGCGAAGAGCTCCACATAGTAGTTTCCGCTGGTCGCGTGGTCGCTTTGCTTCTTGAAACTGGCCCCACGGTCCGAACTTCGGTACAAGCCATGCCCCTCTACCATGCAGTAAATCACATCCGGATTGACGGGTGAAATGGCGAGGGCAAATCGGCCTTTATCGCCGTTGGGCAGGCCGTTTTTCAGTTCGTTCCAGGTTTCGCCGCCGTCTTCCGACTTGTACAGGCCGCTTTCTGGACCGCCCGAAATGTAGGTCCAAACATGGCGCCGGCGCTGGTGGGCCGTGGCGTAAAGCACTTTGGAATTGCGGGGATCCACATGTACTTCATTGAAGCCTGTGTGGTCCGAGACATGGAGCACCCGACGCCAATTTTGGCCACCGTCGGTGGTCTTGTAAATGCCGCGGTCTCCGCCTGGGCTCCAAACAGGACCATAGGCAGCAACCCACACAATGTTAGAATTCGTGGGGTGCACGGCAATCATGCCAATGTGTTCGGAATTTTTGAGGCCCATGTTCGTCCATGAGTAACCGCCATCTTGTGAGCGGTAGATGCCGTCACCATACGCAACGGAGCGTTGGTTGTTGTTTTCACCTGAACCAACCCATACCGTATTGGGGTTGCTAGGATCCAAAGTGACGCAGCCAATAGAGTAGGAGCCTTCGCCGTCAAAAACAGGATTGAAGGTCAAGCCGTGGTTTTCCGTCAGCCAAACGCCGCCGGAGGCTGTGGCGATGACCCAGCGGTCGGGATTGCTCGGATCAATGGCAAAATCAGCAATTCGGCCCGAGGTTACCGCGGGTCCAATCGAACGCCATTTCAATGCGCTCGTACTTTGTCCAAAAAGGGATACGGCCGTAAAAAGTAGGAGGGCTGTAAAAGTCTTGTTCTTCATGACCCTAAAATAGGGCAGAAGGGCTTA
>DFSS01000045.1:25794-27798 GCA_002381225.1 Flavobacteriales bacterium UBA3431 | reverse complement strand
GAATGACCTCGCCACTCAGAGGGTGGAGTATTTGCCCTCGACGGAATTGTCCCACGACGGCAAGATCAAAAAACCATGCGTTCCCGCGCAGTCCCCACCCCGTTGAGAGTTGTTGATAGCCCGAATGTTCTTTGAATTGGCTCGCTTTCGTGCTGAATTGGTAGCCGGCCCGTAGGGATTGGGCATCGCGCCGCCATTCCGTGCCGAGCCGCATTTGGTGGCTGCCCTGCAGCTCGCGGCCAATCTCTTGGCCAATGACCAGGAATTCGACCGGGGAGTGGATGGGATTTTGAACCGCCCCGGTGTAGCGGTATTCTGCCGAAAGAAAACCTTGGTTATCGATCACCTGAGCCACCCCGATCCCGGCGGTAGCAGGCTGAACGGTTTGAAAGGACTCGTCTTGGTAAAGTTCAAAGGCATCGACGCCCACATTGGCCGGATTGGCGGGGTTGTCATAGATGCGGTAGCGGTAATGCCAGCTAGAACGTAGCAAGGACGTACCCGTCCAGAATGCCGAAATCCGTGTTCCGTCCCCCACTTTGGCCAAGATGCCGAGGCGGAAGCGCAGGCCTCCACCGCTCAAGCTGTCGACCTGGCGGGTGTAAATATTCAGTAGGTAGCCATCTTGGGAGTAGGGGTATTCAAAGATGCTCAACCGCTCGGTGCTGCGAAGCTGAAGGTATTCAACCCCCGCGCCCAGGGCTATTCGATCTGTGCGAACGGCCACGCTGCCTTGGGTTTGACTGATTTTTTGGTCGCGCTCCATGTAGAGGTACTGGGTCTCAGGCGTGCCCACCATCAAGGGATATAGGGAGACTCCATCGTACTCGAGGACATAGGCTTGGTAGGCGGCATAAGCCCCATAGAGGCCTTGCTGGAAGCATTCCGTGGGGCTCAAATTTCCGGCTTCCGCCAGCCATCCATCCACTTGGGATACCGTCGGCTGGAATGTTTCATGAAACCACGCAGAAGGTTTGAATCGGCTAGTTCGACGGTCCAGGCTGAAGGCCAAAACAGATTCATCCGTGATTTGCAAGGACGTCCCCCAGTGAAAAGCGGGTAGCTGCGCTTGAGTCAGGAATCCTGATTGGTCCACCCCGAGCAAACCGGTGAGGCTCATTTCCGCCGCACGGTATGTCGCGGCCGTGGCGGGATTGTCAAGGATGGCGGAGGGGTCATTTCCCAAGGACGATAGGGCACCCCCCGTGGCCATGTAGCGCGCACTTCCGGCCCACGGATGGGTCATGGCACTGCTGAAATGCCACAGGCTTTGACCCTGGAGAGTTAAGCAGGCGAGGCATGCCAGCCAGAGTCCGAACGCCCTCATCGCCCACCGCGTCCTCCGGTGGAACGACTCGGAGAGGGACTGCTGGATCGAACCGGCTCCGAAACGCTGCGGCTAGGGGTGGCTCGGCTGGGTTCCGAGAAGCTTCGCTCGCTGGAACGCGAGGTTTCTTGACGCGTGGGAGCGTTGTAGGTGCGCTGAAGGGGCTCCGAACGCGGTGCGCTTCGTTGCACTTCGGGTTGCCGCACCGTGGGCGGAGGGGTACGGCCCTGTTCTGTGTCAGGGCGGCGCGAAGTGGGCCGCTGCGCGTCAGACTGGCGTCCTTCTGGTTGGCGAGGTTCCCCGCGCTGGGGAGGATTGGCGTAGTGAATCGTGCCGTTTGGCGTTCGACCCACTTCATCGCGGCTCGGGTTGCTGCGGTGGGTTTCGATGCTGCGCATGGGCGTAATCAGAATCTTTTCCTCGGTCATGCCTTCGCCACGGCCCTCTTCAATGGTCCCAGGGCGCTCACTAGAGCGGCCTGCGACGTTTTCTACACGTGGTCGGCGCACATGGGGTCCGCCGCTGATGTTCATCCGCCGCATGGAAATATTGCTACTCACCGGATTAGGGGCACTGCCTCCTGTCGTCGGGGCCGTTCCCGTCATGCCGCCCCAAGGATTGAATCCCCCGTAGCCATAGCCATTGTATCCGTATCCACCGTATCCATACGGGTTTCC
>DFSS01000045.1:10456-25442 GCA_002381225.1 Flavobacteriales bacterium UBA3431 | reverse complement strand
CCAAATCCACCAAAAGGCATGAATCCAGGGGGATACATGTAGGGGCTATTGTAGCCATAATAGTAGGAGGGGAAGTATTGAAATTGCGGATAGTCCCAACGGCGATGCCGCGGGCGGTAGGAGAAGTAGGGACTCGCATAGGGGCCGTTAAACGTGTAAAAGGCATCCTCGTATCCGTCTTCGTATCCATCGTTGTAACCGTCATCCCCATAGTAGGCGTAGCCTTGGGAAGAAGCACGTGAACCCCCACTGGAATACCCATAACCACCTGACTCGGGATAGGGATCCCATGAGTAGATGCCATCGTCGTAGTCCGCGAGGCTTCGGCGGTCGACGGAGGTGCACGCAGCTAGGGCGGCCAAAGCGAAAAGGGATAAAAAGGAGTAGCGCATTCCGAAGTACCTTTGTGGTTAGACTACTTCTCAAGGTACAAATCCCATACCATTCTCTATGGCAAAGAATCTCACCACGCGCGAAAAGGACTATAGCCGTTGGTACAATGACCTCGTTGTTCAAGCCGATTTGGCCGACAATTCAGGTGTTCGCGGCTGCATGGTCATCAAGCCTCACGGCTATGCGATTTGGGAAAAAATACAAGCGGAGCTCGACTTCCGTTTTAAGGAAACGGGGCACGTCAATGCGTATTTCCCGCTCTTCATCCCCAAAAGCTACTTCTCAAAGGAAGCGGCTCACGTGGATGGTTTTGCCAAAGAATGTGCGGTCGTTACCCACTACCGACTCAAGAATAATCCCGACGGTCCCGGCATTGTCGTCGATGAGGACGCCAAGTTGGAAGAAGAACTCATTGTTCGCCCTACTTCGGAAACGATTATTTGGGACACCTACCGAAATTGGGTGCAGTCCTACCGCGATTTACCCATTCTGGTAAACCAATGGGCCAATGTGGTGCGCTGGGAGATGCGCACACGCTTGTTTCTGCGAACCACGGAGTTCCTATGGCAAGAGGGCCATACGGCCCATGCTACAGAAGCGGAAGCCGTGGCCGAAGCAGTTCAAATGCTCCATGTGTACGGCGATTTTGTCGAAGAGTACATGGCCATTCCGGTCATTCGGGGCGTGAAGTCTGCGAATGAACGCTTTGCTGGGGCGCTAGAAACCTACTGCATTGAGGCCCTCATGCAAGACGGCAAGGCCCTTCAAGCAGGCACTTCGCATTTCCTGGGGCAGAACTTTGCCAAAGCATTCGACGTCAAATTCCAAGACAAGGACGGGGAAGTGAAGCACGTCTGGGCCACCTCCTGGGGGGTTTCCACCCGCCTCATGGGGGCCCTCATTATGACGCATTCGGACGACCATGGACTGGTGCTTCCTCCCAAATTGGCCCCTATTCAGGTGGTCATTGTGCCCATCTACCGGGGTGAAGAGGAGTTAGAGGCCATCAATGCAGTGGCCTCTGAGTTGGTCGCAGACTTTAAAAAGCGCGGCATTCGCGTGAAGTACGACAACCGAGATACCTACAAGCCGGGTTGGAAATTCAATGAATATGAGCTCAAAGGTGTGCCGGTGCGCATCGCCATCGGGCCAAAAGACCTCGAGAAAGGCACGGCCGAAGTAGCGCGCCGCGACACCTTGACCAAGTCCTTCCTTCCCATGGAGGGATTGACACAAGCCGTGGAGACCATGTTGGACACCGTACAAGTTGAACTCTTCGAGCGAGCGAAAGCGCACCGCGACCGCAGTATTCATGTCGTGAATAGCTGGGACGAATTCACGGCTGCACTAGACCGGGGAGGCTTTGTTTCGGCCCATTGGGACGGTACCCCTGAAACAGAGGACCAGATCAAGGACAAGACGAAAGCCACCATCCGCTGCATTCCCTTGGACAATGCGCTAGAAGAAGGTCGATGCATCCTGACGGGACAGCCTTCGACGCAGCGCGTATTATTTGCTCGCGCCTACTAAGCCATGAGCCGGAAGGGAGATATTCTGCACGTACTGGCGACCAAGTCCAGCAACAAGCAACTGGTGCATCGAAATGCCCTGGCCGTCTTTGCGGATTTGAAAGGTATACTTAGGGAAACCGCGGCGGAACTAAACAGCCAGATTTGCGCCATCGACCATTCTGTGGTCGTCGAATTTGTGGACCGTGGCGAGTATGAGGTGGAAATCCGTTTTTCTGGGGACTCCCTCATCTTCCAAGTTCACTCCAACGCTTTTGCCTTGCCTGAAAAGCATCCTTTGCGCCAAACGCCTTATGTCCAAGCCGATGAGAAGCGGACCTTCTTTGGGTTGATCCATGTGTACAACTTTCTATCGGACTCGTTTAAAATGCGCCGAATGAATGATGCCGGGATGTTGCTGAGCCGATTTTTTGTCAATGGCGAGGGGCATTATATGGCCGAAGGCCTGGGCCGTCTGGGTATCCCTCTGACGGAGGCGCGCATCACGTCGGAGGTGATGCAATCCTGGGTCGAGCACGCCATGCTTCAGGCGATGGATATGGACCTCGTCGTCGCGCCATTCAATGAAATCCACGAGATTTCGGTCATGGAGCTCGAGGGTCTTCGGGAAGAGTTGCGTCAGCGCACCAGCAAGCGACTAGGGTACCGCCCTACAGGCGGGCGATGAGGGATGAAATTCTCCTAAAATTATCCCGAAAGGAGAATGAAGAATTGGAAAATTGTCATACATTTGCACTCCCAAAACCTATTGGCCCGTTCGTCTAGCGGTTTAGGACATCTCCCTTTCACGGAGAAGATCACGGGTTCGAATCCCGTACGGGTCACAAATTTTGATTAAAAGAAAAACATTGATTTAAGTTATTATGGCGAATCATAAATCCTCCCTAAAGCGCATCCGCCAGACGCAGAAGAAGCGTTTGCACAATCGTTTCTACCACAAGACGACCCGTAACGCGGTTCGCATCTTGCGCACGGTCACGGATGCCGCTGAGGCCGCTGCACAGCTTCCCTTGGTGAGCGCCATGTTGGACAAGTTGGCCAAGCGCAACATCATCCACAAAAACAAAGCTTCCAACTTGAAGTCAAGTTTGTCAAAGCACGTAAACGGATTGTCTTAAGTAGACGTCTGATTTGGTCAAGAAAAGCCGCCCTCGGGCGGCTTTTTTGTTTTCGGCCAGCCCGGCCGAACAGGTACTTGGGGCGAGTCGGGCCATCCCGGGTGAGGCGGATCGAAGCATGTATACCGACGCCTAACCGGCTGCAGTGATTCCCCGCTTCACCTTGCCGCCATGCTTCCCATTCCACAATGGTCTCCTGAAGACCGACCCCGCGAAAAATGCCTTGACCAGGGCGCGCGCAGTCTTACCACCACAGAGTGCCTCGCCCTCTTGATTCGAACGGGCGATCGATCGCGTACCGCATTAAGCCTTGCACAGGCCCTCTGGCGGGCCCACGGCGAAGACCTCCATGCCCTCGCGCAGGCCAATCCAGAAGGCTGGACCCAAACCCCCGGCGTGGGGCCCGCCAAGGCGGCGGCATTGGCCGCCGCCTTTGAACTGGGCCGGCGGATGCGGGAGGAGGAAGGGGTGGTGCCTCAGCGGATTCGGGCGAGCGCGGACGCGTTTGAGGTGTTGCGGCCCAAGTTGGAGGGCCTGGATCACGAGGAGTTCTGGGTCGTGTACTTGAGTCGGGCCCATGAAGTGTTGGCGAGTGAGTGCGTGGGCAAAGGAGGATGGACCGGGACGCTGGCGGATTTGCGTGTAGTCTTTCAGCGGGCCTTGGCCCGACGAGCCCCAGCAATTGTTGTGGCCCACAACCATCCTAGCGGGCGACTTGTACCGAGTCCAGAAGACCGCGCATTGACGCAACGGATGGTGCATGCGGGGCAGTTTTTAGACATTGTTCTCTTGGATCATTTAATCATTGGCCGGAGGGATTACGTTAGTTTTGCGGATAGGGGTTGGCTGAAAACCAATTCGGATCCATTATGATTGTACACATCGTCGGGGCGCGCCCTCAATTCATCAAGTTGCTGCCTCTCTACCGGGCTTTAGCCGAGCGTGGAGCACCCCAGCGAGTGCTGCATTCGGGGCAGCATTGGGAGGCAGGAATGAGTGAAGTGTTCTTTCGAGAGTTTGGCTTGCAGCCGGATGTGATCTTGACGTGGTCCACGGTCCACGAGGAGAATGTGGCCGCGATGGCCGATGCTTTGATGGGGTGGCAGCCGGATACCGTAGTGGTGTACGGAGATACATTTTCGACCTGGTGTGCGGCACGAGCGGCCAAGCGGTTGGGCTTGCCCTTAGCGCATGTCGAGGCGGGTTTACGCAGTTTTAATGCGGCCATGCCGGAAGAAGAGGCGCGCGTGAAGACCGACACAGTGAGCGATTGGCATTTTGTGCCTTCGGAACGGGCGCTCGTTCAGCTGCAACGCGAAGGGTTGGACCGAGGAGAGGCGCACACCGTCATGACGGGCGACATCATGGCGGATGCCTTGATGAATCGGGAAATGAGGCCACCTGCAAAGGGCCGAATTTTGGTCACCCTCCACCGCAATACCAATGTGGACGATCCGGTGGTTCGCACCCGGATTGTCGAGGCTGTGGCAGACTTGGCCGAAAGCCATGAAATTCATTGGCCCATACACCCGAGGCTTCGCGCACATTTCGAGGAGGGCAACATGCCCCAGCACATACATTGGCATCCACCGCTGGGCCGTGAAGCCATTTTAGAGCAGCTAGACGCAGCGGAATGGGTTCTGACAGATTCGGGTGGATTGCAAAAAGAGGCCTATTTCTGCCGCCGAAAGTGCATCGTTCTTCGCAACGAGACCGAGTGGGTGGAGCTGCTAGATACGGGCCATTCCTTTTTAGTGAATCCAGAAGCAGCGCGGGATGCAAGGCATCTAGGCGAGCAGTTGGTCACCTGCATGCAGACCAATACCCCCGCCGAGTTCCCACCCGTCTACGGGGAAGGGGATGCGGCGGTTCGAATGGCTGCGGCCTTGTGGAATGGCGGCCCGACGAAGCCCAACGCCTTAACCCTGCAAGGGGATGCCGTAAATCCCCAGTTGCGCTTTGCCGCGGAGGTGGTGCGCCGCATTACGGGTATTCGCATCGATTTCTCGGAAAAGGGGGCCGAATGGCCCCAAGCCTCCTGTTGGTCGCTGCCCTTTGAGCGCTGGACCTTTGCGGATTTGGGTGAGGATGGTTTGGCCAAAGCGGCTTATGTCGGGTCCCGAGCAGAAGAGTTTTCGGGAGGTTCCCGTGATGTGCATGGTCGTTTTTTACCGCAAGCATCCTGCCTGTGGCCGGAGATGCGCACCTCACCAGAGGTGCCCATGGGTCATGTGTGGGTGGAGCAGTTTGTCACCATGTTCCGCCCCGACTTTTCACTGGCGAAACGGAGAACTCCGGATCCTACGGTGGTCGTGGACATCGACCATCGATTCGCCTTTGCGGGCTTTTCAACAATGCATCGATGGGCCGTGGCCCTCAAGCATGCTTTGACAGGCCAATGGGCGCTATTCAAAGCACAGTGGGGCGCCATCGATCCTTATGACGCCTCGCAGGTATTTGTGGACTTGATGAATAGGTTCGGAAGGGTGCGTTGGCAGTTTTTTGCATGGATCGGTCCGGAGCGAGGTCTCCAGGACAAGGGTCCGAGCGTTCACCATCCCCGCGTGGCAGAAGCCCACATGCGTTGGGCCCAGCAGCAACCGAGCACCGGCCTGCACCCAACCTATGGACACCACGAAAAGGGGCAAGCGGGTTTAAATGTGGAGGTTCAGGCATGGACCCAAGCCACTTCTCGGGTGCTTCAGCGTTCCCGCTACCATTATCTCCGCATGGAATTGCCCCATTCCCAATCACAATTAGTGAAAGCGGGCTGCCTCGAAGATTGGAGCTTGGAATACGCTAAGCAACCCGGTTATCGAGCGGGCGTGGCGGTTCCCATTCCTGCCTGGGGCGCAGGACCTTTGGGTAGCGCGCTCGATGGCGACGGCATTCCGTATTTGACCTATGTTCCGGTCGCCTTGATGGACCAAAACCTTCTTGGGGAATCGGCGGAAGCCATTGAGAAGACGTTGCAGTCTTGGCAGGATGCGGCCGCAAAGCACGGAGCGGGCTTGGTGTTGGCCACCCACTGGCGCTTTTTTGGCCCAGGGGCGTCTATTTTTCCAGAGACGGCGTTATATGGCCCATGGAAATCGGGACTTCTTCAATTTTTAAAGCAAGGCAAACCATGAAATGGCTCGCAGGAACGTGGACATCTGAACAGTGGGCCCAATGGGTTAAGGCGAGCCCGTGGGATTTTCCGTATGACCGAGAAGAATATGCCGACGCCCTCGGAAAGACCTGGGGAGCCATCGTGGGGGAGGACTTTGTATGGCCCATGGCCTATCGCCGAGTGGGGATATTCCAAACGGCCTATATGCCTTTTGGGATGCAGCAATGGGGTCCTGTCGGGGCGCATGCTGGTCGGGCGACCCAGCTTCTGGATGCAACCCGGTTCATTCCTGGGGCATTCACCAAGGTGGATCTCCAAATCCACAAACCCATGGATTGGGTCACGTGCACACCCCGATGGCGGCTCCGTGGAGGCCGCCTAGAGCGCTGGACTGAGCGCCCCAATTTTGTGCTGGACATGTCGGGTTCGTATGAAAGCATCCATGCGGCCTACTCAAAACAGTTGCTTCGCAATCTGAAAGAGGCCCGGCAGCACGCCATGACGTTGTTTGAACACGACACCCCCGAAACCTTGTACCACGCCTTTGAGCGCTATCAGGGAAAACGCTACACCATCCCAGAAGGCTTTGGCTCTGCCATCCGCCAAGCCATGTACCATTTGCTACACCAGGGGAAAGGGGCTGTTTGGTCTGTATATGGAGAAGGCAATCGCTTTCTTGCCGGGGCCTTTTTTGCCTTTTCAGGCAACCGAGTGGTCTTACTGTTTTCCGCCATTTCGGACGAGGGCCGTGCCACCCAGGCCATGGCCCACCTGATCAATGAGTTCTTGGTTTTTGCCGCAGGACGCTGGACATATTTTGATTTTGAAGGAAGTTCCGCGCCCGGTTTAGCCCGCTTTTACGGCAGCTTTGGCGCGGTGAACCAACCCTATCTGCGCTATCAACGTTGGTCCCTGTTATGACGCTGACACAACTGGACTATTTTCTTGCCCTGGCGGCCCACCGAAGTTTTAGCCAAGCGGCCAAAGCCTGTGGGGTCACTCAGCCCACCTTGAGTGCCCAATTTCAAAAATTAGAAGAGGAATTAGGGCATGCGTTGATTGACCGAAAGACGCAACCCATGGCCCTCACTCCGCTGGGAGAAGTCCTGCGGGAGCAGGCCCAACGAACCGTGGAAAGTGCCCAAGCGATCCATACGCTTATAGACCAATTTGACCACCCCGTGGTAGGCCATCTACGGCTCGGGGTCGTGGCGCCCTTAGGCACGATTCATGGCGCCTTCTGGTTGAATCAGTGGCAACAAAGTTGTCCCCATGCCACCGTCCATCTCGAGGAAGGTACGGTGATGTCCCTGGCTCAAAAATTGGCGCGCGCCGAACTTGACGCGGCCATCGTTCCCACGGAGGAATGGAATGCCCCCGGAAAATTAAAGCCCGTGTTTGGAGAGGCCTGGTGGGCCATGGCGCCCCAAGTAGGGGGCCAAGCGCCATCCTTGGCGGACGTAAACGCCTGGCTTTTTGGTCCACCCGAAGAGGCTGCTACCCTCTATGCTGCGCGGCATGGGTGGAAGCGAGATGGGAGGCAGGCGGATACCTGGCCCACGTTGTTTGGGCGGGTTCTTTTGGCCGAACGAAGCCGCCAGTGGGTCCTTCTTTCGGAGTCGGAATTGAGCCTCCTTCCAGCGGAAACCCAGAAGAGAGCGCAACCTTGGGGAGATCAACGGACTTGGGCATGGGTTTCGCACCACATGGGCGGATCCTCAGACCTTGAATCACGGTTGTGTGCGGCGCTCCAGACCCGATTGCCCGTCTCCTTGCACGCAATTTCTTAACGAAGACCTCCGTACATCCCAAGGATGGCCAGCCAAATCACCACGGTGGCCAGGACATTCATCCAAAAGCCCGCACGAGCCATATCGGGAATCCGAATTTTCCCAGAGGCAAAAACAATCGCATTTGGAGGGGTCGCCATAGGCAGCATAAAGGCGCAGCTGGCACCCACGGTCAAAGGGATGGCCAGGAGTTCAAAGGGAATGCCCTGGGCCGAGGATACGGCCAAAGCGATGGGCAGCATGCCGCTGACCAAGGCCATGTTCGAAAAGAGTTCGGTCGTCCATACCCCCAGCAGAGTAAAGATCAGGACCCAAAGCGCAGGAGGCCAGCCCGTATGCCCGCTCGCTGCCAAGCTTTCCAACCAGCCTGAAGCTTGCATCCCAGCTGCTAAGGACATGCCTCCCCCGAAGAGCAGTAAAATTCCCCATTCAATTTTTTGGGCTTCTTGCCATGTGAGGAGGGGCTGACGCGCGCGATCTCGGACCGAAAAGAGAAGCAGGGCACCCACCATGCCAACCCAGGTGTCCGTGAGGACCAAGGAAGGGAATAGGGCTTGCAACCAGGGCCGAGTCATCCATGCAGAGGCCGTCAAGGCAAAGATGGCCGCGACGCGTTTTTCGCCCGAGTTCCAAGGTTCGGAGGCAGGCCAGGCGACCTCGGTGAGGGAGACAGCTGGCAGATTTCGGCGCAGAAGGAGAAAGGCACCAACCAAGAGCAAGACCGCGATGGGGAAGATGTGGAGTGACCAGTCCAGGAAATAGACCTCTTGCCCCAAGCTTTGCTGACGGAATGCAGCATAGACCAAGTTGGGCGGGGTGCCAATGAGGGTTCCAATGCCCCCGAGATTGGCGCCCCAAGCCATGCCCAACAGAATGTTGCGTTCGAGGAGGTCGTCTTGGCTTGGTAAATGGCGAATCAAGGATAGGGTCAAGGGAAGCATCATGACCGCTGTAGCCGTGTTACTCATCCATAGGCTCAGAAGGAAGGTGGCCGCCATGACCCCCGCCAACACACGGTGCGAGTGGCTTCCAAAGCGACGAAGGATGGCCAACGCAAAGCGACGGTGCAGTTGATGCTGCTCCACTCCGCGCGCTAAAAGAAATCCCGCGAGAAATAGAAAAATGAGGGGGTGCGAATAGGCATTGGCCAAGTCAGACGAATCCAAAATGCCAAATCCGCCAAAGGTGAGCAGCGGAAGGAGGGCCGTGGCGGCTAATGGAATCACCTCCGTGAACCACCATAGGAGCATCCAAAGGGTGCTTCCGACGACGATGCCCTGTTGGGACGACCAGCCATAGGACTCGGCGAAAAGGCCTGCGCAGAAAAAAGCGAGAGGTCCGGCGAGGAGGACCAAGGTCTTTCGGATATTTGGAGTCATGAAATTGGTCTTAGCTACGCAGAATCCGAACAAAGTAAAGGAAATTCAAGCGGTCTTGCCGAGCACCTGGTCGGTGACCACGGCGCTGGAGGCGGGAATCACAGAAGAGTTACCCGAAACGGGCGACACGCTAGATGCCAATGCCCGTGAAAAGGCCGCTTTCTTGCAGGAGTATACGGGCGGGTTTGCCCTTTCGGATGATTCAGGCTTGGAAGTGGATGCCTTAGATGGTGCGCCAGGCGTCTACTCGGCCCGCTATGGTGGCCCTGAAAAGGACGATGCCCTCAATCGCGCGGCATTGCTAAGGGCGATGGACGGACAAACCCAACGATCTGCCCGCTTCCGGACCGTGATGGCCTGGGCGACTCCCACGGGAATGACCACCTACGAAGGCGTGGTGGAAGGGACACTGCTCACCGCGGAGCGTGGAACCGGTGGATTTGGGTATGACGCCTTATTTGTTCCGATCGATGGGGATGGTCGGACTTTTGCCGAAATGAGCGTCGATGAGAAGAAAGCCATGAGCCATCGCAGTCGCGCTTTACGCGCCTGGATGGAGGACTTGAGGTCGTAGATCAATCCTCGTTCGACGATGCCTGGGCTTCGAGACTGAAGAAGCTCATATGCACGGAGCCATAGCGGCGCTGGTCAAAGCAGGCTGGGTGGTCCTTGAAATCGTGGTCGACGCTGTGTTCGAGAACGAATAAACCATCCTCTGGCAAGCGGTCCAGGGCCAGGGCAATCAAGGCCGTATAGTCGGGGTAGTCATAGGGGGGGTCCGCAAAAATGAAGTCCCACCGGTACATCGTTTTTTTGAGGAAGCGCTCTGCATCGCTGAGCGACGTTTTAATGGCAGAGTAGTGTAGCATGTCCGCCGTCTTATCGATGTAGCGCAAACACTCCCGAAAGCTGTCCACCGCTGTAATGTCTTCACATCCTCGGCTTGCCATTTCAAAGCTGATGTTTCCTGTCCCGGCATAGAGGTCCAAGGCTCGAACTTCCGTCCAGTCCAGGTAGTTTTCCACCACGTTGAAGAGCCCCTCTTTGGCCATGTCGGTGGTCGGGCGGACGGGGAGGTTTTTGGGAGCAGCAAGGATTTTGCCGCGGTTTTTTCCGCGAATAATGCGCATCAGGTACGGGGGAATAATACGGTCAAAGCAGACCAAGGGTGGGAAGCGGTGGTGTCCAGTTTTTCGATAAAGGGGCGCAAGCTCTCCCAGCATCCTTCATCGGCATCCCCTTCCCAAATCAACGGAACATGCTGAGCGGGGAGGCCACATTGGTCATACAAGACCATGCATGCGTAGGCCGCGTCTTGTGAGGTTTCTACATGGAAGACGGTGTGGCTGAGTAGACGGCCTTGTTGGATGGCGGCCAGTTCAAGGCGATGGCCTTGGCGGTGCACCCGGACTGCATCGCGCTTCGACAGCGGACTCAGCCATCGTTGTGCATTGGCCCCCATGGTGGGGACGCAGTGGTTTGGCACACCCGCGGGGAATCGGTAGTACAAGTCCATGCCGCGCTCCAAGGGGAAGCACTCCCAGGCGTGGCCCTGAGGGTCGAGGGGTTTGAGCCAGGTCTCCACATCTTGGACCCAATCTTTCGGATACCAAGCGCCAAAGTCTTCTTGGCCGAAAGCATGCCACGCCGCAAAGTCTGCTGCATGGCGATCAATCCAGGATTGAGTTTCGGTATGGGAGAGGGCTATGATGGGGCCAAGCGGCCGACCACTTTCCCCGCGGACGATGCAGACCAGCACGCCCGAAGAGTTGTAACTCAATAAAACGACAGAATCCTCCGGAGAGGATTCTGTATTTGGGAAAAATGCCCAAGTTGCGGGCCACATATTACTTCCAGTTGCCACTCAAGGTGGGTTCTGTCAAGGAGCCCACGATCAAGGCATCGATACGCAAGTTCTTGATGTAAGACTTATAATCCTCGTAGATGTCAGCAAAGAAGCGCGTATTCGGTGCGGCGATTTCAAAGACCTGAACTCGAACGCCATTGCGGTCAACAAATCCGGTGGCCATCCTAAACTCAGCCGTGTCCGTCGTGAAGGGGATGTAGCGCAAGACCGTGGCGTCGAAATTCTCTTCAAACAACTCGGGATTCTTGCGAACCAATTTCTCTTTGGCACTGGTTTGGCCAATGATGCGGTAGATAATGGTATCCTTCAACATGTCCGTCTGGTAGACCTTGTTGTAGGCCATGAACGACGAATCTTTTCGCTCAATAATGTTGACCTGGGCATATTCCAAGAAGGGAATCAACTCATCAAAGGTCGCAGCGTACTTGCCATACTCCGTTTTAAATGTCAACTGGGCTTCGCGCAATTGCTCCAAACGGTGGGTTACCTCCTCATAGCGCTTTTCCTTGATGGCGCTGAATTCGATAGGTTCCATGATGATGCGGTAAATGCGGTAGGAGAGCACCAACGTGATCACACCCAAGGCAATGCGCAAATAAAGAATAGTACGTGCAGTCATGATAAAAAGTTTGCGTGCCAAAACTATGAAATTTTACCTTGTGCCCTTGCAAGCAGCTCAGTGAATTCTCCATCCCTTTTTGAAACCTTCCGCGATCGATTTCCGGGGACCCCTACAGCGGACCAGGAAGCGGCGATGCACGCCTTGGTCCGCTACCTCCTTGAGCCCGCGGAAGAGCGACTCTTTATTCTCAAGGGCTACGCCGGGACTGGCAAAACCACGTTGATGCGAACCTTGGCTCATACATTGCGCCACATCCAGATGCGCCCTGTTTTGGCTGCTCCGACGGGCCGAGCGGCCAAGGTGCTTCAAGGCCAGATGAAACGCAGGGCCTACACCCTTCACCGATTGCTCTACCTCACAGTTCGTGATCCCTCCGGTGGTTTTTCGCGCATTCGGCGGCCCAATAAAGGCACATTCCAAGTCTTCATCGTCGACGAAGCCTCTATGTTGGGGGACCTCGGAGAGGCCCGAGAACTCTTTCAAGACTTGTTGCGCTTTGTCGCCCAAGGGGAGGAATGCCGCCTGATACTCGTTGGAGACGAAGCCCAGTTGCCCCCGGTGGGCCAATCCTTTTCGCCGGCTCTCATCCCACGGCATGTTCGCGACCACTATGCATGGCGAATAGGCGGGGCCGCCCTGTTTGAAGTGATGCGTCAAGCTGCGGACTCCCAAATCTTAGCGAACGCCACAGCCATGCGTCAAGGCCTTTTGGCATCCGAAGTGCGGTTTCCTGCCTTGCACGTCGGGGCCGAGGTTCGACGGCTTCGTGATGCCCACGAAGTGTTGGAGGCCCTCGAAACGGCGTACACCTGCGCGGAGCCGGACGCGGTGGTATTGACTCGATCGAACAAGCGGGCCGTCGCCTACAACCGCCAAATTCGATCGCGCCTGCTTTGGCGGGAGGATGTACTCAATGCGGGGGATGTGGTCATGGTAGTCCAGAATAATGAACGGTGGATGGATCCGGAGGACTCGGCGGGTTTTATTGCGAACGGGGATATGTTCGAGGTCCTGAGTTGGCGCAACGAGGAAGAACGCTTTGGCTTGCGCTTTGCGGATGCGAGCCTCCGATGGCTAGACCGGGAGGATGCGCCCAATATCGAGGCCAAAATCTTACTCGATGCGCTCGATTCCGAATCCGCTCGGTTGCCGGAAGCGAGCATGAAAGCGCTCATGCAGGGAGCTCGAGAGGAGGCCCAACATGTCCCCAAGGCGCAGCGTCCCGCTTTTTTGCGCGAACACCCGTATTTGCAAGCGCTGCAGCTCAAATTTGGATATGCCTTGACGGCCCATAAAGCCCAAGGGGGGCAGTGGCGCGATGTGTTCATCGAATGGCCCTATGTGCCGGACGTCGATGAGGCTGAATTTATCCGTTGGATGTACACAGCCTTTACGCGTGGCCAGGACCGGGTGTATTTGATCGGATTCCCTGACTCTACCTTTGCCGTCCCATGAGTTGGCAGCTATTTTTTGACCTGGATCGGACCCTCTGGCACCACGAGGCGAATTGTGCCGATGTGCTCGCTGAATTCTGTTCCGAATTCCCGGAGCTGAAGCACCTCGATCCTGCGCATGTGGCGCAGCGTTACCAAGTCATCAACGACGGGTTGTGGGAGATTATTCAGGAGGCAGGCTATGGGGTGGACTACGTGCGGAACCGCCGTTTTCCGTTCCTGTTGCAAGAACTGGTCCCCGAGCTCCCCACCAAGGAGCGCCGCGAACTCGCGGAGGTTCTAGAGCGGGCCTTCACCCAACGCACTCCCACCCGTGGGGCCACCTATCCGGCTGTGGCGGAAACCCTCCGATTGCTCAAGGAGGCAGGCTATGGCGTGCATGTGCTGACCAACGGCGTAACGAGTTCTCAAGAGCGCAAAATCGCGGCCATGGGCCTAACGGAAGTCGTAGATAGTGTCACCACCTCCGACGCCTCCGCTTCTTACAAACCCGACCGAGGAATTTTCACGTACGCGATGCGCCTGGCGGGTTGTGGGCCGGAAGAGGCTGTGATGATTGGCGATTCACGCCTCCGTGATGTAGGCGGAGGCAAGGCGGCGGGTATGCGGACGCTTTGGTTTGACGCTCCGGATGCGCTGCCTCCCGATGGCGATTCCGAGCCCGACGGCACCTTCCACCACTTCGCAGAACTTCCCGACGCCCTGCGCCGCATTGGGGCTTGAATTGCGCCTTGGTCGCGCCAAGGGCAGGCCTCGGCCTGTATCTTTGCGGGAAAGGCTCAATTTTATGGTGAACGCGACCCCTTACGTTCCTAAAAACAGCATTCGTATCGTCACCGCAGCTTCGCTGTTTGATGGCCACGATGCTAGCATCAACATCATGCGCCGCATCCTGCAATCGAGTGGGGCGGAAGTCATCCACCTCGGACACGACCGCAGTGTGGAGGAAGTGGTGAATACGGCCATTCAAGAGGATGCCAACGCCATTGCCATGACCTCCTACCAGGGTGGGCACATGGAATATTTCCGATACATGTACGACCTGCTCCAGGAAAAAGGAGCGGGCCACATCCGCATATTCGGCGGCGGCGGCGGAACCATCCTGCCCTCCGAAATCGCCGAACTCCAAGACTACGGCATCGCCCGAATCTACCACCCGGACGACGGCCGATCCATGGGCCTCCAAGGCATGATCAATGACTTGCTGGAAAAATGCGACTTCCCCGTGGGCGACCAGACGGAAGGCGCCGTGGAGGGAGCCTTGAAGGGCGAAGCGCGGCATTTGGCCCGTTTGATTTCCTGTGCGGAAAATTTCCCCGATCACTACGAAAACCTCCTTCCCAAGTTGGAAAAGGGTATGCCCAAGGGGGGCAAGACCCCGGTGCTCGGCATCACAGGCACAGGTGGCGCAGGCAAGAGCTCCTTGGTGGACGAATTGGTACGCCGATTCCTTTTGGCGCACCCCGGCAAGCGCCTGGGTATCATTTCGGTCGATCCATCCAAGCGTAAAACGGGCGGCGCGCTGCTCGGCGACCGCATTCGAATGAACGCCATCCAGCACGGAGACATCTACATGCGCTCCTTGGCGACCCGTCAAAGCAATTTGGCCCTCAGCAAGCATGTCGCAGAAGCCCTTCGCATTCTGCAAGCAGCCGCCTTTGACCTCATTATTTTGGAGACGTCAGGCATCGGGCAATCCGATACCGAAATTCTCGACCACAG
>DFSS01000045.1:490-10156 GCA_002381225.1 Flavobacteriales bacterium UBA3431 | reverse complement strand
ATTGACATGTTGGACTTTGCGGACCTAATCGCCTTGAACAAGTTTGACAAGCGCGGGGCTTTGGATGCTCTCCGGGATGTGAAGAAGCAGGTGCAGCGCAACCACAACCGTTGGGACGATGCCGTGGAGGACATGCCGGTGTTTGGCACCATGGCCTCTCAATTCAATGATCCGGGTACCAACCGCCTCTTTGCCGCGGTGATGCAGGCTTTGGTGGAAAAAGCGGGTGCAAGCGAATTGGCGACCAACACTTCGGATGAAGGGGCGCAGAGTGAGAAGATTTACATCATTCCTCCGGCCCGAACGCGCTACCTCAGCGAAATCTCGGAAGGAATTCGGGGCTACAACGACTGGGTGCTTCAGCAATCCAACGTGGCCGAGGCACTCTACCAACTGCAAGGGTCCATGCACGCGCTTTCCGCCACCGATTTGGACGATAAAGACCGCCTGATCAAAGGCCTGCAGGAGGCCTTCGAGAAGAAGAAACGCGATTTGGACCCTTACAACTGGGATTTGATCCAAGGCTGGGATGCCCTGCGCGATCGCTACAAGGCGGACGAATACATCTACCAAGTGCGCGGCAAGGACATCAAAGTCCCCACGCATTCCCTGTCCCTAAGCGGCAAAAAGATTCCAAAGGTGTCCACGCCGCGCTACCGCAGCTGGGGCGACCAACTTCGTTGGCTCTTGCAGGAAAATGTTCCCGGAGACTTTCCTTACACGGCGGGGATTTATCCGTTCAAACGCACGGCAGAGGATCCCACCCGCATGTTTGCCGGAGAGGGAGGTCCCGAGCGCACCAACAAGCGCTTCCACTATGTTTCGTTAGGCATGCCAGCCAAGCGTTTGAGCACAGCCTTTGATTCGGTCACGCTGTACGGGCACGACCCCGGTCGTCGTCCGGACATCTACGGCAAGATTGGCAATGCGGGCGTCAGCATCTGCTGCCTGGACGATGCCAAAAAGCTCTACAGCGGGTTTGACCTCTGCGATCCCACGACTTCGGTTTCCATGACCATCAACGGTCCGGCGCCCATGCTGCTCGGCTTCTTTTTGAATGCCGCCGTGGATCAGCAATGCGAGAAATACATCACCGCAAACGGCCTAGAAGCGAAGGTGGAGGCCGTCAAAAAGGCCAAGTACGACGACCAAGGTTTGCCCCGCCCGGCCTACCAAGGCGGGCTTCCCGAAGGCAACAATGGCCTCGGTTTGATGCTTTTGGGCGTCACGGGCGATGAAGTCCTGCCTGCGGAGGTCTACGCGAAGATCAAGGCGGAGGCATTGAGTACGACGCGCGGAACGGTCCAAGCGGACATTCTCAAGGAAGACCAGGCGCAAAATACCTGCATTTTCTCGACGGAGTACGCCCTGCGCTTGATGGGTGACGTGCAGGCCTACTTCATCGATCAGAAGGTTCGAAACTTCTATTCTGTTTCCATTTCCGGTTACCACATTGCTGAGGCAGGTGCCAACCCCATCACGCAATTGGCCTTCACCTTAGCCAATGGCTTCACCTATGTGGAGTACTATTTGAGCCGAGGCATGGACATTAATGCATTCGGTCCCAACCTGAGCTTCTTCTTCTCAAATGGCATCGATCCGGAATATGCCGTGATCGGCCGTGTGGCCCGCCGCGTTTGGGCCAAGGCCCTGAAGACCAAGTACGGTGCGGATCCTCGTGCCCAAATGTTGAAGTACCACATCCAGACTTCGGGCCGATCCTTGCATGCCCAGGAGATTGACTTCAATGACATTCGGACCACCTTGCAGGCGCTGTATGCTATCTACGACAACTGCAACTCGCTGCATACCAATGCCTATGACGAAGCCATCACGACACCCACCGAGGAGTCGGTTCGCCGAGCTATGGCCATCCAGTTGATCATCAACAAGGAATTGGGTCTCGCGAAGAATGAAAACCCGCTCCAAGGCTCCTTCATTATTGAGGAGCTCACCGAGCTCGTCGAAGACGCGGTGATGGTGGAATTTGACCGCATCACGGAGCGCGGCGGCGTCCTCGGCGCCATGGAAACGATGTACCAGCGCGGCAAGATTCAAGAGGAGTCCATGCATTATGAGATGCTCAAACACACGGGGGAATACCCCATTATCGGTGTGAATACCTTCTTGAGTTCCAAAGGATCGCCCACCCTGATTCCGGGCGAGGTCATTCGTGCGACAGAAGCGGAAAAAGAGGACCAAATCGCCACGGTAAATGCTTTGCAGCAGGCGTCGGGGGACAAGTCCTCGGCGGCCTTGGCGGCCATTCAGATTGCGGCCCTTTCCGGCGGCAACGTCTTCGAGGCGATTATGGACGCGGCCAAGGTTTGCTCCTTGGGTCAAATGACCGAAGCGATGTTTGCGGTGGGCGGTCAGTACCGCCGAAACATGTAAACGCTAGGGCTGCTCCATTCGCTCCCAGATATAGGGCACATCCTGGTTGAGAAGGTCTGCCTTTAGGAGGACCCAGCGACCCTGTTTTTTTTGATAGGTGAGGGTGCCTACGTTGCTATCATTCCGGTATAAATAGATGCGCTCTTTGGCCGTTTTTTGGGCCAAATAGTAGCTCGCAATACTGATATTGCCCTTAGGCGGCTGCACCATGGTGAGCAAGTGCTCTTGGCCCACTTTGAGCTTCCAAATGGCGTCCACCACCAAAGGGTACTGGGGGGCCATAACGGGGTGGTAGAGCGGGCCAGCAGGGAGCGAAAGGCGTTCATTGGGGTACAAACCCAACTCCCCTTCATAGACTTCCATGAGGCCGTCTGTAAAGTTGGCTGCATACGACGGGCTGGACGTGCTCACGAGCTGATAGCGTTGAATATGGCCTTCTTTTGGGGAGAAAAACACGATGTGTGTTAAAAGCGTCCCTCGATCTCCCAGGGTCAAGTTTTGTTGAAATTGCCCCGTGGAAATAGCCCCTGGAAAAGAAAGGATTTGCAACGATTCGCGTTGCACCAATTGGGCATTGTTGGCAAACTGATAACTGCCCGAATTCACCCAGCGCGGTTGGCAACTGATGGCCAACACTGCGGCGGCTCCCAAAAGGCATTTGTGGATAACTCCCATGGTGGAAAGTTCGGCAATTCTGTGTGGGCTAGGTACCTTTAAGGCATGAAAATTATTTCCTGGAATGTGAATGGAATTCGGGCGGCTGCGACCAAGGGCCTCCTGGATCAATTGGCCGCATGGGATGCGGATGTCGTGTGTTTTCAAGAGACGAAGGCCACCGAAGAACAAGTGGCAGAAGTCCTTTTTGGCGCGGGCTACCACGTGTATGCGCACTCGGCTGAAAAGAAGGGCTACAGCGGTACCGCATTAATTTCGAAAGAAGCTCCACTGAGCGTTAAAGTGGGGGTGGGCCTGCCCGAACATGACGGAGAAGGTCGCCTTATTGTGGCCGAATTTCCCCATTTCTACGTGGCTACGGCGTATGTCCCCAATTCCAAGGGCGACTTGAGCCGAATTCCCAACCGCCAAGCGTGGGACCGCGATATCGCCAACTTGCTTGCCAATTACGATGAAAAGAAACCCATTGTCTATTGTGGCGATCTGAATGTGGCCCATCAGGAAATAGATCTTTCTAATCCCAAGTCCAACTACAACAAGACCCCCGGTTATACTCAAGCGGAAATTGACGGTATGGATTACCTGTTGAGCAAGGGATTTGTGGATTCATGGCGCGCCCAACACCCCGAGGAGGTGAAGTTTTCATGGTGGAGCATGCGCTCGGGAGCGCGGGCGAAGAACATCGGATGGCGATTGGACTACCATGTGGTATCGGAGCGCCTGATGCCTCGTGTGACCCGCACGGACATCTTGACGGAAGAGTATGGCAGCGACCACTGTCCGGTGCTGATTGAGCTAGAGGGCTAGAGGGCTAGCGAAAACAGGTTAAAAGGTGAAGCGTTGAGTCGTAAACGGCTGATCACGCTGCGCTCACATTGGGGTGAATTAGAGGTTTACCCCAGAACGAGGAAACCAACGAACGAGCACGGCGTGAAGTGTCCCTTGATTCTTTCACCCTAAAACACGAAAACCCATTTCCTTTTTTCGGTATAACCAAAGGTGCTTTTTCCTATCTTTGCACCCCTAATTTCATTAACTATGAATCAGTACGAAACCGTTTTCATTCTAAATCCCGTCTTGTCTGAAGAGCAGACAAGGGAAGCGGTTGATAAGTACACCGGCTACCTACAATCGAATGGTGCCGAGCTTATCAACGTCGAAAAGTGGGGCCTCCGCAAGTTGGCATACCCCATCGACAAAAAGAAGAGTGGGTTCTATAACCTCCTCGAGTTCAAAGCTCCAGCTCCCGTCATTGCTACCCTCGAGGTAGAAATGAAGCGTGACGAGCGCATCTTGCGCTTCCTCACCGTGACCCTGGACAAACACGGCGTTGAGTATGCTGCCAAGCGTCGCGCCAAAGTCAAAAACGCTTAATCCTACACAGAAATGAGCACTTTGGAATCCAACGCTGGCAATCAATCAGAGATCCGCTATCTCCAGCCGATCGCTATTGACGCTACCAACACCAAGAAGTATTGCCGCTTCAAGAAATACGGCATTAAGCACATCG
Source organism: Flavobacteriales bacterium UBA3431 (assembly GCA_002381225.1). Classification (GTDB taxonomy): domain Bacteria; phylum Bacteroidota; class Bacteroidia; order Flavobacteriales; family Schleiferiaceae; genus TMED14. Next base: position 5,577 of record DFSS01000045.1, on the reverse strand, counting down.
ACCACAAGGATCCTGATTTCTTGTTGCGTTTTGTGAATGAGCAAGGCAAAATTTTGCCCCGCCGCCTCACCGGTACCTCTTTGAAGTACCAGCGCAAATTGGCGCAAGCCATCAAGCGCGCACGCCACTTGGGACTCATGCCTTACGTAGCCGACAACCTTAAATAATCAGCGCCATGGAAGTTATCTTGAAATCTGACGTTGAAAACCTTGGTTACAAGGACGATATGGTCACCGTTAAGAACGGTTATGGCCTCAACTATTTGATCCCAAAGGGTTTTGCCGTTTTGGCAACGCCTTCTGCAAAGAAAATGTTGGCGGAAGACCTCCGTCAGCGTGCCCACAAAGAGGCGAAGATGGTCGAAGCTGCCAACAAGACAGCGGAAGCCTTGCACCGCGTCGAGTTGAAGCTCACGGCCAAGTCTGGCAAGGGTGGTAAGCTTTTTGGAGCCGTCACCAACGCCAATGTGGCCGAGGAGTTGGCTGCTATGGGTCATGCCATCGACAAGAAGTTCATCCAAATCGCAGGTGGAACCATCAAAGCTGCTGGCAAGTACACAGCGAAGGTTCGTTTGCACCGCGATGTAGTGGTCGACTTCCACTTTGAAGTGATCGGCGACGAGAATTAATTTCTCCTTACAACGACAAAGAAAACCCCGTCCTTCCGACGGGGTTTTTTACTTTTAAGGAATGAAGGAAACGCATCCTCAAACAGTACACTCATACTTGGCGCTAGGGCTGGGTGCCCTGATGGCCATCTTGCCTTCTGTGGGCCTTTTTTCAAAGCTCGGGGATCCAGGTCATTGGCCACTCCACTTGGGATTTGCTGGCGTGGGGTGTGCTCTCCTACTTAAAGCCTGGTCGAGCACGACATCCGCCACCTACAAACTTTCATGGCCCGTCCTGGTGTGGTTAGGTTTGGCACTTTGGGCGTGGGTGGCCCCGTGGATGACGGATTTGTATTCGGTGGCCGAATGGAAGTACAGCGCAGGCCGCTTTACGGGCTATCTAGGCTTTCTGCTGCTGGGAGGGCTTTGGGCGCATGCGTCGTCTGAAGCTAGGGCACAGTTCACCACGTTCATTTTGGGCTTTGGCTTGATGCTCAGCCTACACTATGTCCTCACGTTCATGGCCAAAGGGTCGGATGCGTTGGAAGATCCCTACCTCGTTCCCGGTTTGATGGGGCATAAAAACTTTACAGCCAGTGCCATTGCCCTAACCATACCCATCGTGGTGCTGGGGCGATCGCGTCAGCTATGGCCCTCATGGTTCGCCGATGCAGCCCTTTGGCTAGGTGTCTTGGCTGTGCTCATGGCACAGACGCGCAGTATATGGCTTGGTGGGGCTTTGGCTCTAGGGGTGGGTGTTGCGCTCGGGTGGCGCCCAGCGAAGACCGTTCGGTATGGTTTGGTAGGGGGGCTCGCTGTGGCCGGCTTGCTCGCCATGTCAGGCCCCGTCCAGAAGAGATTAATGGATCCGGCCAACTTGCAAATTCGCCAAATTTTCTGGGACCATTCCTTCCAAATGCAGGCGGAGCATCCCCTCGCGGGCGTGGGTCCGGGGCAATGGAGAATTCATTTTCCCAAGTATGGCTTAGAAGGCATGAATCCTAGCGTGGCAGAAGGTGTCACCTCGGAAGTTCGCCCGCACAACGACTTTATCTGGGTGCTATCCGAGTTGGGCTATGTAGGTCTTGCGCTCTTTCTCGTGTTTTTCATCACGGTGGTGGTTCATGCGGTTCGGGCTTATCGAAAAGACTCGGCGGAACTCGGGCATGCTACATGGGTGGCCATCCTGATCCTTGTAAGCGTCTACGCGCTGTTTGAATTTCCCCTGGAGCGCGCTGCATTCTGGGCCCCTTTCATGGTCATGGTGGGGCTTCGGAGCCGAGGCGGGGTATCGGTGCCGAAGGGAGTGTATCTAGGCTTGGCCGTAGTCTCGGTTGGACTATTGGGCCGAATTGCCTGGCAGGCCATTCAAGCGGACCGCGCCAACCAAATCGTCTTGGAGCAAAACAGCCGCAAAGATGCCCGGGGCATTGTGCAGTCCGCCACGGACGCGGTGTCAAGTTGGAATGAATTGGACCGCTTCAGCAACCCACTGATCTACTTTGCAGGGATGGGCAGCTTGTTTGGAGAGGCGCAAGCCATGGGCCCAAATCCCACCTTTACGTCCACCAATTTTAAACAAGCTGAGGCCTACTTCAATGAGGCCTTGGCCTTGCATCCATACCACGTAGTGACCCTGTACCAAAAGGCCAATATGCACCGCTACCGGCGGGAACTTGCCCAGGCTCAGTCCACCTATGAGCAGTTGCTGGCCATTTCACCGCGCCATCCGGGGGGACAAATGCACTACGCCACCACACTCAACGCCACTGGGCAGTATGAAGCGGCCGCGCGCGTGCTCATTGCAGCATTCTTGACCCCGGAATACTACAACAACCCAGATTACCAACGCGCGGTCATCGAAGCCTTGCGAGGGATGCCGGCCACGACCAAACACCAAGGCCTACAACGCTTTATTGCCGTGCGCAATCAAGCCAATGATCCCGCTTTGTTTGAGGCCTTCCAGGCATTCAAACAGCAACGCTGGCAGCAAGAGCAAGCGGGCTAGGGGCTACCTTTGAACTATGGCGCACATCGACCCTCCACGGAAACACCATCTTCACGATGAATCCCGCTTTCATGCGAGCCCAAGTGGCTGGCTCGGGCGCTTTCAGGTGTACATCACGGAGTTTGTCTACGGAGGGATAGATGGGGCCGTAACCACCTTTGCCGTGGTTGCTGGGGCCGCGGGCGCAGGTTTGGAAACCACCACGACGTTGATTCTAGGTTTTGCCAACCTGATTGCGGATGGTTTCTCGATGGCGGTGGGCGCCTACTTGTCATCCAAGACAGATGAGGAAACCTACGACCGCGCATTGGCCCAAGAGTATTGGGAAGTCGATCACCTTCCAGATGTCGAGCGCGAAGAAATCCGCGAGATCTACGCCGCCAAAGGATTTGAAGGAGCGCTCCTCGAACAAGTGGTCGAGGTCATCTGCTCCGACAAGGACCGTTGGGTCGATGAAATGATGAAGTCGGAGCTCGAACTCTTTCCCGAAGAGAAGAAACCTCTGACAACGGCCTGGATGACCTTTCTTAGCTTCAATGTCGTGGGTTTTGTACCCTTGGCGGTCTATGTCCTGCACTACATGCCTTGGATGGCGGACTTCAGCAATCAAGAACTCTTCACCTGGTCCGCACTATTGACGGGGCTGGCCTTTGTAGGTATTGGCGTATTGAAGGCCCGGGTCAACAGCCGTCCGATGTGGCGAAGTGTGGCCGAAACGCTCCTGCTTGGTGCCTTAGCGGCTGTCTTGGCCTACGCAGCGGGAGACCTCCTTGAAAAATGGTTAAGCTAAACGGTCATGTGGACTGAAAAACAAAAAACATGGGGCGCCATGGGGTTGCTCATTCTCCTTCACGCGGTGGGGTTCATTAGCTGGCACACGAGTTGGGCGAGTTGGGTATCCTTGCTCACGCCCATTCATTTGCTCATCTCATTTTGGCTCCTAGTGTGGTTTGCTGGAGGGGGCCAAACCTTGAAATTCCGCCTGCTTTTGGTATACCTCCTTGGGCTGGGTGTCGAAATTCTGGGCGTTCATACGGGGTATCCCTTCGGAACCTACGTCTACTTGGAGGGGCTCGGGCCGGCCATTTGGGATACGCCTTGGATGATCGGAGTGAATTGGGCCATGTTGAGCCTCGCCGGGGGGCAATGGGTATTCAGCTATGTCTCCGAACTGCCCCGCTGGCAACGCCACCTCATTGCGGCCACTCTGCTCGTGCTCCTCGACTTTCTCTTCGAACCTGTTGCACCAAGCCTCCGCCTTTGGCTCTTCGCGGGCACGGCAGGGTGGATGAATTACCTCGGCTGGTTTGTCACGGCATGGGGTATGCAGGCTGTGTTGGGGGAAGCCGTGGAGCGTCCCAACGCCCTGGCCAGCACGTTGCTCCTGTGCCAAGCGATTTTCTTCGCGGGATTCCACCTTTGGCCTGTGGCCTAAATCCTTCTGGCGTAGATTTGACCTATGGATGCGACTCCCTACATCGTTTCGGCCCGAAAGTACCGCCCCAAAGACTTTGAGGCGGTCGTGGGTCAGAGCCATGTGACGGATACCCTGGAGCACGAAGTGGCCAGTGGGCACCTCGCTCAAGCACTCCTATTTACGGGCCCTCGCGGCGTGGGAAAGACCACATGCGCCCGGATTTTGGCCCGCCGAATCAACGAAGTGCACACGGGCCCGGATCAAGATTACAGCCTTAATATTTTTGAGCTCGACGCGGCCTCAAACAACTCGGTGGACGACATTCGCCAACTGATTGACCAGGTCCGCTTTGCTCCCCAAGTGGGCCGCTTCAAGGTCTACATCATCGACGAGGTACACATGCTCTCGCAAGCGGCGTTCAATGCCTTCTTGAAGACCTTGGAAGAGCCGCCCGCTCACGCCATTTTCATCCTAGCGACCACGGAGAAGCACAAGGTGCTCCCTACCATTTTGTCGCGATGCCAAATTTTTGACTTCAAGCGTATCGGCCTGCAGGATATTGCGCACCATTTGCGTTTTGTGGCGGATAAAGAGGGCATTCAGGCGGAAGAAGAGGCCTTGCATGCCATCGCGGAAAAAGCGGATGGTGCCTTGCGTGACTCCCTGTCCATTTTTGATCGCGTCGCAGCCTTTGCCCGTGGCGGAGTCATGACCTATGACATTGTCCGCGAAAACCTTCAGCTCTTGGATCGCTCCGTTTTCTTTCAAAGCGTCGAGTTCATGCTGGCTGGAAACAATACAGGGCTGTTGCTCCAGATGAATGAGGTATTGGACCGGGGCTTCGATCTGCACCGGTACATCGGCGGGTTGGCCAGCCATGTTCGGGATATTTTGCTCGCAAAGCACGACGCCACGGTAGTATTGATGGATGTTCCAGATAGTGTGAAGGCGCAATACCGGGAGCAAGCGGCCGCTGCGTCCCCGGGATTTTTGGCTACGGCGCTCAAGGCCTTGTCCCAATGCGATTTGTCCTACCGGGCCAGCTCAAATCCCCG
>DFSS01000045.1:0-129 GCA_002381225.1 Flavobacteriales bacterium UBA3431 | reverse complement strand
TAAATCCTACCCAGGAATCCTCATCACGTTCCACGCCTGCGTCGCCCCCGAGTCAACCATCGGAACCTACGTCTGCCTCGGAAGTAAGCCCTCCCTCCGCAATCCTCACGCCAGGGTCCCCTGTGGAGC
>DFSS01000026.1 GCA_002381225.1 Flavobacteriales bacterium UBA3431 | reverse complement strand
TTCCGTTGTTTTGCCAAGCCCTAAAACTCCAAAATCATTCCAATGGTGGGGAGTGTTCGGCCCGTGTCGGAGCGAAGCAGCTGCATTTGGTAGCGCGTGGGATCATTCGGATCCAGCAGAGGTGCCTTGGTATCGGGATCGCGTACAACAGTGAGGTAGGGCATGAGCGGAATGTCGCCACTGGCCAAATTCTGCAAATCCAAGAACCAACTGAGGCTCCAACCCTTGTGCGAATAGGTCTTATCCAAACGGAAATCAAGCTGTGTAAACGCATCGAGGCGTTGGCTGTTCACCTGGGCATAGTCAAACACACCGCGTTGTAGCACATCCCAGTTCGTCACAAGCGCGGAAGCGGACTCGTTGAAGGGGGTGTAGGGTGTGCCGGAGGAATAGCGCCATTTGAGGCCCCATTGCCAGCCTTTCCCCCAAACCTTTCCGGTGGTGAGGCTGAGGGTATGGCGGCTGTCCCAAACGGAAGGCGCCCAATCTCCTGATGCGGTCTGGAATTCGCTGATGCCGTAGTTATAGGCCCCCATCCACCAATACTGGCCTTTGAGTTTTTGTTGCAAGAAAAGTTCAAAACCACGAGCTCGGCCTTGGGCATTCGGGATGGAAGGCTGGTCCCCCACCGCAACGTAGGCTCCTATGGCGTTGGCATACGCGATTTGGTCGTTCACCAAGAAGGGGGCGTTTCGGTAGCGCTTAGTGTATACTTCCATGCTAACGCGGTAGGTCTTGCCGTTTTGGTATTCGACCCCGGCGCCGAGGTGGTCCGTCGTGGTGAAGCGCGTGAAGCGGCTATGGTTGGTCGCGCGGTTGGCCGCCAGGAGGATTCCGGCAGGCATCTGCTGATAGCGCCCAACGTGGCTATTGGCGGTCCAATGCGAAGTGAGTTGGTATTTGTACGAAGCCCGCGGGGAGAGTTGAGCCAATGGATTGACCATGTTCAGGTTGAAGTTGGCCGCGTCCATGCGAAGCCCCAGATTCAAGGTGCCGCGCTTGTTGGCTGAATGCCGTGCATAGGCCGCAAAAAGACCGCCTTGGACGTAGCTCAGGTCACTTTGAAGATTGGTGGTATCGACCCCTGCGGTATGGCCTTTGAGGGCCCACATGTCGACGCCGACACCGACGGCCTCCAAACTGCCGCCAAGAGTGAGTTTGGCCTGTTCACCATCCCAAACACGTTCGTAACGCAAACGGGTTCGGTCCTCGTAGGAACGGTAGCGTAGTTGACGGTCGGATTCCTGACGCGTATTCCCCACATATTTGTCCGCATCGTTGGTGATCCGGTCGTGGCTGACCACGAGGGTCTGAAGGCCATTGGGCACAAATTTTCGGTACCGCGCACCCAATACTTCAGTGCTTTGCTCCCCCTCAGGGATGTAGCCCACATTGTACAAGAGGGCATCGCTCCCGCGTCCTTCCGTGTAGACCCGGTAGGAATCCCATCCACCGACGCCTAGGATGGTCAAGTCGGCATGGTCGCCGATGCGCGTGTAGTACTTAAACTGGGCATCTTGGTAGGTGGGCAGAACGGGGATGTTGAAGAGCTTGAAGTAGTGTTGGGAGAAACTGTTTCGGGCCGAAACCATCACGCCCGAACGCCCCGTCAATGGCAGTTCGATGGTGGCGCCCACATCGGTCGCACCCAGAGTCATCCGAATTCCGGGACGATCGCTGCGCGCTTGGCGCAAATCCAAGTCCAAAGCACCTGAAAGCACGTTGCTCATGCTTGAAGGGAAGGCGCCCGAATACAATGCCGCCCCTTGAATGAAATCCATATTGAGCAGACTGACGGCCCCGCCGCTGGCCCCTTGAATACTGAAGTGGTTGATCGTCGGGAGATCAATGCCATCCATGCGGTAGGCGTTCTCGCTGGACGCCCCGCCGCGAATGGAAATGTTGTAGCCAAAGCTGGACTTTGGGAGGACTCCGGGGAAGCTTTGAATAGCCTTGCTGATGTCCAAGGTGGCGCCGGGCATGCGCTGCATTTCGGACCAGTTGATATTCTTGATGGATAAGGGGGTCTCCTCAGTGGTTTTGAAGGCCTCCGCGCTGATGGCGACTTCTTCCAGCACTTGGTAGGGCCGCTCGACTTCAATGCGCAACTCGAGGGGTTTGACGGCATTCAGCGTTTGTTCGTGAAGGACGGTGGTGAAGCTTCCGTCCGGGCTGCTCACCCGGATGTTGCACAAACCTACAGGCAAGTTGGAGAAAGCAAAGGCCCCTTCGCGGGCCGTCGTCTGCTCAGCGCGGAAAGATCCGTGCTCCACCGTAATACGGTAGCCCAACGCAGCATCCATGCTTCCTTCAAAAATCACTTGGCCGCGGAGTGCGGCGTTCTGGGCTAGCGCAGCGAACGGCGCTAAAGCCAAAACGAAAAATACCCGAATATGTCCTTTCACGCCGCGAAATTACCGTGGCTCCCCTCCGCGAAATACCCCAAAAAAGAAAAAAATAGCCCTACTGATTGTATTGGTTCATGGCCGTGTGTGCCCCGGCCAAAACCCAGGTTTCAAGGAGCTTGATGGCGCGCTCAATGCCCGGGGTGATGAATTCCATTTCGGTGGCTTGCCAGCGGCCCAAAACAAAGTCTACTTGGTGGCCTTTGGGGAAGTGCTGGCCGATGCCAAATCGCAAGCGCGCATAATCTTGCCGCCCCAAAACGGCCTGAATATCCTTGAGGCCATTATGTCCCCCGTCACTACCCTTGGTCTTCATCCGTACGGTCCCGATGGGAAGGGCCAATTCGTCCACGAGGATGACCACATGTTCCAGAGGCACCTTTTCTTCTTCCATCCAATAGCGCACGGCTTTGCCACTCAAATTCATGAAGGTGGTGGGCTTTATGAGGATGATGCTTCGCCCCTTGAGTTTGATCTCGGCGCGGTCGCCATAGCGGGCAGGGCTAAAAATAGACGTGGACGCCTGAGCCCAGGCGTCCACGATATCAAATCCAATGTTGTGGCGGGTGTGGGCGTACTCCGGTCCGGGGTTGCCCAAGCCAATCACAAGGAATTTTTTCATTCAGCGGCTGCTTCCGTTGCTTCAGCACCTTCAGCAGCTGCTTCAGCGCCTTCAGCACCTTCTTCCGTTTCCTCCTCGTCTTCAGCCACGGCCTTACGAGATATTTTGATTGTCACGACCACAGCAGCTTCGGCGTTCAATACTTCGAAAGGCTTGCCGGCTTTGATGTCGCTGACACGGATGGACTGACCAATGCGCAAGTCTGTGATGTCGTGCTCAATGACGGAGGGAAGATCGTTGATGTGTCCCTTGATGCGCAAAGAACGCAATACGGACTTCAACTTACCGCCGTTGCGGACACCGCGTGCATTGCCCTTCATGACAACAGGAACTTCGATGGTCACAGCCTTGCCTTCAACCACTTCGATCAAGTCCATGTGCGTCAACTTGTCCGTCAAGGGATCAAATTGCATGTCTTGGATAACCGCTTGGATGGTTTTGCCGTCTAGCTCGATGTGCGCGACCAACGCTTCAGATGTGTACACCAAATCGCGGAAGGCAAGGATCGGAGCGCTAAAGTGGATGGGCTCTTTTCCGCCGTAAATAACGCAGGGTACGTCACCTGCTGCGCGAACAGCTTTGGCAAATTTGCTGCCGAGTTCGGTGCGAACGGTTCCTTTAATGGTAACGGATTGCATGGGATGGAGATTTCAGAGTTTACATTAAGAAGTGGCCGCTGATGGACTCGTTGGAGTTCACTTTGTGCATCACTGCGGCAAAAAGGTTGGCGACACTCAGGACGCGAATTTTTTCAGACGTCCTCGCCTGAGGAATGGTGTCGGTGATGACCAATTCACTCATGGCAGACTGTTCTATGCGATCAATGGCGTTTCCAGACAATACGCCGTGCGTACAATACGCTCGCACGGACTTTGCCCCTTGCTCCATGAGCATATCCGCTGCTTTGGTCAGGGTACCCGCGGTGTCGACCATGTCATCCAAAAGGATCACGTTGCGGCCTGATACATCGCCAATGACAGTCATTTTGTCGATGACATTGGCTTTTTTGCGCTGCTTGTAGCAAATGACGACGTCGGCGCCCAATTGATTGCCGTAGGCTGTCGCGCGTTTGGAACCGCCCATGTCCGGAGAAGCAATCGTGAGGTCCTCCAGCTTCAGGGCCTCGATATCTGGAATAAAGAGGGAGGAAGAATAGAGGTGGTCTACAGGAATTTCGAAGAAACCTTGAATTTGGTCGGCGTGTAAATCCATGGTCATCACGCGGGTGGCACCGGCTGCCTCGAGCAGGTTGGTCACCAACTTGGCCGTGATGGGAACGCGAGGTTGGTCCTTGCGATCCTGGCGCGCATAACCAAAATACGGAACGACCGCCGTGATGTGACGAGCCGAAGCGCGCTTCGCGGCATCACACATCTGGAGTAGTTCGAAGAGATTCTCCGAACTCGGCATCGTGCTTTGGATCAAAAAGACCCGGCTCCCGCGAACGGATTCTTGAAAAGAGGGAAGAAATTCTCCGTCGGAAAAGCGCAGCACATTCACCTGTCCCAGCGGCGCGCCATACGCATCCGCAATGGCAGCAGCCAAGCCATGAGTGGCTTGTCCAGCGAAAATTTTTGCGACAGGATCCATTTTTTTACCGATTCGGGGGTGCAAATGTATGCAATTTGTATGTATGTTTGCGCTCCACAATTGCCCAGGTGGCGGAATTGGTAGACGCGCACGACTCAAACTCGTGTTCCCCTGGAGTGCGGGTTCGATTCCCGCCCTGGGCACTTACTTCAAACGAGTGCTCGCAATCCCATGAACAAGCAGGAAAAATACGACCGAGCCTATCTTAAGATGGCTTCGGAATGGTCGCAACTTTCCTATTGTGAGCGCCGCAAGGTCGGTGCGTTGATTGTCAAGGGCCGCATGATTATTTCGGACGGGTACAACGGAACCCCCTCGGGGTTTGAGAACATTTGCGAAGACGATGCCGGCTACACAAAGTGGTATGTGCTCCATGCGGAGGCCAATGCGATCCTCAAGGTGGCGGGGTCGACCCAAAGCTGTGAAGGCGCGACCCTCTATCTGACCATGTCGCCGTGCACGAATTGCAGCAAGCTGATCCACCAGGCCGGAATCAAGCGCGTGGTCTATGCTTCGGAGTACAAAGATTTGTCGGGGGTAGACTTCCTACAGCGAGCTGGGGTGGTCGTAGAGTTCCTCCCTCCTGTTGCCTGACCCATTTCTTCCTTTGAGCGCATAAAAAAAGCCGCCCCTATCGGAGCGGCTTTAGAGAATCTGATTCTCTGAGTATATTACTCAGCAGCAGCCTCTTCGCCCTCAGCAGCAACCTCTTCGGTAACTTCTTCGGTGGCTTCTTCAGTAGCCTCCTCAGCGGGAGCCTCTTCAGCTACTACTTCTTCAGTTGTCTCTTCAACAGCTGCTTCTTCAGCGGCGTTGTTGCAAGCAACAAAGGCAACCATGGCCAGTGCGCTCAGAAAAAAGCTTACTTTCTTCATTTTGATTGGGTTTTTTTAGGTTGAGATCTCAAAATCTTGAATCAAAGGTAGATAAATATTAGACCTATCCAAATGAGCCAAAAAATATTTACACTTTTCGCAAAAGGGATTCCATGGAGGCAATCTCCCTGATAATCAGATGCAACTCATCACGATGTACGCGCTTTTGCTCCATGCTATCACGGTCCCGAATGGTGACCGTACCGTCTTCCAAACTTTGGTGATCGATGGTAATGCACAAAGGTGTACCGATGGCGTCTTGGCGGCGGTATCGTTTTCCAATGGCATCCTTCTCATCAAAGGCTACTTGGAAGTCAAACTTGAGGTCACCGTGAATGCTTTGCGCCAATTCGGGCAGGCCATCCTTTTTCATCAGTGGGAGGATTGCAGCTTGGGTGGGAGCGAGCGCGTGAGGGAGGCGCAATACGGTGCGGCTGCTTCCGTCGGCCAAGGCCTCTTCCTCTAGGCTCTGGCTCAGCACGCTCAGGAACATGCGGTCCAAGCCAATAGAGGTCTCCACGACATACGGCGTGAAGTTTTCATTCGTTTCCGGATCGAAGACCTGCTGTTTTTTGCCCGAGAATTCCGAATGGCGTGATAGGTCAAAGTCAGTCCGGCTATGGATGCCCTCAATTTCTTTGAAGCCGAAGGGAAATTCAAATTCAATGTCGGCCGCCGCATTTGCATAGTGGGCCAATTTGTCGTGGTCGTGGTATCGATAGTGCGAAGCGTTGAAGCCCAATGCTAGATGCCAGCGCAGGCGGGCCTGCTTCCAATGCTCGTACCATTCCATTTCGGAACCGGGCTTGACAAAGAATTGCATTTCCATTTGCTCGAATTCGCGCATGCGGAAAATGAACTGACGCGCCACAATTTCGTTGCGGAAAGCTTTTCCGATTTGGGCGATGCCGAAAGGAATCTTCATGCGCCCCGTCTTGTACACGTTGAGGAAGTTGACAAAGATGCCCTGGGCGGTTTCGGGGCGGAGGTAGAGATCGCTTGCGCCCTCTGCGACGGATCCCATTTTCGTCGCGAACATCAAATTGAATTGACGCACTTCCGTCCACTGGCTGCTGCCGCTCACTGGGCAGGTGATTTTTTCGTCGAGAATAATTTGGCGCACCGCATCAAGATCTTCCGCTTCCATCGCGGCTACATAGCGTGCCATAACGAGGTCAGCCGATTCCAAATACCCGACCACACGCGGGTTGGTCGTGCGGTAGAGGTCTGCATCGAAGCTGTCTCCAAATCGTATGGCTGCTTTTTCGATTTCCTTTTCCGCTTTTTGGCGAAGTTTTTCGGCGTGCTCTTCCAAGAGCACATCTGCGCGGTACCGCTTTTTGCTGTCTTTGTTATCGATCAAAGGGTCGTTGAAGGCGTCCACGTGTCCGCTGGCTTTCCACACAGTCGGATGCATGAAGATGGCCGAATCCAAACCCACCACGTTGTCGTTGAGTTGGACCATGGCGCGCCACCAAAAGTTCTTGATATTGTTCTTGAGGAGGACCCCATTTTGGCCATAGTCGTACACGGCGGCCAAGCCGTCGTAGATTTCACTGCTTTGGAAGACAAATCCGTATTCCTTGGCGTGGGAAACCACACGCTTAAACGATTCTTCAGGAGAGAGGGCCATAGATGCGGGTCAAAAAGAGAGAGTCAAAGGACAAAGTTCGGGACTTTTGGGGACATGGGCTCGAGGGCGGTGGGCCAAACACGCACTACGCGATGAGGGTGCCGATATTGGCGGTGAACAAGCGCACCGAAATAGCCATGAGAATGATACCAAAGACCTTGCGCACGATGGCGATGCCGTTTTTGCCCAACCAACGCTCCAAGTGCCGGGTGTTTTTGAGCACCACGAAAACCAAGACTGAATTGATGACGATGGCGATCAAAATATTGATGGGTTCGTATTCGCTTCGGATCGATATGAGGGTGGTCAATGTACCCGCACCGGCGATCAACGGAAAGGCGATGGGAACGATGCTCGCGGATTCGGGCTCCGCCTCGCGGTAGATGCGTACCCCTAGGATCATTTCGAGGGCGAGAAAGAAGAGCACTAACGAACCTGCCACCGCAAAGGAGGCCACGTTGACCCCAAACAAGCCCAAAAGGTCTTCCCCCACAAACAAGAAAAGCACCATGATGCCAGCCGCGGCAAGCGTGGCTTTTTCGCTCTGAATGTGGCCGACTTTGTCGCGCAAAGAGATAATAATGGGGATGCTGCCAATGATATCAATGACGGCAAAAAGCACCATGGTGGCGGAGAGGATTTCGGCGAAATTCATGACTTGTTGTGTTGGCCACAAAGGTAGACCTTTGAGGCATGATACAGATTGGGGAAACCATTGTCTCACAGGTGGCCTTTGAACATGCCTTTTGCTGCGACTTGTCCAAATGCAAAGGGGCCTGTTGCGTCGAAGGGGATGCGGGAGCGCCCTTGCTCCCTTCCGAGGTGCCCATTTTGGAGTCCATCCAAGATGCGATTCGTCCTTTTTTACGTCCCGAAGGCCTCGCCGCACTGGAGGCCCAAGGGGTGGCTGTGAAAGACCACGACGGGGAATGGGTTACCCCCCTGGTTGACGGGCGTGAATGCGCCTATGTAACCTTCGATCAGGGCGTCGCCAAGTGCGGAATTGAACAAGCCGCGGCGGCGGGGGCCGTGGATTGGCCCAAACCCATTTCCTGCCATCTTTATCCCATACGCGTGACCAAATACCAAGACTTTGATGCCCTAAATGTTCACCACTGGAAGGTTTGTGAACCTGCATGTAGCCTAGGGCAGGAGCTCAAGTTGCCGGTATTCAGATTCTTACAGGGCGCCTTGGTTCGAGCATATGGTCCGGCCTGGATGGAAGAGGCGGAAGAGGTCTACCAATTCCTCCAATCGCGTTCGGAAGACTGAGGTTATTAACAATCGTTGTGAATTTCTTTCGGGTTCCGAAGCAAAATTTCATTTGCGCAATTCGGACCCCTTGAATTCACCGCTTTTAGCCCAAGGGGGGGGTGACGAGAATGTTGAAAACTACCCCCTAATGTTCAAATCTATCCCTTGTGATTCCCCCTGTGCTTTCCAAGATTTGTAAAGCTCATCAGCGGACGTCTTCCCCCGTCAATCCGACATAGACCCTGCTAAAATGCACCTAAATCATACGTAATCATCTCGCCGTGAGGCGATTAACGCTAAAAACTATGAGCGCAACGAACTCTGCTGTCGAACCCATCTTGTCGGAAAATCCCAACCGTTTTGTGTTGTTTCCCATTGAGCATAATGACATTTGGGACATCTATAAAAAGGCGGAAGCCTCCTTTTGGACAGCAGAAGAAATCGATTTGCACCAGGATTTATCCGACTGGGAAAACAAGCTCAGCGCGGACGAGCAGTACTTCATTAAACACATTTTGGCCTTCTTTGCGGCCTCCGATGGCATCGTCAACGAAAACCTGGCCGAGAACTTTGTGAACGAAGTGCAGTACACGGAGGCCAAGTTTTTCTACGGCTTTCAAATCATGATGGAAAACATCCACAGCGAAACCTATTCGTTGTTGATTGACACCTATGTGAAAGACAAGGCCGAGCGCCACCAGCTCTTCAATGCAATTGAAACATTTGATGCGATCAAGAAGAAAGCGGATTGGGCTTTGCGTTGGATTGATTCCCCCTCCTTTGCAGAGCGCCTGATTGCCTTTGCGGCCGTCGAAGGCATCTTCTTTAGCGGAGCCTTCTGCTCGATTTTCTGGATGAAGAAGCGCGGACTCATGCCCGGATTGACCTTTTCCAATGAGCTAATCAGCCGCGACGAAGGCATGCACTGCGACTTTGCCGTACACTTGCACAACCACCATTTGGTGAACAAGGTCCCGCAAGAGCGCATCACCCAAATCATTACCGAGGCCCTCACCATTGAGCGCGAGTTTATCACCGAATCCCTTCCCGTGGACTTGATTGGTATGAATAGCCGTCTCATGGTTCAGTACCTTGAGTTTGTTGCGGACCGCCTACTTGGTGAATTAAACTGCCCCAAAGTCTACAACTCCGAGAATCCTTTTGATTTCATGGACATGATTTCCCTTGAGGGCAAAACCAACTTCTTTGAAAAGCGCGTATCCGACTACCGCAAGGCGGGTGTGGGCATGGAGCAAGAGTCCACCGCGGACACCTTCAAGTTTGACTCCGACTTTTAAGCACCAATCCGAATGATGCACGTATTAAAGCGTGATGGCCGCAAAGAAGCCATCAAATTTGATAAAATCACGGCCCGCATCCAGAAGCTTTGCTATGGTTTGAGTCCGCTCGTAGATCCCGTGGCCGTAGCCATGCGGGTCATCGAAGGCCTGTACGACGGGGTGACCACCTCCGAGCTGGATAGCCTCGCTGCAGAAACAGCGGCCTCTATGACGGTGCGCCACCCAGACTTCGCGCAGTTGGCGGCGCGCATCGCGGTATCCAACCTGCACAAGAACACCAACAAATCCTTCACGGAAACGATGCGGGATTTGCACACGTATGTCAGCCCCAAAACGGGCCTTGCCGCACCGCTCATCGCCGACGATGTCATGGAGATCATCGAAGCGCATAGCGAGCTGTTAGATTCCACGCCTATCTACGACCGGGACTTCAACTATGATTACTTTGGCTTCAAAACCTTAGAGCGCTCCTACTTGCTTCGCACCAATGGAGAGATCGCTGAACGCCCGCAGCAAATGCTGCTCCGCGTAGCGATTGGCATCCACAAAGAGGATATTCAAGCGGCGATCGAGACCTACGACGGCATGTCCAAGGGGCTCTACACCCACGCCACGCCCACCCTCTTCAATGCGGGGACTCCCAAGCCGCAAATGTCCAGCTGCTTCCTTCTGCAAATGAAGGACGACAGCATTGACGGGATCTACGACACCCTAAAGCAATGTGCGAAGATTAGCCAAAGCGCAGGGGGTATTGGTCTAAGCATCCACAACATCCGTGCAACGGGGTCCTATATCCGGGGGACCAACGGAACATCCAACGGCTTGATTCCCTTGCTCCGTGTGTTCAATGACACGGCCCGCTATGTGGACCAAGGCGGTGGCAAGCGCAAAGGATCCTTCGCGATGTACTTAGAGCCCTGGCACGCGGACGTATTCGACTTCCTGGACCTTCGCAAAAACACCGGAAAGGAAGAGCAGCGTGCCCGCGACTTGTTTTACGCACTCTGGATTCCAGACCTATTCATGCAGCGCGTCGAAGAGGACGCGAAGTGGACCTTGATGTGCCCCAACGAGTGCCCAGGTTTGTATGACACCTATGGTGCAGAGTTTGAGGCCCTCTACCACAAGTATGAATCCGAAGGCAAGGGACGTAAGACCATTGCCGCTCGGGAGCTTTGGACCAAGATCATGGAAGCCCAAATTGAAACGGGTACCCCATACATGCTCTACAAAGACGCGTGCAACGCCAAATCCAACCAAAAGAATTTGGGCGTCATTCGATCGTCCAACCTGTGCACCGAAATCATCGAGTATACCGCACCGGACGAGGTGGCCGTATGCAACTTGGCCTCTATCGCCCTTCCCAAATACGTGGAAGATGGGGCGTTTGACCACCAAATGCTCTACGACGTCACGTTCAAGGTGACCAAGAACCTCAACTGCGTCATTGACGTCAACTACTATCCCGTACCCGAAGCGCGCAACTCGAACATGCGTCACCGTCCGATCGGATTGGGGGTTCAGGGATTGGCGGACACCTTCATCAAATTGCGCTTGCCCTTCACAAGCCCCGAGGCCCGTCAGTTGAACAAGGACATTTTTGAGACGATATACTTTGCCGCGGTGACGGCTTCCTGCGACTTGGCGGCCGAACATGGCGCCTATGAGACCTACGAAGGATCGCCCATTTCACAGGGAGAATTCCAGCACAACCTCTGGGGTGTGAATGAAAAAGATCTGAGCGGACGCTGGGATTGGGAAGCATTGCGCAAAAAGGTGAAGAAACATGGAGTGCGCAACTCCCTGCTCTTGGCTCCGATGCCGACGGCGTCCACCTCGCAAATTCTTGGAAACAACGAGTGCTTTGAGCCCTACACGAGCAACCTCTACACGCGTCGCGTGCTTTCAGGCGAGTTCATTGTCGTGAACAAGCACCTCCTGGTGGATTTGGTCAAGCTTGGATTGTGGAATGAGGACGTCAAGAACGCCATCATGGCCAACAATGGGTCGATCCAAAGCATTGAAGGTATCCCCGACAACATCAAAGAACTTTACAAGACGGTTTGGGAAATGTCCATGAAGGACATCATCGATATGGCTGCGGACCGCGGTATGTTCATTGACCAGAGTCAGTCCCTCAACCTCTTTGTGGAGTCTCCCAACATGGGTAAGCTGACGTCCATGCACTTCTATGCATGGAAGAAGGGGCTCAAGACGGGTATGTATTACTTGCGAACCAAGGCGGCTTCCGCAGCGATCAAGTTTACGGTGAAGAAGAAGGCGGAGGCCACGCCCGATGCGGCGGAGGTGTTTGCTGAAATGCCGGCGGTGGCGCTTTCCGAAGCGGCACAAGTCAGTGTGGAGCCCACGAAAGTGTACTCGGCGGAAGAAGCCGTTGCTTGCTCGTTGGACAATCCCGACGCGTGTGAGGCCTGTGGATCTTGATCTAAAGTTCATTTCAAAAAAACTCTGCCTATCCGGCGGAGTTTTTTTTTGCTTTGCCCTGCGGGCTAAGAGGTAACCTATTGTAATTAAGTAGAATAGTTGTAATTTCATAGAACCTAACTTTTCAACTATTCCCTCATGGCAATGCGTGACGAACGAGATCGCACCTCCCCCGAAGAACGACTAAGTCGCAGAGAGCGACTAGCTGCTCGCCGCCGAGATGAGGCAGAACGCGACAAGGCTTCCATGACGACCACCATCATGGTGGTGGTTTTCATCGCGGCCATTGTGGGCTTTGCGATCTGGCTGACGAGCTGATTTCCGGGTTGTACCTTCGCGCGGCATGAAGCGCTGGTCAACCCTACTAGGCGGTGGAATTGGTTGGGTCCTCGTCGGAGGACTCAAAGGGCTCGTTTTGGGCGCCCTTTTTGGAGAATTTTTTTCACGCTGGACGTCGTCTTCGGAGAATGCGCCATCTCAACCCAAAGGCATTGACTTTCATGCATCCCTCCTGATTTTGGCCTCCGTGGTCATCAAGGCTGATGGCCACGTCGATGAACGGGAACTGAATTTTGTCCGAGCCCATTTTAAAAAGTGGTTTGGGGAAGCCAAGGCCCAAGAGAGCTTCCGCGAATTTAAACGCATCGTTCAAGAAAAACCCGCCGTGCCGGACGTCTGTGCCAATGTGCGTCGGCACATGAGCATTCAGCACCGGATTCAACTCGTCGCCTTCCTCTTTGGCTTGGCCCACGCAGATGGGGCCATGACTTCGGACGAGCGGCAACAAATCGCCCGCATCGCGGGTTACTTGGGTATCCACCCTCACGATTTTCGGCGCCTGGAAGCGGTTCACCGCCCTGCAGCGCCCGATCCTTACGAGGTGCTGGGCATCCCACAGACCTCTGACGATACCCTGGTGAAAAAGACATACCGGAATTTGGTAAAGCGATACCACCCCGATGCCATGGTAGGCATGGGGGAGGAAGTTGTTCGAGAAGCAGAAGGGACGTTCCGGAAAATCCAGCAGGCCTACGAGGAAATCTGCCAACAACGCGGAATCAAATGAACTTTCGTACACCCATTCAGGCCGAATTGAAGCGCTTTGACGAAGCCTTCCCGCTTGCCTTTAGCACCAAAGTCCCATTGATGGACCTGATCTTGCGTTATGCGGTCAAGCAAAAGGGCAAGCGACTTCGCCCCGCATTGGTTTTCTTGACGGCCAAAGCATTTTCCCCCTCAGGGGTGAGTGATCGGGCGTACCGGGGAGCCACGCTGGTTGAGCTTATGCACACCGCGACGCTCGTCCACGACGATGTTGTGGATGACGCCTCGACCCGTCGTGGGGCCTTTAGCATCAGTGCTCTGTGGAAAAACAAAATAGCCGTCCTCGTCGGGGACTATATGCTCTCTCGGGTGCTCCTTCTCGCAGTGGAGCATGAGGACCATGATCTTTTGCGTTGGGTGAGCCGAGCCGTCAAGGAGGTGAGCGAAGGCGAATTGCTCCAAATCGAAAAAGCCCGCCGCCTGGACATCGATGAGGCGGTCTATGATGCCATCATTCAGAAAAAAACGGCCTCCTTGATGGCCGCATGCTGTGCGGTCGGGGCGGCCACATCCGACCAACCGGTGGAGGTCATTGAACGGGCACACGCCTTTGGCTTGGCTCTGGGTATGGCCTTTCAAATTCAAGATGACTTGATGGACTACCAACAATATGGTCAAAGCGGGAAACCTACGGGCAT
>DFSS01000036.1:32981-47354 GCA_002381225.1 Flavobacteriales bacterium UBA3431 | reverse complement strand
CGCTCACTCAAACCTTGGTTGTACGCCGCACTGCCTTGATTGTCTGTGTGGCCGGCTACTTCAATCCGCAATCCAGGATTGGCTTTGAGCCAGTCCGCCACACGGTGAATCTCCACCATGGACTCGGGAAGTAGGACCGCTTCATCGAAGGCAAAAAGCAAATTGTTCAATCTAAAAGCGTCGCCCACCTGGGTTTTGCGAAGAAATACCGTGTCTTTCTGAACATTTCCCGCGCGCTCCTCGGTGAGCAAACGGTAGCTTTCAAAATTGTAACCTGGCGCTTGGACGCTGAAGGCCATCTGGGTGAGTAAGGGCAAGCTGGTTTCAAATAATGCCCCAGCATGCGTTACCTCCTGCTCCAAGCCTTGGCGGGAAATGGACCACTTGGCCGTCGGAATGGCCTTGCGTGTTGCCGCATCAACGGCATAGACTTCCAGCCAAACGATGGGGGTTGCGCGCACTAGATCAGGAAGTTCAAAGGCAAAGATGACGGGAAGATTGTACGAGTTGGGGGCGATGTCCCAGCCATAGGTGCGCACTTCTTCGTCCCAAATAGATTCGCCCAACAAACCGCCCGACAAGAAACCACTGCGGCCATCGGGGGCCACTACGAGACCAAAATTGTCTAAATGATCGTTGATGGGATACCCCAAGTTTTCGGGCATTGACCAGCTGCCATCGGGCAGCCATTCCGACTTGTAGAGGTCCATGCCGCCCATGCCTACATGGCTGGTTGAACCGAAGTACAGCGTCTTTCCATCAGCATGAAGAAAGGGACTGAATTCGTTTCCCGTTCCATTGATGGTAGCGGGCAACATCTCAGCCGGACTCCATTTTTCACCATCCCATCGGCTCATCCAGATATTGGAGTGGCTCCCCATTTTCTTGGAATCGCGGACAAAAAAGAGGTACTGTCCATCGGCAGAAAGGCAGGGCTGTGTTTCCCATTGTGGGGAGTTGATAGCGGCCCCCATGTTTTTTCCTTGAGTCCAACCATAGGAAGTTAGTTCGGATACATAAATGTCGCAGGAACCGTAGCCGTCTTCGCGTTCGCAGCCGGCAAAGACCATTCTCCGCTCATCCCCTTGCACAGACACCGCCCCTTCATTGAGCAACGTATTGATCCAGCCTGCCACTTTATGCGGCGTGGACCATTCAACAGAATCGCCGGCAAACGTGGCGAATATGTTCTCATCCCTGGGCTTTTGATGGTAGTTCCGGCCCGTGAAGTATAAAGTACTCTGGTCGCCGGAGATGCTGGGGAAAAAGTAGGATTCGGGATACTGATGCCCTGTCTGGGCGTTTTTAATACTTCGAGGTAGAATGCCGGGCGATGGGTTTTGACGCGCCTGGAGGCCAAAGGCGGCATTCGCTTGCATGCGCTGGGCGTCGGCCACCTGGGCGTCTGGTAGGCGTTCCAGGGCCAGATATGAGGTCCAAGCCTTCAGGGAAGTTTGGTAGCCCCCAAAGCCTAAAGCGGCCCGGCCTAGGTTGAAGTAGCCAGCTCGAGCTGCCCCAGTCCGAGCGGCCTCGCGGTAAGAATGGAAACACCGCGCGGAATCGCCACGCTCTTCATAAAGTTCTCCGAGGGCCAACCAGGGAGCTGGGTAGACGGGATCGAGCTTAACGGCGCGCAAGAAATGCTTTTCCGCCTTGTTGGGGCGCCCAGCTGGATCGAGGTATTCACGAATGCCTTTCTGGTAGGCGGAAACGGAGGCGCGATTTTGGGCCCAAACACTCCCTGTAAGGCTCGCGAAAAAGAAGATGAAAAGAAGGCGTTTTCCCATAGAATCCCTACGAAGGTACGCTCGTAAAATTGTAACTTTGTGCCTTAATAAGCCACTATGAGTGCTTCATCGTTTGACCAGGTCAAACACGTGTTTACCGAGTTTTTAGAAACAAACGGGCAGCGTAAAACGCCCGAGCGGTACGCCATACTCCATGAAATTTACTCCCAAGACGAGCATTTTGACATTGAATCCCTTTACGGTTCAATGAAAATCAAAAATTACCGCGTATCGCGGGCTACGTTGTACAATACGATGGAACTCTTGATGCAGTGTGGTTTGGTGCGCAAGCACCAGTTTGGCCAAAATCAAGCCCAATACGAGAAGTCCTATTTCAACAAACAGCATGACCATGTCATTTTGGTGGATAGTGGGGAGGTGAAGGAATTCTGCGATCCACGCATTCAGCAAATCAAACAAAGCATCGAAGAGGTATTCGGTGTGGAAGTGACTGGGCACCAATTATACATCTACGCGAAATCCAAAAAAGAATGAACCACGGAGCAGACATCTTGCTCGGCCTACAATGGGGCGACGAAGGAAAAGGCAAAATTGTCGACGTACTAACTAAGAAGTATGATGTTGTCGCACGATTTCAAGGAGGACCGAATGCAGGTCACACGTTGGAATTCAACGGAATAAAGCACGTGCTTCATACTATTCCTTCCGGGATTTTCCACGAAAATGCCATGAATATCATAGGGCATGGGGTCGTCGTCGATCCGGTCATTTTCTGCAAGGAAATTGACAAACTGCTCGCCTTGGAGCCCAAGTGCTTGGACCGCCTCCAAATATCTCGGAAAGCACATCTCATCCTCCCCACCCACCGGCTCTTGGATGCGGCCTCCGAGGCGGCAAAGGGCAAGAATAAAATTGGCTCTACCTTAAAAGGGATCGGTCCAACCTACATGGACAAGACAGGTCGAAATGGTCTACGCATTGGCGACATCGAGCTTCCAGACTTTTTGGACCGGTACAATGCCCTAAAAGCGAAACACCTGCATATGTTGGGCAACGATCCGCTGGCCTTTGATTTGGATGAAGCCGAGGCTGCATGGATGGCTGCCATTGAGCGCATGCGCCCAATGCAGTTGGCCGACACCGATGTGTTGATACAAGAAGCCTACAAATCGGGCAAGCGCATCTTGGCCGAAGGGGCTCAAGGCACCCTCCTAGATGTCGATTTTGGTACGTATCCTTTCGTTACGTCTTCTACCACGACGGCGGCGGGGGCCTGTACGGGCTTGGGCCTTGCTCCCAACCGCATTGGTGAGGTGCTGGGGATTTTCAAGGCCTATTGCACCCGTGTGGGGAGCGGTCCGTTCCCGACAGAACTGGACAATGACCTCGGACAAGCGATTCGCGACAAGGGCCACGAGTATGGGAGTACCACCGGACGGCCCCGTAGAACGGGATGGTTGGACCTCCCGGCATTGCGCTACGCAGTCGAAGTCAACGGAGTGACCCAGCTCATGATGATGAAAGCGGACGTGCTTTCAGGTATGGATGCTCTGGAAGTTTGTACGGCGTACACCTACCGCGGAAAAACCATTTACCACCTTCCCTACTCTTTGGAGGAAGACTTGCTCGAGCCCGTCTATACCACGTTGCCCGGCTGGCAGGAGGATTTGACAGGCGTGACCCGTGAGGAAGATCTTCCCGCCGCCTTGATTGCCTACACCCAATTCATCGAACAAGAAACGGGCGTTCCGGTCGTTTTAATTTCTGTGGGACCCGATCGCGAACAAACCCTTTGGCGTGCATGAGACGGCTAGGAGCCGTGCTATGCCTTTTCCTGTCGTGGACGGCCCTTGGGCAGCTTCGACCAGGACAACGGGTTGATTTATTGCAAAGTGCCTCGGTCACGGTACAACGAACCTCAACGGGCCCGGTGACCATTCTACGGGGCAATGTGGCGCTCCGGAATCGAGAAGGCACCTTCTATTGTGATTCAGCGCGTTGGTGGCGCAAGGACGACCGGTTTTTGGCATACGGGCACATCCGGTATAGAGGAAAAAAAGGGGTTCGAATCAGTTCAAATACACTGGATTACAGCCAAGGCGTGGCCGTTTTGCGCGGCCAAGTTGTGCTCGAACATGAGGGCCAAGTACTTCGAACGCCAAGCCTTCGCTATGATACCGAATTGGAGCAAGGCACCTTCCAGCAAGGAGGCGATATTGAATCCCCGGATGGCCGTCTGACTTGCCGTTCTGGAAAGTATTTTGCCCAGGAGGAACACTTCATCTACGAAGGGGCGGTCCATGCTGTCACCGAGGACTACATTTTGGATGCCCCGTCCATGGAGCAATGGCCTGCCCAGCACCGGTTTAGCATTCCACGCGGTGGGGAAGCCAAGACCGAAACAGGCTGGATGACCTTTGGCGCCGCGCAGATTTCCACCGAGCCAAAAATGAGCTCTTTTTACCGAGGCGTAGAGGGCCAAGATTCCAGCATCCAATTTCGAGCGGATAGCCTTTACCAAGTAGATGCCACCCAGCGAACGGAACTCTATGGGCGAGCGGAGCGAGCACAATGGGCCGATTGGTCTGAGGATAGCTTGGAAATTCATGCATCCATCATCGTACGCACCCCTGATTCTGCGCGCGCTCATGGCCACGTGAATACCTTCTCCCAAGGCATGGTCAGCGCATCCGAGTCCATGCGGTGGCAGGTGGAGGATTCACTGATGATCTTGGTGGGTGAGCCGCTAGTTTGGGCCGATGAATACCGTGTTCACGCGGATACTTTGCGTTTTTACATGCACGTACGGCCGGACATGGACTCCCTATATGGACGTGGATCTGTTCACGTGGGAAATCCCGTGGACTCTTTGCGGTACGATGAAATGGCCGGCGCCACCCTTGTGGGCTGGATGGCGCATCGACAAATGAAGCGTGTCACCTTGCGTGGAAATGCCCAGGCGCTTTTCCATCCGGATTCCGTGCGAGTTTCCCACATTCAGTGTGCCCAAATCGCCCTGGAATTTGAACAAGGGAAGCTCGAAAAAGTCCAATTTATCCAAGCACCTCAAGGAGACGTTCAGGGTACGCCAAGTCCGATGGCCCCCCATCTACCAGGATTTCAGGTTCGATCGGATCAACGGCCAGCAAGAATGGCGGCGATATCGGGCTTAAAGTAGTTTGGCCCCTTCATGACTTTGCCGTCTTCTCGGTAGATTGGCTGTCCATCCGCCCCAAGTTTACTGAGATTGCTGCGTTGAATTTCGCGAAAGACGTCTTCAATTTTGTCTTGCATCCCGTGGGTAATCATGGTCCCGCAAAGGATGTACAGCATGTCCCCTAGTGCGTCAGCTACCTCGACTAGATTCCCAGCTAGCGCGGCTTCGAGGTACTCTTCATTTTCTTCTGCCATGAGGCGGTGGCGGAGAGCAATCAGCTGTGGATCGACATCTGTAGTGGGTTGAACTGCATACGGAATGCGATAAACTTCATGGAATTTGGTCACAGCGGCTATTTGTTCCTGCATGGCGGTTATTTTTGTTCCAAATTACCACACTTGGAAAACATAGGCACAGGACATTGGATTTTTGCGGGGGTATTCACCGCCGCCTTTTTGGTCTTCCTTTTCTGGAGTTACCGAAAGGACGCCCGCACCCATGCGTTGCACTATGGGAGTAATCTTAAAATCATTCTGGGTGTGGTGATGCTCCTCTTTGTCATCTACATATTTAAACGTTTGTAATTATGCGCAGTATTTCCCCCTTTGTCGCTACAGCAGGCCTCCTAGCACTGGCCTTGCTCACGCGCTTTCTCCCCCACTTCCCCAATTTTACGGCCGTGGGTGCCGTCGCCTTGGTGGGTGGATTCTGGAGCAAAGGCCGTCCCGGGGCCATGCTGCTCCCATTGGTTTTGCTCTTTGTAAGCGATCTCCTACTCAACAACCTCGTCTATGGGGCTATGACGGAAGGCTTTACTTGGGGCTATCCCGGTATGGTGTGGGTGTATGCGGGCCATGTGGCCATGGTGCTGTGGGGTCAGAAAGCCCGTCAGATGAATGGAATCGTCGGAGCCGGCCATGCGGTGGTCGCCAACCTCTTATTTTTTGCGCTTTCCAATGTGGGCTTTTGGTACGGCAACCCTGCACTGGCACAGACCGGTGCTGGTCTGTTCACGGCCTATGTGGAAGCCCTCCCCTTCTTCGTGTCGGCCACGGCGAGTACGTTGGTATACGGAGCCCTTCTGCAGTGGGCCTATGCTAAACGCAGTGTTCTCGGTATGGCGTAATCCACCGCAAGTATGAGCATGCAAAAAAGCCGGGCGAGAACCCGGCTTTTTTTTATGGAAGTTGGTATCGTACTCGAAGGAGTAGATGCCTTCCCGGCATGGGGTAGCCATCTTGAAATGCGATGGCTTGATCCAGGAGGTTTTCTACACGTAGTGTCGCCACCCAATGGCTACCCCAGTTTCCCTGAACGTCTACGCCAAAGGTGCCCATAGCAGGCAAGTAGCCTTCGGCGGGGGATCCCGGAGCCATCCAATATAACGGAGAGGCGGCTTGGCCTGTCCAGCTCAGTGACGAGCGGTACGGCCCTGTTACAAGACTTATGGAAGTATGACCAAGCCAAGGCGAGACATAGGGCGCTGCGTTTCCGAGGTCATCGCGTACTTGAACATACCGGACATGTCCTCGAAGCGTCCAGCGCATTGCGGTCCATTGTCCCGCGACTTTGGCCCCTCGGCGATTCCAAGCACTCTGATTGACGGGGCGCCAGTTTCCAACATCGTCGGGCATCCAAACAATGGCGTCCGTGAGTTGGGTGGCAAACACCTGGCCTTCCATCATCCAAGCCGCCGAGCGCTTTTGAAGTCCCAATTGGCTTTCCCATCCCTGCTCGGGCTCCAGAGCAGGGTTCCCGAGTCCTGTCCAGAATAAATCGTTCATCGTGGGGAAACGATAAACTTGACGGACAAGGGCCTGGCTGGACCATGTTGGCCGTTTGAGCTCCCATGCTACGTGCGGAGCTAGAGGGCTTTTCTTGGGGCCCCACGTGGCCCATTTAGCCCCCAGTGTCCATCGCCCATAGTCCGTTACGGGTGATTGCGCTACAAGGTTGAGGGTCACAAAATCCACGCTGGTATCCGGCTTGTAGACGCCCTGCATTCGGTTGATGCCCACGGTTTCCTCGTTGAAAATCTGCCATTTTTTCCAATGTGTTCCCGTGTAAAAGCGCAAGTAGGCTCCTTGCGTCATGTTCGTATCAGAGAACCAAAAGCCTTGGTATCCTTGGTCTTGACCCCAGATGACTTGCTCTGTTCGGAACTGGAGGTCTTCGTAGTGAAAGGCCTGGTACTGGCTAACCTGCCAACGCAGGTCTTGCTGTCGGGCGCCAATGCCTTCCAAATCGTAGATGGACGCCGGCAAGCCGCGGTCGGAGGCGACGAGGTAGGCATTTCCCCCGGTGCTCCTACGGCCATCGCCATAGGTCGTTCGATGGGTAAGGTATACTTCGTGGCGTTCCCCATCCGCTTCGGATCGACGTTGTCCCACGGTGCCATAGCGGTAGTCGTTGATCCACGCCTCGGTGCCTCCACCGAGCAGAACCTCAGAGTTGTTCCCACTAGGCAAGGTCCAACGTCCACCTATTCCTGCCCCTTTCAGGGAGCTTCCTCGAAGTTCCACATGGTCCCTACCTCCTGACCGTACGTCCAGAATATCGCCTATCGCATTTGAGCTTTGATACTGGGCTGACATGGCTGGTGCCCAGGCTGCAGACTGCCCCCACTGGGGTAGTAAGGAAAAATCGGCCACCCCTAAATCGGGCGTTATCATGGGGAGCCCTTCCCAGGTACCCTGGACATAGGCGCCGGGGTATCCGTCCCGGCTGAGGAGGATTGAGGCACCTGGAGAGGTCATCCGGACATCAGCCCCGCTGGACCACAGTCCATAGGCGTCCGACTTTGGCAGGGCCGCGTTTTGAGCGGGCGTTTGAGCCCATACCGGCACTACGGGTAATTGGAGGGTGGCGGTGTCCGAAGTCTGCGCATAGGTAGCTCCGGCACCAAGACAAAGTCCCAACAGGACTTGGTGTGGCCATGTTTTCATTTCGCTTCAACACTCTTCCCGGTGTTGACGGGGTTATGGTTCAAGGCAGGTCTTCTGGCTCCCTGCAACTTTTTGGCCTTCCCAGTTTCCCAGTGGCATTGTCAAAAAGTCGAGTGGCAGGTTACAGCTGCGGGCACAGCACCGGAATTTCACCGGTTTCCCTTTTAAGCCCCGAGTGGGCACACAAGTACGAAGCGAAGTTAGAGAAAAAGTCGCCGTGCAGCATTGTGGGCCGCTTCCAACGCCAAAGGATTGACTCCGGTTGAAATTCGCCACGAAAGCGCAAAGGTCAGCAGGCTTTCTGAGGGCAAATTGCCGCACATTTCGTCTTGAGCCATCGGACATCCGCCAAAACCAAGCAAGGCGGAATCGAATCGCCGAACCCCACTAGCCCACCCTGCTTGAACCAACCCAGACCGCAAGGAATACCCGGAAGGAACATGCAGGTGCAAGCCCAATTGTGCGTCGGGGCACTTGCTCCGACAAGCTTCCACCAAGGAAGTAATATGATCTGGAGTGGCCATGGCCACAGTATCGCTGAGGGAAATGGCTTCGGGCGATACCGCCTTATGCACTTGGTGAACCCAGTCCGCGACCGCTTCAACATGGTATGGCTCCCCATACGGGTTGCCAAAGGCCATGCTGATATACACCACAAGGGATTTGCCCGAGTCACGCAAAAGCGCGGCGTGTTCCACGAGTTCCTCCATTGCCTGAGCTTGGCTGCGGCGCGTGTTGCGCTGCTGAAAGGTATCCGAAGCAGAAAAAGGATAGCCCACCACATCGACATGGGGATTAGCGGCGGCGGCGCGGACACCATGATGGTTGGCGGCAATGACTAGGAAGCGGTTTCGGCCTTTTTGCGGGGCCAAGGCCTCCAGAACCGCCTCGGTATCAGCCATCTGTGGAATGGCTTTGGGAGAAACAAAACTGCCGATATCAATCACGTCATATCCAACCTCAAGGACATGCCGCAGGTATTCCACTTTGGCATCGGTAGCAAATGGCTGGGGGTAGCCTTGCATGGCGTCCCGGGGGCATTCCACCCAAATTAATCGTTCTTCCATGCGGTTTGTAATTGACCAACCATCCCGGGACCTTGGTACACAAATCCGGTATACACTTGCACCAAATCCGCTCCAGCATTGCGCTTGTCCAATACATCTTGGGCGGTAAAGACCCCTCCGACACCGATGACAGCGAGGTGATCGCCAACGGCTTCACGCACCCATTCGATAACGCGGGTGCTTCGCTGAGCGAGTGGACGGCCTGAAAGCCCTCCTGCGCCCATAGCGGTAACCGCTTCAGCCGAAGTACGCAATCCACCACGGTCAATGGTGGTATTCGTGGCAATAATGCCCTGAAATCCACAGGTGGCGGCTATACGGGCCATGTTTTGAACTTCATCTTTGGTCAAATCCGGTGCCATTTTAACAGCCAAGGGTATCGGCTGGGTGCGCTTATTCTCGGTTGCCACCGAATCCAACAAAGTCTTCAAAGCCGCTTCGTGCTGGAGGTCCCGCAGGCCAGGAGTGTTTGGGGACGAGATGTTGACGGTGTAATAGTCCACTTTGCCAGCCAAGGCTTGCATGGCGCGGATATAGTCCTCTTCCGCCCGGTCGTTCGGGGTGTCTTTGTTTTTACCCACATTTCCACCCACAATGCCCCAGGCCGGATCCCGTTCAGCTAAGCGAGCGGCTGCCGATTCCGCACCGTGATTGTTAAATCCCATGCGGTTAATAATTGCTTGATCTGATGGTAATCGAAACAAACGAGGCAAGGGATTGCCAGGTTGCGGTCGGGGTGTCAGAGTGCCGACTTCCACGTGGCTGAAGCCCAAGGCGAAAAATCCACGCACGGCTTCTGCATTCTTGTCTAGGCCCGCAGCGAGGCCCACGGGGTGGGCAAATGTTAGCCCCATGGCTTGCACCGGCTGCGGGGAAATGGGTCCAGCCCAGTTCCGTAGGAGCGCGCGACCAAGGGCATGGCCTTGAAGGGCCTTGAGTTGTGCCATGGTCAAATTGTGGGCTTTTTCGGCAGGAAGCGAAAAAAGCAGCGGGCGAAGAACACGATCGTACAGCATACTCCACAAAAGTAGGGTTAGATTTGCGCAGTGAACCCGGTTATTCAGAATAGACAAGCGCGTTTTGCCTACCACTTGGAAGATTTCTTCACGGCGGGCCTCCAGCTCTATGGAACTGAGGTGAAATCGCTCCGCGAGGGAAAAGGCAATCTATCGGACAGCTACTGCTACATCCATGAATCCGGTGAACTCTGGATTAAAAATCTGCACATTGCGGAGTTTCGGTTGGGCACCCACAGCAACCACCTCCCCTTACGTGAACGAAAATTGCTCCTCAAAAAGAACGAGCTCGTCAAAATTCAAAAGGCACTTAAAGACGTGGGCACAACGGTGGTCCCGCTGAAATTGTTTTTTAGTCCACGAGGTTGGGCCAAGCTAGAAATTGCGCTCGCGAAAGGCAAAAAATTGCATGACAAACGGGCCGCCATCAAAGAGCGTGACATTGACCGCGATACACGGCGCGAGCTCTGATGTCCCTGGGCTCAACGCCCCGTATCCACATCTTTTAACATGGGCACGAATCGGAATTTCCCAAGCACTTCTTCCTGGCGGTTGTTCGCCGCGTCGTGCCATACGGCGTGCATGGCTTGATCTTGTTCGACCTCTCCAACGGGGACAATCAACCGACCATCAGGTCGAAGTTGCGCAAGGAGATCTTGAGGCAATTCCGGGGCCGCTGCGGTCACTAAAATGCCATCGAAGGGCGCAAATGCGGGCATGCCTTTGTACCCGTCTCCAAATTTTTGAGTCACCCGATAGCCCAAGTCCCGCAAGAGGCTCTTAGAAAAATCAAAAAGCTCTTTCTGGCGCTCGATGGTGTATACTTTGAAGCCCATGGCGGCAAGCACTGCCGCTTGGTAGCCCGAGCCCGTTCCAATCTCCAATACCTTGGCTCCCGGTTGGAGACGCAAGGCTTCCGTTTGGAAAGCCACCGTGTAGGGCTGGGAAATGGTCTGGTGAGCCCGAATGGGAAATGCCGCATCTCGGTAGGCAAACTGTTCAAAAGAGGAATCCAAAAACAAATGCCGTGGGACTTGGCTCATGGCATCGAGAACGCGCTCATCGGAAATCCCTCGTTCCCGCAATTGCTGAACAAGCAGCAATCGCTGGCCTTGATGTCGGGGGGTGTCGCTTCGCATGGAGGGCTGCAAATTACAAAGCGGTCACTGCTCTACCTTTGCAGGATGCAGGAAAGTTTTACACGAACATGGCTATTGGGACTCGTTTTGGCGGGAATGATGGCAAGTTGCGACCAAGAAACCGTGGAAGAACCCGCATTCCTGCACATTCCCAGTTTGGGTCTAGTCCCGGAGCCTGGAGCGGTTTGGGGAAATACGAGCTCGAAAGTCACGACCGCATGGGTAGAAGTCGACGGGATAAATCTCGGCGCCCACCACCTTCCCGCCACTTTGCCGATCCTCATGGACCAAGAGGGACCCAAGGAGATTCGCCTTTACCCAGGCATCAACATCAATGGCATCTCCAGCTTTCGTGGCATTTACCCATTCTATACGGATTACGTCACTACGACTACCCTCAAACGCGGGGTCACGACCACCGTGCCCTTGGGCAACAATCCCAAGGTCCTTTCCTATGATTTCTCCGGGCTTGGGGGAAATTTAGTGGTGGCTCCATTGGAGAATTTTGAGTCGGTCGGTCAACGTATGGTGGCGACCCTTCAAAGCGACACCTCTTGGATTCTTACCTCAGACCCTTTGTTGCGCTTCCCCGCTCCGTCTGCCGAGACGAATGTTTACAGCGGAATGGCCATACTAGATACGGGATTGTCGCGTTTTGAAGTACATAGTATGGATCGCTACGTTTTGCCCAAGCTGAGTGCCAATGTCTACGTGGAACTGGATTACCTCTGTTCTGTTCCCATTTCGGTGGGGGTAATAGCCTACCGCCCGGGCCAAATCCTCCAAATGCCCACGGCCACCTTGAACCCAACCAAAACCTGGAATCACGCCTACATCAATTTAGTCACGGAGGTATCAGGGGTCCCGGACGCATCAGACTTTCGGATTTACCTGGGTTCCATTAAGCTGGCCAACGGCAAGCTCGATACGGTTCTTGTCGACAACATCCGACTTGTCTATCGTCCATGAGTCCACGAAGTCCAAGGTTGCACAAGGTGGCGAACGCATGGCGATTGGCCTACATCGGCTGGGACTTCGTCGGAGCCTTTCTTGCCTACACTTTGCTCTATACTTTTCGAAAAAGCATTTTGGAGCCTGCCCGCTTTGGGGTGCCTGAAATGGCCTGGGATAACTTCTATGTCTACGGTTCTCTCCTGACCGCGGGAATGTGGGTTGGGGCAATGGGCATGGTGGGACTGTATTTGCGGCCACTTCGAAAGTCACGTCTCAAGGAGCTCAGTCGAGCACTCCAGGTGTGGGCCGTATTCAGCGTTCTATATTTCATTTTCTTCCTTTTGGATGATTATGTGGACGCCTACTCGGGCTATTTCAAGAGCGCAGGACTCTTTGCCGGTACCCTTTTTATCTGGACCATCGCAGGAAAAATCATCCTGGGCTATGTCATTCGCTTCCGCATTAAACGGAAAAAATTCACATTTCCGACCCTGCTCATCGGGGAACGCGCGATCTTATCCGAACACATGGACGGCTTAGTCCTTCATGCGCAGTCCTCGGGGGAGATTTTGGCGGGATGGATTAACACGGAAGAACACGCAGACCGCGCGCCGTTAAACAACTTGCCGATGCTGGGGGACGCGAAAGAGGTTAAGGCATTGGTGGAGCGCCTGCATGTTGAAGATTGCATTCTCGCGATACCAGGGAACCAGCATGACCGTTTGACCCCGTTGATTCTGGAATTGGAGATGTTGGGAACCCGCATCTTTATGCTTCCAGATACCTATGGCATTCTCTCCGGGATGGTGGGTATCGACGAACATGGATTGCCGCTCATGGAATGGCATTTAGAGCCCATGGATCCGTGGCAGCGAAATACCAAACGCTTGGCCGATATCGCCATCTCCGCACTCGCATTGCTGTGCTTGAGCCCCCTCCTCCTAGTACTCGCTCTGGCCGTTATGCGGGATGGGGGTCCGGCGTTCTATCGCCAAGAGCGGTTGGGAAAGAAGGCGCGCCCGTTTGACATTTTCAAGTTTCGGTCCATGCGCATGGGCGCCGAATCAGCGGGACCCCAATTGAGTTCAGAGGAGGATCCACGTATCACAGTGGTTGGACGCTTTCTCCGAAAATACCGCTTGGACGAGTTGCCTCAATTTTGGAATGTCCTGATTGGGGACATGAGCCTGGTTGGACCTCGCCCCGAACGAGCATATTTTGCCGACCAAATTCTCGAAAAGGCGCCCCAGTATCGGCACATTTACAAAGTGCAGCCGGGCATCACGAGTTGGGGCATGGTGCGCTATGGCTATGCTAGTTCGGTGGATCAAATGATTCGCCGGATGGAATACGACTTGGTCTACATCGAAAACATGTCGTTTTTCAACGACATTAAGGTGGCGATTTATACCGTTTGGACCGTCATCCAAGGCCGCGGGAAGTGAATGCTGCCCTATCTTTCGGGCTATGAAACACGTAACTGTATTGGGAGCTGGAACCATGGGCAACGGAATTGCCCATGTCATGGCCACCAGTGGCTATTCCGTCACCCTCTTTGATATTGCCCAACCCGCCTTGGATCGGGCTTTGGGAACCATCCAAAAGAACTTGGACCGTCAAGTATCCAAAGAACTTATCACAGCTGCCGATGCAGAAAGGGCTTTGGGCAGAATTACGACGTCCTTGGATCTTGCCTCCGCCGTCGCCCACGCCGAATTGGTGGTCGAGGCCGCCACGGAGCGTGAAGATCTGAAGCTTCAAATTTTCCGGGACTTGGATGCTTTAGCCCCTGCGGGGTGCATCCTTGCCAGCAACACCTCATCGATTTCGATTGGCAAGATTGCCGCCGTGACAAAACGCCCTGAGCAGGTCATTGGCATGCACTTCATGAATCCAGTTCCCGTGATGAAGTTGGTGGAAATCATTTGTGGCTACAAGACTTCGGAGGCCACGACCCAAGCAGTCATTTCGCTGTCCACAGCCTTGGGTAAGATTCCTATCTCCTGCAACGATTATCCCGGCTTTGTAGCCAACCGCATCCTCATGCCTATGATCAATGAAGCCATTGAGACCCTACAAACAGGGGTTGCGGGGGTCGCAGAGATTGACGGCATTATGAAATTGGGCATGGCCCATCCCATGGGTCCCTTGCAACTCGCGGACTTCATCGGCTTGGATGTCTGTTTAAGCATCCTCCGAGTGCTGCACGAAGGATTGGGGCAACCCAAATACGCCCCCAACCCGTTGCTCGTCAACCTTGTGACGGCAGGTGATCTCGGAGTAAAGTCCGGACGGGGATTCTATGATTATTCGGGTGGCTTGAAGGATGCCCCCGTGGCCTATAAGC
>DFSS01000036.1:11665-32674 GCA_002381225.1 Flavobacteriales bacterium UBA3431 | reverse complement strand
ACAGCCCAGGTCAACTTGATCAACAAGGTGGCGGGCAATGGCGCGACAGATGGCGCTACGTTTGAATTCAAAACGCTCGTGGACCTTGAAGCCACCCCCGTAAAGAACCAAGGATCCACGGGTACCTGCTGGTCCTACTCCACCACGGGTTTCATTGAGTCGGAGTTGATCCGCATGGGCAAGCCGGTGATGGACTTGTCCGAGATGTACACCGTGCGCAAAGTGTACCAAGACAAAGCTGATCGCTACGTGCGCCTCCACGGTTACCTCAATTTCGCCCAAGGCGGCGCCATGCCAGACATGCTCTATGTGATCAAACATTACGGTGCCGTTCCCCAGGAGGCCTATGCCGGACTCAACTACGGAAAGGACTACAACGACCATGACGAACTGGAGGCTTCCTTGAAAGGCATTGTTGACGCCGTCGTCAATAAGAATTCAGGCACGTTGACTCCCGCGTGGAAGCAAGGATTTACGGGCGTTTTGGACGCTTACTTGGGCGAAGAGCCAAGCCTGTTCAAATACAATGGCAAATCCTACACGCCACGCACCTTTGCGGATCAAGTATTGGGCATCAACCCCGACGACTACGTCCAACTCACCTCCTACACGCACCAACCCTTTCAGTCATGGTTTGCCATTGAAGTGCCCGATAACTGGACTTGGGGTCTTTCCTACAACGTTCCTTTGGATGACATGATGGCCACCATTGACCATGCTTTGGAGAACGGTTACACTATTGCCTGGGCTACAGACGTGTCTGAAAAGGGCTTTTCATTGAAAAATGGCGTAGCCGTGCTTCCAGCCAAACCATGGAGCAAGATGAGTGACGAAGAGAAGAGCAATGTGTACACCGGCCCGCACGAGGAAATGGTTGTGACGCAAGAAATCCGTCAGATCGCCTACGACAACTATGAGTCCACGGATGACCATGGCATGCAGATCATAGGAAAAGTAGCGGACCAGAACGGCGGCATCTATTACATCGTAAAGAATTCTTGGGGCGAACGTGAAAACCCATACCGCAGCGGCTACATCTATGCCTCCGAAGCTTTTGTGCGCTACAAGACCTTGTCCATTCTCTTGCACAAGGACGGTGTGCCCAAAAAGATTGCTAAAGGCATGTAATTACATCTGTTCCGGCGCTGTGATCCCCAAAAGGGATAAGCCCCGTTGGAGCACCCCTGCCACTTGGCGGGAAAGCATCACCCGAAACGCCGCCACGTGCGGCGTTTCTGCATTCAGGACGGAATGCACCTGATAGAAACCATTGTAGGTTTTAGCCAGTTCATAGAGGTAGTTCGCTACATCGCTTGGATTCTGGTCAGTTGCGGCTTTTTGGACCGTTTCCGGGAATTTTGCCAAGACTTTAATGACTTCCTTCTCTTTGGGGGCTAGCGTGAGATCTTCCCATGACCAACCCCCAACGTCACCTGCTTTGCGGAGGATGGAACAGATGCGTGCATGGGTGTATTGCAAGAAGGGTCCGGTATGCCCGTTGAAATCGATGGACTCTTCAGGGTTGAAGACCATGCGTTTCCGGGGATCAACTTTGAGGATGTAGTATTTCAGGGCACCATGTCCCAGCGTTCGGTATAAGGACCCCCGCTGAGCGTCGTCCATGCCTTCTACTTTACCCAGTTCCTCCGACAGTCTTTTCGCCGTGGCTTCCATTTCATCGAGGAGATCGTCTGCATCGACGACCGTGCCTTCCCGGGATTTCATTCGGCCGGAAGGCAAGTCCACCATGCCGTAGGACAAATGGGATAGCGTGCTGGCCCAGGTATAGCCAAGTTTTTGGAGAATCAAAAAGAGGACCTTGAAGTGGTAATCTTGTTCATTTCCCACGACATAGGTCAGCGAATCCATGGAGAAATCAGCAAAACGTTGAATCGCCGTGCCAATGTCTTGCGTCATGTAGACCGACGTTCCGTCCTGGCGTAGAACCAATTTCTCATCCAGGCCCTCTGGGGTGAGGTCAATCCAAACGGACCCGTCGTCGCGGCGATAAAATACTCCTTTGGCGAGGCCCTCCTCAATGTCTTTCTTTCCCAAGACATAGGTATCCGACTCGTAGTAGTTCTTGTCAAAGTGGACGCCCAAACGCTGGTAGGTTGCATTGAATCCGGCATACACCCAGGCATTCATCTTCTTCCAAAGGGCCAGGACCTCGGGCTCTCCGGCCTCCCAGTCAAGCAGCATCTGCTGCACCGCCTTCATACAAGGAGCTTCTTTCTTCGCTTGATCGACCTCCATGCCGCCCTGAACGAGCACGTCGACTTCCTGCTTGAGTTGCTGGTCAAAGCGCACGTAGTATTTGCCAACAAGGTGATCGCCCTTG
The DNA here is from genome assembly GCA_002381225.1 of Flavobacteriales bacterium UBA3431. Lineage (GTDB taxonomy): Bacteria > Bacteroidota > Bacteroidia > Flavobacteriales > Schleiferiaceae > TMED14. The sequence goes on along the minus strand of DFSS01000036.1, from coordinate 30,333 downwards.
AGTCCAGATGACTCGGGCGTCTCGCCCTCGCCGAACATCTTCCAGGCGTACATGCTTTTGCAAATATGCACCCCCCGGTCGTTGATGATTTGGACTTGAACAACAGGCTTTCCCGTCGCTTGAATCAATTGTGCCACCGAGTAGCCCAAGAGATTGTTCCGGACGTGACCCAGGTGCAGGGGCTTATTGGTATTGGGTGACGAGTATTCCACCATGGCTGACGGCAGAGAAACATCCACAGGCGTAATGCCCCAGTGGGGATCGGCACATACCGCATCCATGGTAGCCTGAAGGGTGGCTTCAGACAAGCTGAGGTTCAAAAATCCTTTAACGACATTAAAGGTTTGGACTTCGCTGCACGCTTCCTGAAGGGCGGAACCAATGGCCTGGGCCGTAGCCTCGGGGCTCATACGGCTGGCTTTTAAATAGGGAAATACCACCAGCGTGACATCTCCGTCAAACTCTTTGCGCGTTTCCTGCAAATCAATCGGTGCCTCTTGGAGGCCAAAAAGACGTTCTAAGATGGCCGAAATGGCCGTTTCTAGTCCGGTATTCATGAGGTTTTCAAAATGAACCTCGCAAACCGAGGCGTTCTTGCAAACGATAGACGGTACTCTGAAGCAACGTAAAAGCTGCTGTCCCCATCGCATTGCCTCCTTTGTCCAGGAGGGGGTTGATTTCTGTGAATTCCATGCACATGACTTTCGGTTGGTCCGCGAAAAGCTCCAAGAGGCCACGTGCCTCCTCGAGGGTGAAACCCCCTTCGACGGGTGTGCCCGTTCCTTCTGAGATGCTGGGATCCATGCTGTCCACATCGAAGGACACGTAGACCATGTCGCAATGCGTCAATTGTTCCATGACCGCTTCTACGATGGCCGTCAAGCCTTTCTGGCGCACTTCGGGCACCCGATGTACGCGCATATCATGCTGTGCAATCAAATGGTCTTCGGGCGTTTCCGTGGAACGCAAGCCAATGAATGCGACATCAGATGGCTTGACCCGCTGCGGATGGCCTTTGAGCTTTTGCCATGCATCGACGGTTACAGGGCTAGGATCGTTGATCTTACAGGCGACGTTATCCGCCCCGATGGCCGTGGCCAAGGGCATCCCGTGCATATTCCCAGAGGGGGAGGTGTAGGGCGAATGCAGGTCTGCATGCGCATCAATCCAAACGACCCCCAAGCGTGAAAGTGGAAAAGCTTGTTTAATGCCCGCAATGGTTCCCCCTGCGTTGGAGTGGTCCCCACTGATGACAATAGGAAACTGTCCATCGTCCAAGGTCTCTGCCACCACGGCAGAAATACGTCGATACATGCGCACAATACCACGTATCCGTTTGCCGTAGGGCGATTCCGGGTGGCGGTATAGCAGGGCATTGTTGGTTTGCACCTTGCGCGGAGCCAAACTGCGGAAAAACTTTGGCTGGATATGGAAGGAAGCCCCGCGGATGGCGGCATAACCCAAACTAGAGCCCCGGGTACCGGCGCCCAATTCGGACATAGCAGTGATGAGTTGAAGCATATGGGCAAAGGTAGGAATTGGCCTACCTTTGAGACTTAGGAAGAATACCCCATGGCAAAAAAGGCAAAATCCCCCGCGCGTTCCTCGGCATTGGGCCCCGTAACTCAGGTTTGGTCCGATGTCAAAACGAACAAATCGCTGCACGCTGTATTCGGGATTGCTCTCACCTTTTTGGCTGGATTTGCTTGGCTCTCTAGTGTCTCCTCCCTCCTTTCTTGGTCGGCCGATTACAGTGCCTTTGAAGGCCATTTTAGCCAAATCCTTTGGGACCCCGAGGTCAACATGGCGAATGCGTTCGGCAAACTAGGGGCTGCCGTAGGCTTTTATTTGACCGTAAAAAGCTTTGGCTGGACCTTCCTTCTCCCCTTGACCTGGACGATTCTGCTCGGCCTAAAATGGGGTCTATCCATTCCCTTCAAACCTTCTACATGGCTCCGCCGTGTCCTGGTGTGGACCATTCTGCTAGGTATGGGCACGGCCTTGCTTCCCTTGAATTTGTCCGATGTCTACGTCGGAAACTTGGGCCACTACCTCGCTTTTTGGGCGAGTGAATTCATGGGTATCGCTGGAGCCTGGCTTGCCTGGTTCGCTGTGACCTCCGCCCATGTGGTGTGGCTCTTCAAAATGACTCCGCAAACGTGGCGTCAGTCTAAAGAGACAGCCCCCTGGGACGACGATCATTCCCTGAGTACCGACGAGGAGGTGAATCCTATCCCCGATGATCCCGCCGAGGAGGTCGAATGGAACCTCGATGAGGAGGTCGAAGGGGATTCCATGGATTCCTTGGCCGACCTTCCTGCCCCCACCCCCATCGTTCCAGCGACCCCTCCTGCGCCTGTGGCTCCCGAAATTGATTTGCCCTTGGAGACCGTGGAGCCTATCCCCCTCCATAGCGAGGTGTTTGCAGAGAATGCAGATGAGGCCCCCAAAGGCTCCTTGGCGACCGCGTACGATCCGCGTGCGGACCTTTCCCGCTACCAGTTTCCAAAATTGAGCCTTTTAGTGGACATGCCCGCAGGAAACGCCAAGGTGGATGCGGAAGAATTGGAAGCAAACAAAGAGCGCATCATCGAAACCCTGCGGAACTACAAGATTGAGATTTCGAAAATCAAAGCGGCGGTAGGCCCGACGGTGACCTTGTACGAAATCGTACCGGAAGCGGGCATACGCATCTCCAAGATCAAAAGTTTGGAAGACGACATCGCGCTCAGCTTGAGTGCTTTGGGCATTCGAATCATCGCACCCATTCCCGGGCGAGGTACCATTGGCATCGAGGTGCCCAATCGCAGTCCGCAGATGGTCAGCATGAAGGCCGTCCTCTCTTCGGAAAAATTCCAAAACACCACTATGGACTTGCCGATTGCGCTGGGTAAAACCATTAGCAACGAGGTTTTTGTGGCGGATTTGGCCAAAATGCCCCACCTGCTCATGGCAGGAGCCACGGGCCAAGGAAAGTCGGTAGGACTCAATGCCCTCTTGGCTTCGATCCTCTACAAAAAGCATCCCTCGGAGGTAAAATTTGTCCTGGTCGACCCCAAAAAGGTGGAATTAACGCTTTACAATAAGATTGAGCGGCACTTTTTGGCCAAACTCCCCGATACCGACGATGCCATCATCACGGATACGACCAAGGTGATTCATACCCTGAATTCCCTTTGCATCGAGATGGATGACCGCTACGACCTCCTCAAGGATGCTATGGTGCGAAACATCAAGGAGTACAACCAGAAATTCACGAGCCGCAAACTCAATCCCGAAGAAGGGCACCGCTACTTGCCTTACATCATTCTGGTGATCGATGAATTTGCCGATTTGATTATGACGGCGGGCAAAGAGGTGGAAACCCCCATTGCACGCTTGGCCCAGCTTGCGCGTGCCATCGGAATTCACTTGATTATTGCCACGCAGCGTCCGTCCGTCAATGTGATTACAGGAATTATCAAGGCCAACTTCCCGGCCCGAATCGCTTTCAAGGTATCCGCCAAGATTGACTCCCGGACCATTCTCGACGCAGGTGGAGCGGAACAACTTATCGGAAAGGGCGATATGCTTTTTTCCGCAGGCAATGATTTAATTCGCTTGCAGTGTGCCTTCTTGGACACCCCCGAGGTGGAAGATGTCTGTGAATTCATTGGCTCCCAACAAGCCTACCCGGAGGCCTATGCCCTCCCTGAATACTCGGGAGAAGAAGGTGGTTCTGGGGGTGGCGGCAATTACAGCGCCGATGAACGCGATGCCCTATTTGTGGACGCTGCGCGCATTGTCGTGCAGAGCCAGCAAGGTTCGGCATCCCTTTTGCAACGTAAACTTAAACTGGGCTACAACCGGGCCGGCCGATTGATCGACCAGCTCGAAGACGCTGGAATTTTGGGGCCATTTGAAGGATCCAAAGCCCGCCAAGTACTCATTCAAGACGAACACCATTTAATGGAACGCCTAAACGGCCAATGATGACACATACCTTTCGCACGCTATCGACTCTCGTTGTACTGAGCCTCTTCACCTTGGGCATGCAGGCTCAAAGCGGAGATCCCTTGACTTTGCTGAAAGAAGTCGAGAAGAAGACCCTCGCCTATACAGACCAGACCATTCAGTTTTCTATGGTCATCGAGGCGCCTGGACGCGATGGAAAGAAGGTTCAGCGCAAGACTTCCGGAAAAGTAGAAGTTGTAGGCGAAAAAGCGTTACTCTCCCTCAATGGTCAGCTCATCTTCTTGGAAGGAGCCCGCGTTACCACCGTCAGTGAAGAAGACGAAGAAATTGTGGTTCGCAAGCTCGATGGGGATGAAGCACAATTCACCCCAACGGCCTTGGTGAAGAAATATGAAACCGGTTCCAATTTTCAATGGGCCGGGGAGGAAACCGTGGCCAACGGTGTCAAAATTGTATACATACGAATGAAACCCAAGAACAATGTGGACGTTCGCGACGTCGTATTGGGCATCAATATGCGGACCAAGCGAATTCATTCCTACCAGGAATTTGGGACCAATGACGTAACCACCACCCTTCGTATTGTACAATATGATGTCAATCAGGGCGTTACCTTGCAGAAAGTCACCTTTAACAAGTCCAAGTACCCCGGATACGATTACGTCGCTCCTAAGGGTATGTAAACCCCTCTATGCAGCGGATTGATTGGTACCTCCTCCGGTCTTTTGCCGGGATCTTCCTCAAGACCATTGGTATTTCCGTGTTCTTTCTGCTCATGCAGATGGTCTGGAAATATGTCGATGACCTAGCGGGACGTGGAGTCGATTGGTGGGTGATCCTAGAACTTCTTTTCTATTGGTCGGCTTCTGTCCTCCCGATGGCCGCGCCGATTGCCGTACTCTTTGCGGGCATCATGGTCTACGGCGATTTGGCTGAAAGCCATGAACTCGCCGCAGCCAAGTCCTCTGGCGCCTCATTCTACCGTTTAATTCGTCCCATCCTTTTGGCCTTGGTTGGAATTGCGGTGGGCATGTTCTTCGTGGCCAATAACCTTATTCCAGTAGCCAATTTTAAAGGTGAGAATCTATTGATTAACATCGCGAAGCAGCGCCCTACGTTCAATTTACAGCCGGGCATTTTCTATGGCGGCATTGACGGCTACAGCATTAAGATTGGTGGAAAAACAGATAATGAAGTCCAGGACATCTTAATCTACGACCACCGGGAACGTGGTGAGGGCAACCATACCGTCATCATGGCCCCCAAGGCCGTGTTGCATTACACCGAGGGAAATCGCTGGATGGAAATGGAACTCTTCCAAGGCACCTCGTACCAAGAGTACAAGGCTGAAAAGCGGGAGGAACGCGACCGGAAACCCTTTTTAGAGAGTACGTTTGACCGAATGGTGATACGGGTCAACATGGGATCCTTTGAAATGGGAGACCTGTATTCCGTGCACCGTAGCGACGAATACAACATGCTGAGCGTGACACAGCTCGACCATGCCATTGACGAGCTCTATGATCAATACCGTAAACGGCAAGACGAGGTGCATATGATCATGCGGAACAAGTACTATGGCTGGCAATCCACCGACAGCCTATCCGGACAGGAGGTCGGGCCAGAGCCCCTGTATATGAAGGAGCGACTGAAAGGGCATTACCTCTTCCGGGCCGTCAACAATGCCATCCATTCGGCTCAAGCCAACCGGGATTACATGGAGCAAATTCAATCGGAGTATGTATGGCGCAATCAAGTGATTGCACGCCATTATTTGGAGTTTCACAAGAAGTTCAGTGTCGCCATCGCCTGCATTTTGCTCTTCTTCATTGGGGCACCCTTGGGCGCCATTATCCAAAAAGGGGGATTTGGGCTTCCCTTCGTGATTTCCGTCCTCCTCTTTCTCTTCCACTACGTGTTGACCATCATCTTTGAGAAAATGGGACGCGAGTGGCTGATTTCTCCGTTTTGGGCCATTTGGTTGCCTAATGCCATCCTTCTTCCTATTGCCCTATGGATGACGGTTTGGGCCGCCAATGATGCGTCCATCAATAGCTTCGCACGCCTCCGCAAGCGTTTGCTCTTCTGGCTTCCAACTCGATCTGAAGCGTGAAGATCCTTCACCTCTGCAATAAAGTCCCTTATCCAGGCCGAGATGGAAGCAGCTTGGCGATGGAGGCCTTGATCCGCCTGGAAGTCAAGGCAGGGCATGAGGTACACGTTTTGGCACTCAATACGGACAAGCACTTTGTCCCCCATCCCCAGCCGCAGGAAGGCATTCACTTTGAAGCCCCTGCCGTTCGTGTTTCGCCCAGCCTACAAGGATTGATTGGACACCTCCTCCACCCCGCTTCCTATTTTGCGGCGCGTTTCGACCATCAGGCCATACGACAACGTATAGCGACCCTGGCCGAAAAAGCGGATCTCATTGTGGTGGATTCCTTGTTCATGGCGGTCTACCGCGATGCGTTTGGCTCGACTCCCTGGGTCCTACGCGCCCACAATGTGGAACATCAGATTTGGGAACGAACCCTGGCTGGTATGGCTTGGAGTCCCAAAAAAGTCTTCACCGCCTGGCAAACCCGCCGACTCAAGCGATGGGAAAGTGCGATGGTACAGGGGAGTACCGTTTGGGCTATTTCTGATGAGGATGCGGTGGCCCTTCAGCTTCTCGGGGCGAAATCCGCACACGCCTTGCCCTGCACGTACGATCCAAGTGGCCCATGGACCCCGAGTGGTGCTTCAGGGAGCGGCGTCTACCATTTAGGGGCCTTGGATTGGCTACCCAATGTGCAAGGCCTTCAGTGGTACTTGGAGGAGGTCCATCCCCATGTAGCCGTCCCTGTGACGGTTGTTTCGCGCCAATGGCCTGCACAACTTCCACGGGCCCATGGAGTCAACCATCTTCCCCGCTTGGAGGACGGCTTTTCCTTTGAGGCCCACGGAATATTCATCGCTCCCATCCTATCAGGGAGTGGCATGCGCATCAAACTGCTTGAAGCCATGGTCCGCGGCAAAGCGATTGTGACTACCTCCATCGGGGCGGAAGGACTGAAAAACGCTCCAGGGATTTCTGTGGCCAATGAACCCAAGGCCTTTGCGGAAGCCATTCAGCGCTTGGTGGAAGACAAGGACTACCGCTTAGCCCAAGGGGTCGCAGCGCAGGCCCATGCACGCGCTACCTTTGCAGACGACGCTTTGGTGGCGTCGCTACGTGCTTTGTAAGCTGTTTATGGAATCTTTCACCTGGTTAGACCTCTTCGTTCGCTGCTATGTGCTTTGTGCCGCATTCGTGGTAGCCGTGCTGGTCGGGTGCGTTCCTTACCTTCTTTTCCCTGGCTTGGTTCGACTTTGGCATACTTTGAAACGTTCCAAGCCCACCTTCACAGCCTTTGATATCCCGAAAGACCACGTTTGGCCCACGGTGGATCTTGTTTTTGCCGCCTACAACGAGGAGGCCGTTCTGCGTGAAAAACTAGCCAGCTTGCAAAATTTGGATTACCCCATGGATCGGCTCACGGTTTGGGTAGGGTCCGATTGGAGCAGCGACGGTACCGAATCCATTTTGGCCGAAGTGGCTCGAGACATGCCCAACTTGAAGTGGGAGCGCATGGCGGAGCGTTCGGGCAAGTCCAAGATCATCAACTACCTCGTTCAGAAAGGACAGGCAGACATCGTGGTGGGCACGGATGCCAACATCTTTTTCGGCCCGATGGCCCTAAAGCACCTTGTCGCACCGCTGGTACTGGATAGCCGCACCGATTTAGTGGGCGGTGAACTCACCTATCGCGGACTGGGTCAAGGAGATGGCTACAAAAGCATCGCCACCGAAGAGCGTTCCTACATCGGTTGGGAAAATCGGAGCAAAGTCTGCGAAGGCGAACTCTGGGGCCTAACGATGGGAGTCGAAGGCGGTTGCTATGCCATTCGTCGCAGGGCCTTTACCCCCATTCCAGCAGGGACCTTCATGGAGGATTTCTTCCTCACTATGCGGGTATTCGCCAACGGAAAACGAGTGCAGCATGCTTCCTTGGCGACCTGTACCGAGGACGTGAGCAACGATGCTCGCATGGAGTACCGCCGAAAAGTCCGTATAAGCCATGGCAACTGGCAGAACATCTTCCGCTACCGTATGCCCTGGACTCTTCGTTCCTTAGGGGTCACTTTTGTCTTTGTGGGCCACAAACTACTTCGGTGGGTTCTTCCGATCATTGTCAGTGTGGCGGTGCTCTATGAATTTGGAGCGGGACTATACTACCAAGAGTTGGCATTGCTGGCTTGGAATCTTGTCACGATGGGCACTTTCGTTGCACTTCTACTCTATCCCCGAACCTTCTTGCCCAAAGCCATCGCTAAACGCATCAAACCCCTTTCTTACTTTACCTGGATGAACATCGCCTTGATTCACGGGTTAGTCCAATTCTTGCGAAGCCCCCGGAACACCTCGGGGGTTTGGCAGCCCACAAAGCGCAACAACCAATGAGTACGCCCCCCTTTAGTTCGATTGAAGAAGCCTTAACCGATTTGGCCCAAGGCAAGATGGTGATTGTCGTAGATGACGAAGACCGAGAAAACGAAGGGGATCTTTTGGCTGTAGCCGAAGGCATTACGGCGGAAACCATCAATTTCATGGCCACGCATGGACGAGGGTTAATTTGCGCCCCGCTGCCCGATCATCGCTGCGATGCGTTGGGACTGCCCCCCATGGTTCAGCACAATACGGATCCCCATGAAACGGCCTTCACCGTATCGGTGGATTTGAAAGGAAACGGAGTGACCACGGGCATTTCGGCCTTGGACCGTGCCAAGACGGTGCAAGCCTTGGTGCAGAAAGAGAGCCGACCCGAAGATTTCCAACGTCCCGGACACATTTTCCCCTTGCGCGCACGTCCTGGCGGTGTGTTGCGCCGTGCGGGACATACGGAGGCGGCGATCGATTTGGCCCGTCTGGCTGGGAAGGAACCCGCTGGGGTGATCGTGGAAATCATGAACGAGGACGGAAGCATGGCCCGCCTGCCTGAACTCATTCAAATGAGCCAAAAATGGGGGCTCAAGCTCATCACGATCGAGCAACTCATTGCCTACCGACTCGAGCGGGAATCCTTGATTCACGTGCACCGAAGCTTTCCTTTGGAAACGCCTTACGGTCTTTTCCACGTGCACGTTTACGAACAAACGACCTCGAAGCAAGTACACATTTCCCTCACCATGGGCCACTGGAATGACGCAGATACCGTGCTGGTCCGGATGCAAAGTGGAGATCCCCGTGGAAGCATTCTGGATGACATAGCCGGGCTTCAACCTACGTCCTTGCACAAGGCCCTTAAGGCCATTTCCGAGGCGGGGGCCGGCGTATTTGTTGGCTTGAATCAACAGCGCAGCGAAGCTAGTCTTCTGGCCCAATTGGATGCTATGGACTCAGCCTCCCAAGCGCCTAAGTCCTTTGGAAGCGATCCCCTCGACTACGGGGTGGGGGCCCAGATTCTTCGCCATGTCGGAGTCCGCCATGTTTCTTTACTTACTAATCACCCTATGAAACGGGTAGGGATTGAGGGCTATGGGTTGCACATCGTGAGCAACCAAACCCTGGGTTAATTCCCCTCTTTCTTTTCAAATATCTGGCGCCATAGCGCTTGCCAGCTCGCACCCATCCACTGAGTCTGTACCCCCAGGCCTTGCTTTTGTGCCACTGGCTGCCCGGTAAAAGCCATATCGCTATTGCGCACGGAGTAGGCCGTGGCTGTCCACCGTCCATCCGCACTGAGTTGGTATGTGAGTGTAATGTCGCCCAGGCCCACATTGGATTGTTGGGCGCCCATCGGGATGCCCCATTCTGTCATGACTTTAAGTCGATTGTCCAAAAAGGATCGGCCAATACTCGCATCCATTTGCCGCTGAAGGGCCCTTGAATCATTGGCATAGGCAAGCTGTACATCCCAGTTTTCCCCGAGGCCCTGGGACATGAAATTGGAGAATTGCTGTGCTAGGACTTGGGTTGTATTGGTTTCGAGGGCGTTGACGCCGGTGGCAGACCAACCCTGCCCCTGGTCCCAAAAACTATGGAGTGTCAAAAGACTTAGCACCTGGGTGGTTTTTTCATCTGGGGTAACCAAACGGCTTTGCAATGCCGCTTGAACAGCGCTCCCAGCCGTAGGGAGGGAAATATCAAATCCCAAGTCTGGCTGCATGAGGTCTCCGGTTACCGCCAGTTTTACGTCAACGGGAAGGCGTTCTTGACTTGTCAGACCCAAATAGGCACTCGGATTGGTTCGAGTCTTGTATAGGGCGGTCAACTGCACGCCCGCGTGGTAGGGATCCCCGGTCCACGATAGGGTCGCCCCTGGCTCCACACTGAAGGGCTTATTCATTAAGTTTTCTAGGGTAAACAGGTAGGTTCCTTCTTGCAGCGTGACCGTGCCGTTCATGGAGAGGTCCCCGCTGTGGGGATATTCGATGCGCAGGGAACCACTCCCCTTTCCTTCGAGCACGTCGCCCACGGTTTCATCTAAAATAATCCGTGCGGTAATGGCCGGGGTGACCTCCATATTCAGCCCAAAATCAAATTGGAAATCCTGCTCCACGGGACGCGGCGCTGTTCTTCGGATTTGGGGGCCTCGGGGACGTGATTTGAATTGAATAAATCCAGCGTCTTCGAGCGTCACGGGGGCGTCCATCGGCAACACAAATACCGAAGAATCCAAGGGGGTTGCTTGGACCTCGAGGCGCAGGCCTTGGAGTCCCCCCGTGAGACGAGCCTGCCCACGCGCCATCACATGGCCATAGAAATCATCTCCCTCGGCCAAATCCAACGCCAGGAATCGCGTTCCCTCTAAACGCAAATCCACCGCTTTGCCCACAGCTGCGGAGTAGGAATAGCCGCCACTCAGTTGCACAAGACCTAGGCCTTTGGCATCACGCAGAATCCCCTGAACTGAAATGTCACCCTTCCTGAATTGCACACGGGGACTACCCTGATAGGTTACGCCCGTCATGGGCACATAGAAGGCCAGCTCATCCAAAATGCCTCTTCCTATGACTTGCCATGAATTCGCGTTTTCACGGACCGTGCATTCCGCACTAAATCCACCGGCCCAATTTTCCAAACTTCCCTCCGTAAATGGGCGGAGATAACGCAAGGGGAAGCGGTCCACATCCACTTCGATATCCCAAAATGTTTGACGTTCTCCTTGGGCAGTTAGCCACAGACTATCCCCCCAGCCAGCTTGGGCCCTCATGGCCACTTTTCCTGTTTCGATGTTCACATCCCATTGGCTTTCCACGGCTCCAAGAGATTGTCCTTCGACGGTCAAGTCAGGAATCCATAGATCCGCACTGGTATTCCATGCCCCGATGGCCCCTGCAAGAACCAATTGGCCATACATTTTGCCTTCTAGGGGATTTTCTTCCAGCCAGGGCGCGGTCCAATCTCGAATGACCAAATCGGACCATTGAATTCGAAGTACTTCATAGGGCTCCGGACTCAAAGCACCCGAAATGGCAAAGCTTCCCACCGGACTGCGCCATGCGAGGCCATCGCCAAACGCGAGGCGTTGTTCCTCCCAATTGTACTGAATCCCATGACCGCCCTGCAAAGCACTATGGTGTCCGAGCAAGGACATCGCGCTGGGCAATACATCCAAGGTCCAACGTCCAGGGCGACGCTGAAGGTTTACTGCAATTCGTCCTTTGGAGGACCAACGGGGGATATCCCAGGAACAAGTGAGGGCATCGTCCGTTCGAGCGCGGCTGAACATCACCATTTCGGCTTGCCCCTCTCCAGCATCCAGATCCAGATGGGTTTCCACGGGGCGTAAACCTTGCATGGGGGCTGCGGACGAAAAGGACCAGCTACCTTCTCGATCCGCGGCCTCAATCCGCTGATAGCCATGACCTAGAGCCAATTGGGCGGTCCAGTCTGGACCTTCTGCCCAAATGGATTGAATCCCCTGCTTCGAAAACCAGGTCCACTGGCCATCGAGCCAGGAAGACAGCATCGCTTCGATCGACTCTACTCTAGGCAAAGTCCATTCCAAGGGGCTCTTCTCAAAGCGGCCACCTCCCCGGTAATCCCCGATTCGAAAGTCCACTTGATGCACCCCGCGAGTATCGGGTACCCAATCCAAGAATAGCGGGGAAAACCCCGGATCTTGCGCATTTTCGATGTGGGCGTAGCCCCCATTTCCCCAACCTATCACCCCAGCGATTCGGCCCTGTTTTGGCAAGCCTAAGGAGTCAAGGAAGGTCATGCGTTCATCCCATGCCCAATCAAAGCGGACCTCCTCCTTTGCGGCGAGCCACTGAAAATTCCAACTTCCCAACGCGGGCTCTGCCGCGGAAATACGTCCGGTGATTTCGCTTGGATCGCCCGAAGCGGAGATGGCCCAATGGTTCACGAACGTTTCGCCCCATGCCAAACGAGGTCCTTGGGCATCTAAGGCCCAAGTCCATGCCCCTGTTTGGGATCGTGTCCCAAGGAGGTTGAGGTGTCCGTCCACCCGCCCCTCGGCCAAGGAGGCATCCAAAACATCCCCGCGCCATTGCGTCCAATCACCTGATACGACGATTTTCGCGGAATCGCCCCGCGCTTGGATGGCGGCTAAGACCTCTTCCTCCTCGTGCTCTTGAAGCGATACGCCCCATTTTCCCGATATGAAGTCCCCTTCCAAGGTCCAGCTTCGTTCCCTCCAAAAGGCTTGGGTGCCCAGTGCTCGCCAATGGGACCACGTGGAGTCCCCAAGCACGACCCCAGAGGCCGTAGCCTCCCAAGAGATGCCCACGAAATCCCATTGCAACATCGGCGCCTGGGCATCGGTCGAGGCATGCACAGACAGAGTAAATTCATTGCTAGTCAGCGAAACATCGATGCCGGTCTCGGTCCATTCTCCAGAAAGATCCACGGGACTCCAGTCGGGCCATGGGGCTTGGATTCGGGCTTGAAGGCCCGGTCTCGCGGGCTGATTCCAGGCGAGATCATTCCATGCTTGATCGACCACCCAAACTTCCCCTCCTAACTGGGGTGCCCAAGCGATGCGTCCGGCTAAATAGGTGGCTTGAAGGCCCAACGTGGATGCCTCTCCACTCGTGTCCATCCAAGGGTCGAACCAATGCCCCCAACTGGCTTGGGGAATGCCTTGGATGTACAAGGAATCCCAGACCAAACTGTCTACGTGAAGGGTCTGCCCGCCATAGCCCACTCCTTGAAGTGTCAGCCCACGGACCACTACGTGGGATTTAGGTGTTCCCAAAAACACGGAATCAACAGAAAGTCCAAACCAAGGATGCCATTGGAGCCCCGCCCAGGCCAGTTGAGCAGAATCGGCCAAAGGATGCACAGCCACATAGTTCTTGGCCCACGAGTCGATTTTTTTATCCACCCAGGCCGGATGAGATTGGAGCCAAAACCCTCCCAGGGTCAGGGTCAAGCCGAAAGCAGCCAGCAGAGAAAGAAGGAGGTTACGGAGGCGACGGCGCATGTACACGAAGGTAGAGGTACCTTTGCAGCATGACAACGCCTGCGCCCATTTTATTGGCGATCGAATCCAGCTGTGACGACACCTCGGTGGCGGTGCTTCAAGGGTTTCGAGTTTTGGCGAATGTGGTTCATAGCCAAGTGCTCCATGAACGCTTTGGCGGGGTGGTTCCCGAATTGGCTTCGCGTGCCCATGTAGAAGCTTTGATGCCTACCGTAGCGGCCGCGTTACAACGCGCCAACCTCGGCTATGCAGACCTCCAGGGCATTGCGGTGACGCAAGGTCCCGGCCTCTTGGGTTCGCTCCTCGTCGGTCATTCCTTTGCCAAATCGCTGTCCGTCAGTTTGGGCATTCCCTTCGTCAATGTGCACCATATGGAAGCCCATATGCTGGCGCACTTCCTGCTCGAGCCCGGCGTCCAAGATCGTCCTATGCCCGACTTTCCCTACCTCTGCTTAACGGTTTCGGGCGGACACACCCAGCTCGTGGTGGTTCGGGCATGGAATGTTTTTGACGTGTTGGGCGAGACGCAAGATGACGCGGTGGGTGAGGCCTACGACAAGGCGGCCAAGTTGCTCTCCCTCGCCTACCCGGGCGGACCTATCATCGATCGATGGGCGCAGCAAGGGCAGCCTCGCTTTGATTTTGCCCAACCCATGATGCCCGGATTGCAGTTCAGTTACAGTGGATTGAAAACATCCATTTTACGTCGAATGCAGAAAGAGGTTCAGACCAATCCCCACACACTCGAGACCGATCTGCCCGATTGGTGTGCCAGCATCCAACATGCCCTCATCGCCCCGTTGGTCGATGGACTCATTCAGGCTTTTAAGCAAACGGGAATTCGCCGCATTGCGCTCGCCGGCGGCGTAAGTGCCAACTCTTGGCTACGCTCAGAGGTGCAGCGTTGTGCGGACACCTTGGAGTGGGACCTGTACTTGCCTCCACTCTCCTACACGACCGACAATGCGGCCATGGTTGGCGCTGCGGGCTATTTTGCTTGGCAGGCACAGCAGTTTGGCGCTCTATCCGATACGGCCCAAGCCAAATTCCTGATTCATGGCTAAGCGCGTCGTCGGGAGAGTTGAAACGGTAGACCTGCCCAGTATCCCTTGGTGGGGGGTCGAGTGCCGCATCGATACAGGCGCCTATCGATCCTCGATGCATTGCGAGGACATTCACGTGGACCACACCGGCGAAGTACCCATCCTGGTGGTTACTTTCCAGGGCGAGGATAGCCATACAGAGCACCGTTTCGAAGAGTTTCGGGAAACCTTGGTAAAATCCAGCAACGGGATATCCGAAAACCGCTTCCTAGTCACCTTACCCGTCCATCTTTTTGGCACGGATTTTTCCACCGAATTCACCCTGACCGACCGCACGGAGATGAAATATCCTGTTCTCTTGGGTCGTACCTTTTTGCGGCATGGCTTCGTGGTTGACGTCCGCCGCACCAATCAGTCCCTCAAATCTCAACGCTAATCCCGCGCATCCACTAAGCATGAACATTCTCATCCTCTCTGCGAACCGAAACTTGTATTCCACCCAACGCCTGGTGACTGCTGCGGAAGAACGCGGTCATACCGTCAAGGTGATGAACGTTCGAAAATGCTACGCGGTGCTCTCCAAAGGGGAACTCGATATTTATTATGGCGACCATCGAATAGAAAATGTCGATGCGGTGATTCCCCGCATTGGGGCATCGCTCACCTTTTATGGGTCGGCGATGCTGCGCCAATTCGAAATGAAAAAGATTTTCACGCCGGTTAGTTCCTTGGCTTTGGTGCGGTCGCGGGACAAACTTCGGGCGCTCCAAATTCTCGCCAAAGAAGGCGTCTCCATCCCCCGGACGGCGGTGGCTAAGCAGCCAACCGATGTCGATTACCTGATTAAACAGGTGGGCGGGGCTCCCTTGGTCGTAAAGTTGCTGGAAGGCACTCAGGGCAAAGGTGTGGTCCTCGCGGAATCAAAAAGCGCCGCCAAAAGCGTCATTGAGGCCTTCTACGGTCTCAACGCCAATATATTGGTCCAGGAGTTCATTAAGGAAGCGAAAGGGGCCGACGTTCGCGCAATTGTCGTTGGAAATAAAGTGGTGGCTGCATACAAGCGCCAAGGCAAGGAAGGAGAATTCCGCTCCAATCTTCACGCGGGCGGCCATGGTTTGCCTATTAAACTCAAAGCCAGTGAAAAAAATGCCGCCATCCTAGCGGCCAAAGCATTGGGTTTGAAAGTCGCAGGGGTGGACCTCCTACAAAGTGACCGAGGTCCGCTGATTCTTGAAGTCAATTCCTCGCCGGGTTTGGAGGGCGTCGAACGCACCACCGGCATCGATGTCGCCGGGGCCATCATTCAATACATGGAGGAAAACTATCAGCTCTCTCAGGTGAAAATCAAAGATAAAATCGGGGCCTAATGCACACCTTTTGGGGCACAGTCGATGGCGATCAGCTCCGGTTGGACCCGGAGGAGATTCCCCATGCCCTCAAAGTTCTGCGCCTGCAACCCGGGGACGCATTGCACGTCTTAGATGGCTCTGGAACCCGTTTTACTGGGGTGGTTCGCCGGGCGCATAAGAAAGAAGTTATCGCTGAAGTTCAGGAGACGCTGCAAGACTTTGGTGCCGTTTCGGGTCATTTGCATGTAGCCATCGCACCCACCAAAAATGTGGACCGAATGCATTTCTTTCTGGAGAAAGCCGTCGAGATGGGGATTCATGAAATTACCCCCTTAGTGAGTTTTCATTCGGAGCGCCGCCACTGGAATGCCGAGCGCGCCGTTCGAGTCATGAAGGCTGCTTGCACCCAAAGCCACAAAGGAAAACTCCCGGTACTCCACCCCCTTCAGACTTTGGAGGACCTCATCAAACAAACCGATACGACCCGCATTCGGGCATGCATGGCTACGTGCTTGGAGGCCCCTAAAGACTCCTGGGTGGAGGTCCTGAGGGACCAACCTCAGCGCCCTACCCTCTTGTGTATTGGTCCAGAAGGCGATTTCTCGCAAGCCGAATGGGAACAAGCCCAAAAAGCGGGATTTCAGCATGTACACTTAGGTGAGCACCGCCTCCGGACAGAAACCGCCGGCCTCTATGCGGTGGCCGCGTTTGCCCAGCGTGGCCACTAAGCCTTTTGGAAGAGAATCAATTTTTACTTTAATTCAAAGCGAAGAAAATCCTCATCTTCAATGGGTAAGCTTTGTAAAAATTGCTTTGTTACCTCGATTTCATCGGCAAGCACTCGGTCACCTTGCGCGGCAGGAACCCAGGCGCGGTACGCGTCGATAAGGCCGGACAGAAAAGGCCCTGTCTCCCGACCTGAATGATCCAAGGCGCGGGTTCCCGCCATCCATTCCATGGCCAAGATGGTCCAAACCCGTTCCATGACCTCCATCGCGTGAATGGCTGCAATGCTCCCCATGCTGACATGGTCCTCTTGGCCAGCACTCGAATCGATGCTATCCGTGCTACTGGGGTGCGACAGCACCTTATTTCGACTCACCAGGGAGGCCGCGGAATACTGCAAAATCATGATTCCACTCTCCGTGCCGGGCTTGTGCGCCAAAAAGGCGGGCAAGCCGCGCTTTCCGAGACATAGCTGATTGATGCGGCGTTCAGAAATGCTGCCCCATTCACACAAGGCCATCTTGCCATAATCCAGGGCCAAGGCCAATGGCTGGCCGTGAAAATTACCGGCTGAAATGACCTCGCCCCCATCGGTAAACACCGTGGGATTGTCGGTTACAGATATAGCCTCGCGCATCATCACGTCTGTCACATGTGCCCAAACATCGTTGGATGCTCCATGAACTTGCGGGGTGCAGCGGAAAGAATAGGGATCCTGGACATGGTCCTTGATGGGGACAAAGGTTGGGCTGTCTTGTAGAAAGTCTCTGACGCGCGCTGCCACGAGGGACTGCCCACCGTGTGGACGCACGGCATGAATGCGGTCGTCGAACGGGGCAGAACTTCCATCGAAGCCCACGAGAGAAGTTGAAGCCACCACGTCGGCGAGGTAGGATAACCTGCGTGTTTGGACGGACAACCAGAGACCATGGGCCAACATGAACTGTGTTCCGTTAATGAGCGCCAGGCCTTCTTTCGCCCCGAGTACAATAGGTTGAAGTCCTTTGAGGCTCAATGCTTCCGCCCCTTTCAGAGATTGCGTCCCAACCCGAGCGCGCCCCTCTCCCATAACCACGAGGGTTAAATGCGACAGCGGAGCCAAATCCCCTGAGGCTCCCAGACTACCCATCGAAGGAACTTCCGGCAGGATGTCGTGGTCCAATAAGGCATTCAGGGCTTCCACCGTGGACCATTCTACGGCCGAAAATCCCTGGCATAGGGCTTTGATTTTAGTTGCGAGCATCAATCGCACTACCTCCGATGAAACCAATGGACCTGTTCCAACAGCATGGCTGCGTATCAAATTGGCTTGCAAGGCCTGCAATTCTTCGCCGGGAATGATCGTGGTGCAAAGGGATCCAAAGCCCGTATTCACCCCATACATCACGTCCCCGCGCTCCACCCGTGCCATCAGGGCCTGTCGGTTGGCCACGACGCGTAGCTTGCTGTCCGAATCGAGGGCGATGCGCGCCTTTCCATCGGCCAGGGCCTGCCAATCGTCAAGAGACCAAGCGTGCTGAAGAGTGAGGGCCGTACGTTTCATGAAATGAGGGTCTAGGGTTTCAACAAAAATAGGTGCTCTGTTGTTAGAGCCGTATGCAACATCCCATCTTAGTTATTGGACACCGTCAAGGAATTGGGCGGGCCATCGCCGAACAGCTTTGCCAAGCGGGGCACACCGTCTTGGGAGTCTCCCGCGAAGCCGTGGACTACCAGCATTCCCATTTGACCTCCTTGACCTTTGCGGCGGAAGATCTTACCGTTGAACACCTTCCGGAAACTCTCTCGGGTGTTGTGTACGCTCCGGGGAGCATCAACCTGAAACCGTTTAAGAGTCTAAAGCCAGCGGATTTCTTGGCTGATTTTCACATCAACGCCTTGGGTGCCACCCACGTCCTCCAAGTCGCGGAAAAGGCCCTGAAGGCCGGACAAGGGTCGGTGCTATTATTCAGCACGGTGGCCGTCAGTCAAGGCATGCCTTTCCATGCCAGTATTGCTATGGCCAAAGGAGCGGTAGAAGGGCTTGCCCGCAGTTTGGCTGCCGAATGGGCTCCGCATGTTCGGGTGAACTGTATCGCGCCGTCGTTGACGGATACCCCTTTGGCCGCCAAGTTGCTTGGTAA
>DFSS01000036.1:8814-11311 GCA_002381225.1 Flavobacteriales bacterium UBA3431 | reverse complement strand
TGGATATCCGGCGAAGTTATTGGAGTCAATGGCGGAATGGGCCGATTGCGCACGGCATGAACCTCCGCGAGTGGACCTCCTCCGAATGGAGCCATTGGCCTCGTCATCAACGGGGACATTTCTTTAATTCGCTTTACGGGGCCCGCATCGTTGCCCTTCTGGTGACCGAAGGAAAGGTCTGGAACGCCGCGCCCATGTCCCAAATTCTCCATGTCGGTGCAGATCCCGCCCGGGTAGGCATCCTCCTTCGTCCCGAATCCTCTGGGCACCAGACGCGGACAAACCTGGCCCAAACACCCTGGGCGAGCCTCCATGCCATGCCTGTTGAGTGCGCTGACCAAGTGCACCAGGCTAGCGCAGCCTACGACGAGAACACCTCCGAATTGGAACGCTTGGGATGGGCCTATGAGCGCTGGAAAGGATTCCCGGTAGCCTATCTCCCAGAAGCGGGATGGAGCCTCGCGCTCGAGGTGCATGAAATCCATGAACTGTCCAACGGCACTGCCTTGTACGTCTTTGACATTCACGCCGTGCGTGCGGCGCACCACCCCCTCCCATCGGGACATTGGGTGGATAGTGCCTCCTTGTTGCACAGTATCGGACTGGACCAGTATGGCCAAGCACATATCTTGGGCGGCCCGCGGCCTTACGCGAAGCCATGAAAAAAGCCGACCTGCCCCAAAAAATCTGCCCCATTTGCCAACGCCCTTTTTCGTGGCGAAAAAAATGGGAGCGGGATTGGGAAAACGTGAAGTATTGTTCTAAGGGCTGCGCCAAACACAAAAACGCATGATTACCGGTCGACTTATCCTGGGAGACCAACTC
Source organism: Flavobacteriales bacterium UBA3431 (assembly GCA_002381225.1). Lineage (GTDB taxonomy): Bacteria > Bacteroidota > Bacteroidia > Flavobacteriales > Schleiferiaceae > TMED14. Next base: position 10,486 of record DFSS01000036.1, on the reverse strand, counting down.
CACCCTGGGCATTCCTGGTACCAGCGAGTGGATCCATCCGTCCGATACTTCCTCATCGAGGCACACGACGAACAAACCTATGCGCCCCAGCACCGTCAGAAGATGCTGGGTTTCTTGGCCGCCATGCGCCGCTTTGCCGCATGGCTCGAATCTAAAGGACATGCCGTCACCTATGTCCCCATTGGCGCGGGGGTTCGAGATTTGGCCAGCTATGTGGCCAAGGCACAAAAGGACGGAAGGGTGCATCAATGGGAAATGCAAGAGCCGGATGAATACCGGTTGGATGCGGCCCTTCGTCCACTGATGGCGCAGGTGGTTTCCTCCGAACATTTTATGACGGAACGCCATCATGTGGCGGCCTTCTTTGCCGGGAAGAAAACCTATCTCATGGAGTCGTTTTACCGGGACCAGAGAAAGAAAACAGGCATCCTGATGGACGGAGAACAACCCCACGGGGGCTCCTGGAATTACGATGCCGAAAATCGTAAGCCATGGCCTGCCAAGCAGCCCATCCCCTCAGCTTGGACCTTCTCCCACGATTTGCGTGCTTTGGATGCAGAATTGGATGAGGTGGGCTTACCCAAATGGGGGCGGTCCGCCGCGGAGGCCTTCCCTTGGCCTTTGGATCGAACCGAGGCCTTAGAAGTGTGGAACTTTTTCATCGAGCACCTCCTGCCCTCTTTTGGTCCATACCAAGACGCCTTGGTCGACGATGCGCCCTTTCTCTACCATGCGCGAATCAGTTTTGCGCTCAACACGAAGATGCTTACTCCTCTTGAGCTCTTGGAGTCCGTGGAGTCGGCCTACCGAGCGGAGCGTGTTTCACTTTCTTCGGCCGAGGGCTTTATCCGCCAGGTGATGGGCTGGCGGGAATATGTGCGCGGGATTTATTGGGCCCAAATGCCCGAATACGCGACCCTCAATGCCCTGGCACACCGTCAGGCCATGCCTGACTGGTTCTACACCGGTAAAACGAAGATGCGCTGCGTTTCTCAAGCCATCCATCAAAGTCTTCAGCACAGCTATGCCCACCATATTCAGCGGTTGATGGTGACCGGGAATATCGCCCTACTCCTTGGATTGGATCCAGATTCGGTCGATGCCTGGTACCTGGGGATTTATCTGGACGCGATTGAATGGGTCGAAATGCCCAACACCCGGGGCATGAGCCAGTTTGCCGATGGAGGCATATTGGGCAGTAAACCCTATGTCTCCAGTGGGGCATACATCCACAAGATGTCCAACCATTGCCGTGGGTGCGCCTACTCGGTTCAGGACAAGGATGGCCCCAACAGCTGTCCTTTCAATGCGTTGTATTGGGAATTTCACCACCGCCATCGCGAGCGCTTGGCCCAAAACCCCCGAATCGGTATGGTCTACCGCACCTGGGACAGGTTTACACCGGAGAGACAGCACGCCTTGCTGGAGCGGGCAGCGTGGCTCCATGAACATGTGGAGGAATTATGAATATTTTGTGGTGGACGCGGCGTGATTTGCGTCTCGCAGACAATGCCCTATGGGACGACATTCAGGAACGCCTCTCGGAGCCAGGGTCTTCCTTGACCATACTCCGGGAGCCGCACAATGCCGAACACGCGCGAATTTCGGAGAGCCCCCTCGCGCTACCGAGGATGTCTTCCACTCGCCAAAGGTGGGAAGAACAGGCCTGGGA
>DFSS01000036.1:7977-8438 GCA_002381225.1 Flavobacteriales bacterium UBA3431 | reverse complement strand
CCTCATCGCTACGGGAATAGCCCACCAAGGTTTCCACACATACACCTTGTTCTCTCCAGAGGAAGCCTTAAGTGCGGTCCTTGAACCCACGTTCACGCCCTTTCGTAAGCGCATAGAAGCGCATCGCGGCGCGAAGACTTTTGCCCTTGGCCCTTCGAAACCGCCAGAGATTTCACCCTCGCCTATGGGAGCGTTCACCCTACCGACTCGCCCTACAGAGGCCGACGCGTGGACTCGATTGCACGAATACATCCGCCCCCATGGTCCAGCAACCCAATACAAAACGCAACGCAACGGCATGCTGCGCTGGAACGACTCGACCAAATTTTCCCTCTACCTCAGTCTAGGTTTGCTCTCCCCGCAACGCATCTGGAACGCCTGCTTGGAATTGGAGAAGCAACTGGGCGGATCCGAAGAGGTGTACTGGATTCGGTTTGAATTGCTGTGGCGCGAATACTTCC
>DFSS01000036.1:0-7659 GCA_002381225.1 Flavobacteriales bacterium UBA3431 | reverse complement strand
CATATCTGGGGATGCTCGCCGATTGAACCAATGGATCACTGGGCGGACAGGTGATGCGTTGGTCGATGCCGGCATGCGTGAGTTGGCTGCCACGGGATATACATCCAACCGGGCGCGCCAAAACTTGGCCTCCTACTGGATTCATAACCTTCAGCAACCCTGGCGTATCGGTGCGGCCTACTTTGAGTCCCAACTCTTGGACTACGATCCAGCGGCCAACTGGGGAAATTGGGCCTACCTCGCTCAATGCGGGAATGACCCCCGACCTATCCGGCAATTCAATACCCTCAAGCAAGCAGAAACCTATGACCCTGACGGTTCGTACCGTCGGAAGTGGGCCGGATACAATGTTTAAAGCGTCGCGATTCGCGCGGCGACTTGGTCAACGGGGACAGACTCTTGGTCTCCGGTCGTGATGTTCTTGATTTGGACGAGGCCCTCAGCCTGTTCCGCGCCACCATAGAAGAGCACGTAGGGGATTTCGCGCTTTAGGGCATAATCAAACTGCTTTTTGACCTTCGCAGGTTCGGGATAAAACTCAATATGCAGGCCTTGCTTGCGCAGTTGGGCGGTCAGCTGATAGGCCGCTGCTCCGTCTTCTTCACTCAGATGGAACATGAGCGCACGGGGACCAGCCGTTAAGGCCGCAGGCAAGCGCTTGAGATCCTCCAAGCATAGAATGATGCGGTCCAGTCCAAAGCTAATTCCCACTCCCGAAACATCTCGCAGGCCGAAAATTCCCGTGAGGTCGTCGTAGCGTCCACCGCCCCCTACACTTCCCATGGCGACCTCATTGGCAGTGACCTCCATGATGCAGCCGGTGTAATAATTCAAACCGCGCGCGAGGGTGATGTCTACCACCGTGGACACCTCGCCCACATGACTTAGCACAAATTCTAATTCCTCCACGCCTTGCATGCCCACAGATGAAGAGGCCAGCCAGCTTCGTAAAAATGCTAAGGAATCCAACGAGGAGGCAAAGGGTTGCATGGAGGGTTCCAGGTGACGTATCTCCTCGGCGGTAAAGCCTTTGGCTTCCAATTCAGCCACCACACCCTCTCGACCAATCTTGTCCAATTTATCGAGGGCGACGGTGAAGTCAACGAGGCGGTCTCCCACTCCACTGACCTCTGCAATCCCAGCTAGGACCTTGCGGTTGTTGAGCCGAATCGTTACCGGAAGGCGCAGGGTAGAAAACGCTTGGTGGTACAAATGAACCAATTCAACCTCCTGCCACAGGCTCTTGGAGCCTACCACATCCGCGTCGCACTGATAAAACTCACGGAAGCGACCTTTTTGCGGATTGTCCGCACGCCAAACCGGTTGCATCTGGTAGCGTTTGAAGGGCAGTGCCAATTGTCCCGCGTTTTGGACCACGTAGCGCGCAAAAGGCACCGTTAAATCGTAGCGAAGGGCCTTGTCCGCAATTTCCGAGGCCTTGGGCTCAGTTGGATTGGATGCGTGGCGCAAGAAATCACCCGAACGTAAAATTTTAAAAATTAAGCGGTCACCCTCTTCGCCATACTTTCCCATCAACGTTTCGATGTTCTCAAAGCTGGGTGTTTCCAAGGGGCTGTAGCCAAATATTTCAAAGGTCTCACGGAGAATGGACATCACATAGTGACGTTTGGCGACTTCCGCCGCCGAAAAATCCCGGGTCCCTTTGGCTACACGTGGCTTCATTATTTGACGAGTTTCTTGTATTTGAATTTTTTCGGTTCCGCAGAGGTTCCACCCAAACGCTTCTTCTTGTTCTCCTCATAGTCTGAAAAGGAGCCTTCAAAATAATACACTTGAGAATCCCCTTCAAATGCGAGGATATGCGTACAAACGCGGTCCAAGAACCAGCGATCGTGTGAAATGATGACGGCACATCCCGCAAAATGATCCAAGCCTTCCTCCAGTGCTCGCAATGTGTTGATATCCAAATCGTTGGTAGGTTCGTCAAGAAGGAGAACGTTGCCGCCCTCCTTGAGTGCCATGGCGAGGTGCAAGCGGTTGCGCTCTCCACCTGAGAGGATACCAATCTTTTTGGATTGGTCGCCGCCACTAAAATTAAATCGGGCCAAATATGCTCGCGCATTCACGATCTGTCCACCCATTTCAAACTGTTCCTGACCGTCTCCGATGATCTCATAGATGGACTTTTCAGGGTCTAATTTGGCGTGACTCTGGTCAACGTAGGAGATTTTGGCGGTTTCACCCACTTTGAACGCCCCGCCATCAGGCTGAAGCTGGTCCATGATCATTCGGAAGATCGTCGTTTTACCGGCGCCGTTGGGGCCAACAATGCCTACGATGCCTGCGGGGGGAAGATTAAAATTCAAGTCTTCATAAAGCAGGCGATCCCCGAATCCTTTTTTCACGTGCTCCGCGGCAATCACGTTGGTACCCAAACGGGGTCCGTTCGGAATGTAGATTTCCAGGCGTTGCTCCTTTTCCCTTTGCTCCTCGTTCATGAGCTTATCGTAGCTAGACAAACGCGCTTTGGATTTGGCTTGGCGGCCTTTGGGGTTCATACGCACCCATTCGAGTTCTCGCTCCAGCGTCTTTCGGCGTTTCGTGACTTGCTTCTCTTCCTGCTCCATGCGTTTGGTCTTCTGCTCGAGCCAAGAAGAATAATTTCCTTTCCAAGGGATGCCTTCCCCTCGGTCCAATTCCAATATCCACCCCGCGACATTATCCAGGAAGTAGCGGTCGTGTGTGACCGCGATAATGGTACCCCGGTATTGCTGCAAGTGATGCTCTAGCCATAGAATGGATTCCGCGTCCAAGTGGTTCGTCGGTTCGTCCAAGAGAAGGACGTCCGGGTTTTGCAAAAGCAAACGGCACAGTGCTACACGGCGACGCTCACCCCCCGAAAGGACCGAAATAGGCGTATCCCCTTCAGGACATTGCAAGGCGTCCATCGCTCGGGCCAAAACCGTATCCAGCTCCCAGGCGTTGCTCGCATCAATGCGGTCTTGCAATTCGGCTTGGCGGTTCATGAGTTTCTCCATTTTGTCTGGATTCTCGTAGACCTCCGGCAGGCCAAATTGGTCATTAATTTGGTTGTACTCCTCCAATAGGGCGACCGTCTCGGCCATGCCTTCTTTGACAATATCCATGACCGTTTTGGTCTCATCCAACTGGGGCTCTTGCTCCAAATATCCCACAGTATACCCTGGTGAGAAGACTACGTCTCCTTGGAAGTTCTTTTCGATCCCAGCGATGATCTTCATCAAGGTGGATTTACCTGAACCATTGAGACCAATAATACCAATCTTAGCTCCATAAAAGAAGCTGAGGTAGATGTCCTTCAGGATGGCTTTGTTGTTGTTCGGGAGAATCTTGGAGACTCCCGACATGGAAAAAATGATTTTCTTATCGTCCGACATGGGGATGGTTTTGAACCACAAATATCGGCATTGTCTCAGGCATGGTTGTTGTAATTTTCACGAATCTCATGCACAGACGTCTGCTTTTTACATTTTTGGCCCTCCCTCTGGGCCTATGGGGCCAAGAGATGGTTCGTTTTGCTGGGCAGATTGTCGAGGAGAAGAGCCAGGAAGCCGTGCCCTGGGTCATCATTGTCAATGCCCGCAATGAAACCGCTTTGACGTCCGACGAGCGTGGCCGGTTTGAAGTGTACGCTCAAGCGGGAGACACCCTCGTCTTTTCCAAGGCAGGGTTTGCCTACCGCTATGCATGGGTGCGTGACGCGGAAAAAGTGCGCATCGAACTGCTCCCACAGAATTACCTCCTGGATGAGGTGCCGGTCACCGCGTATAAATTGACCAGCAACCTCCCAAAGGAAATGCCCATGTCCTCCCCTGGACGACCTGAAGGATCTAGCATCCAAGTACCCCAACGCGTGAAGCCGACGATGGCCAATCCCATTGATTTGTTATATGACCAGTTCGGCAATCGTCCACGGCAATGGCGAGAGCTCCAAGAAATACTCGAAAGCGAGTCCTTCCGAGAAAAACTCTCAGAAAGCACCAACCGGTCTGCTTTGTTTGAATTGACGGGCCTCACGCCGAGCCAAATTGAGGAGTTCCTCCTCTTCTGCCACTGGAACGAGAGCGCGGTGTATGCCGCCACCGACTATGATCTGCTGCAAAGCCTCATGCGCTGCTATGCCGAATTTCAAGCGATTCAGGAACAAGAGCGTCGGAACGCTCCGGAGTAAAATCAGCGTTTAGCGGCTGTAATTAGGCGCTTCCCGAGTGATGGTGACATCATGGGGATGGCTTTCGGCAATTCCCGATGCGGTGATGCGAACAAATTGGCCTTTTTCCTGGAGAATCTCAATACTTTGCGCACCACAGTAGCCCATGCCTGCGCGCAGCCCACCGATAAATTGGTACATCACGTCTTTGACCTCGCCTTTGTAGGGCACGCGGCCCACAATGCCTTCGGGAACCAGCTTTTTAATGTCGTCCTCCACATCTTGGAAGTAGCGATCCTTGGATCCCGCTTCCATGGCTTCGACGGAGCCCATTCCTCGATAGGACTTAAAGCGGCGTCCATCCAAAATGATGGATTCACCCGGTGCTTCATTCGTACCCGCGAGTAAGGAGCCCAGCATCACGGAATCCGCGCCGGCTGCTATGGCCTTCACGATATCGCCGGTGTAGCGAATGCCGCCATCGGCAATCACGGGCACCCCGGAACCTTTAATCGCCTGAGCCACGACCATGACGGCACTCAACTGGGGAACGCCTACCCCGGCTACGACGCGCGTGGTACAAATCGATCCGGGTCCGATGCCCACCTTGACCGCATCCGCACCCGCCTCAACCAAGTATTTGGCGGCTTCCGCCGTAGCGATATTTCCCACAACCACGTCCAAATCGGGAAATTGCGTTTTCACTTTTTTCAAAGCATCGACCACCCCGCGAGTATGGCCATGGGCCGTATCAATGACAATGGCATCCACATTCGCCGCGACGAGAAGGCTCACGCGGTCCAATATGTCCGGCGTAACTCCGACCGCTGCGGCAACGCGCAAGCGCCCGTATGCATCTTTGTTGGCATTCGGCTTGTTGCGTTTTTTGCTGATGTCGCGGTAGGTAATCAAGCCCATCAAGGAACCGTCGGCCTTGATCACGGGCAACTTTTCAATCTTATTTTTTTGAAGGATCAGCTCTGCTTCCTCCATGGTGGTGTTTTCAGAGGCGGTCACCAAGGGTTGTGCCGTCATGACTTCACCGACCTTTTTGTGATCGTCTGTCTCAAACCGCAGGTCTCGGTTGGTGATGATGCCCACCAGCGCCTTTTCCTCGTTGACTACGGGGATGCCTCCAATCCGGTATTCCGCCATAAGGCGCTTGGCTTCTCCTATTAGGGACGCAGCCGTCAACGTTACGGGATCCATGATCATACCGCTTTCGGCCCGCTTCACTTTGCGGACTTCCATGGCCTGCTTCTCGGCCGTCATGTTCTTATGTAAAACGCCAATGCCTCCGTCTTGAGCCATGGCAATCGCCATGCCGGCTTCCGTCACCGTGTCCATGGCGGAGCTGATAATGGGCGTCTTAAGCGTTATGTTCCGTGTGAACTTCGACTCAATGCTCACATCGCGCGGCAGGACTTCAGAGTAAGCAGGGATAAGGAGGACGTCATCGTACGTGAGGTACTCTCCGATGACTTTGGTGAGGTTGGATTCCATGGCGCAATTTACGGTCTAAATTGCATGCAAAGATAACGAAAAAGCCGCCCCGGATGGGGGCGGCTTTTCATGCATTTCAGTGAGCGCGGCTTAGTAAAGCAATAGCAATGTGCCACGCATTTCAATCGGCTCACCCTGCTTGGAGCGGAAGTTCAATTGATAGATGTAACTGCCTTCACTGGCCTTGACCCCATCGATGGTTCCATCCCATCCGGTGTTTTCATTCGTGGTACTGAAGACAATATTGCCCCAGCGGTCCATGATTTCCAACTTGTAGCTGCCGGATTCGACGTAGACTTGTTTGGGTCTCCATGTACGGTTCTCCACCTGAAGCGAGCTCGGACTAAACGAATTCGGGATGAAAATACGCGGCTTGTGTTCCGCACACGCGACATTGGACACCGAGGTGAAGATGCTTCCGTCATAGTCCGTAAAGTTGAGCAAACTCGGCCCTTCCGTGGCGACCACTTTGTAGCAGAAAATTCCAACGTTATCCCCAGTTGGGCGAATGTTGTCCGTGAAGATGGTGTCCGTCGTCGTGCCTACGAAGGTCATCCCCGCTCCTTCTCCGATGGAGCGGTAGATGTCGTATTTCAAGACGCCGCCCATAAAGTCACGGTAAGGATTCCAGGTCAGAATGTTCATTAAGTTGTCTGCCGGCTCCACTTCCAACAAGATGTTGGTACCAATATTGGACGCCGTATCTATGCCACCACAGCTATCCGTGGCCACAAAACGGTACAGGTACCGGTGGTTGGCGGGGTCTGCGGAGAAGTCCTTGAATCGAATCTCCCAAGGAGGGGAAACGGGTTTGGGAATCAATCCGAGTGAGGTGAACGGAGCACCATCTCGGTCCGCACGCTGCAGATCAAAGTGAATAATGTCTGCATCTTTATCTATGAAGGTGACCAGTTCGACTGCATTGTCATTGCGCACGGACGTCTTCGCCAAGTATAGCAAACGTGAGCGCTGAACAGCCAACGAATTGATGCATACTTCATTGGAAGAGCTAAAGCGTTGTCCCGCGGTATCTACCGCACGGATGTAGTAGCAATAGGACCATCCACCAATGAGATCACGGGTATTGAACGCGGTATCACCGGGAGCTTTGGTCGCCAAGAGGACCCCGATTTGGGTCGGACCACCGGGTGGCGTGACATCTGCTAAAACGCGGTATTCCTTGACCCCACCGGCCCAGCCACGGTATTGGTTCCAACGCAAGCGCATGATGCCCTCACAAGGATCCATGTTCTCCGTGAGAAGCATGTTGTTATGGGCCGCCACGAGCAAGTCTGAGCTCTGATTGCCACAACTGTCGGTCGACATCACCTTATAGCGCTTCACGGAAGATCCTGGTGCGGCCCCTGGCAATGGGTAAGGCATGGATACGGTGTTCGGCACCGTCGCGATGGAATTCCATCCCGTTCCGGGCACCCACTCCAGAATGTCGTAGTTCACAATATCGCCATTGGTGCCAGGAGTCCATGATATCAATGCGGTACCACCGTTGACTGTCACAGAATCGATCTTCAACACATCTGTGTTGTTTTGATCTGAGAAGAATCCACCGTCAATCGTCGAGTTGCATGCCCCGTTGATGCGGATTTGGTATTCCAAGTCTTGTCCACAGATATTGACCGTATCGTTGTACGTCTTGTTGGTGGTGGTCGAAACCATACTCCATCCTGCCGCTCCTGTTCCCTGAGGACGACGCCAAATTTCGTACGTAGGAGTCGCTCCGACATACGGGGCGTTCCAATCCAGCTGCGCTACGGAAGAATTTGTGGGAGGAATGGGCGTGACGGACATTTCCATCAAACGAACCGTATCGGATGTTTGGGAGGTGTAACCACACCCGCCCAAGGTGCGCAGATAATAGTAGTTCGCGCCAGATAAAGGGGTGAGATCTGTATACGAAAGGGTGCTGTAGTTGTAGATGGTGTCGATCGCAACAAAAGGCACAGTGGGAGACGAGACCCGGAAAATCACGTAGGCGTCAAAGTTCA
>DFSS01000005.1:6189-6506 GCA_002381225.1 Flavobacteriales bacterium UBA3431 | reverse complement strand
GAAGCACAAACAAAAAGTTCGTCCGGACGCTCAATCACCCCAAACGGAATGTTCTGGATGGGGAAGTCAGAATGTTCAGAAACTGGTAGAAAACTCTGTGCGGTAAAATCGGTCAGGGGCTGCATTTGGCGTACTTTTGAGGCACAAGTTACCACCAATATTATGGAACACGATAGCGCTATTTTCCAACTCATTGAAGCTGAGAAACAACGTCAAATCAACGGAATTGAACTCATCGCTTCCGAAAATTTTACGAGTCCAGCGGTCATGGAAGCGGTGGGCTCCGTGCTCACCAATAAATACGCGGAGGGATACCC
>DFSS01000005.1:0-5829 GCA_002381225.1 Flavobacteriales bacterium UBA3431 | reverse complement strand
GCCAACGTGCAGCCCCACAGTGGTAGCCAAGCCAACGCGGCGGTCTACCTCGCTTGCTTGCAGCCCGGTGACACCATCATGGGCTTTGACTTGAGCCACGGCGGTCACTTGACCCATGGCAGCCCTGTGAGCTTCTCCGGAAAGACCTACCGCGCCGTGTTCTACGGCGTCGAGAAGGAGACCGGTCTACTCAATTACGATACCATTCGCGAGATTGCCCACCGCGAAAAGCCCAAGATGCTCATCTGCGGCGCATCCGCCTATTCACGCGATTTGGATTACGCCAAATTCCGCGAAATTGCCGACGAAGTAGGCGCCTTGCTCTTGGCTGACATCTCCCACCCATCGGGCTTGATTGCCAAGGGCTTGTTGAACGATCCTATGCCGCATTGCCACTTTGTCACCACCACAACGCACAAGACCTTGCGCGGTCCACGTGGCGGTATGATCATGATGGGCCAGGACTTCGAGAACCCTTGGGGGCTCACTACGCCCAAAGGAGAAATGCGCATGATGTCCAACCTATTGGATATGGCCGTTTTTCCTGGCATTCAGGGCGGCCCTTTGGAGCATGTGATTGCGGGCAAGGCGGTGGCTTACGGCGAAGCCTTGCAGGACGACTACTTCAGCTACATCGTTCAAGTTCAGAAAAACGCTCAAGCGTTGGCCGCTTCGTTAGTGGGGCGGGGCTATGAGATCATTTCCGGAGGAACGGATAACCACCTTATGCTCATTGACCTTCGAAACAAAGGCGTAACGGGAAAGGTGGCGGAAGCGGCGCTTGTGCAAGCCCACATCACGGCCAACAAGAATATGGTGCCGTTTGACGACAAATCTCCCTTTGTGACGAGCGGTATCCGTCTTGGAACGCCTGCCATTACCACCCGCGGCTGTGTGGAATCCGATATGGATGGCATTGCTGGATTTATCGACGAGGTATTGATGAACGTGGAAAATCCGAGCAAAATCAAAGCTGTTGGAGACGCTGTGGTCGCCATGATGAAGGACAAGCCTCTGTTTGCGTAAGGATGCGGCCGCAGGTTGCGATTGAAGCCACCGTCCACGCGGACATGGCCACGGTGTGGGCCGCCTGGACCGAAGGTGAACACATCACCGGATGGAACTTTGCCGATGCTAGCTGGCATTGCCCGTGGGCAAAATCGGACGTTCGTGTGGGGGGCACCTATACGGCCCGAATGGAAGCCCGCGACGGCAGCTTTGGTTTTGAATTCGGGGCAACGTACACCTTGGTGGAGCTCCACAAGGAATTGCATTCTACGATGGGAGACGACCGAAAGATTTGGGTCACCTTCGAAGAAGTGCCTGGTGGGGTGCATGTGGTCGAGCGCTTTGAAGCGGAAGACCAAAATCCCATTGAGATGCAGCAAGCCGGCTGGCAAATGATTCTGAATAATTTCAAGGCCTACGTCGAGGATTTGTGAATTCGGCATTCCCTTTGCTTGTACGACTTAAAATGGAACTCATGCGCACACATCTTTTTGTCCTTTCATTTGTCGCACTCAGCCAAGTGGCCTGTGCTCAGTCGAATTTGAGAGCCATCGCCCCAGGAAACATCGTTAATGGACTCATGCCCACCATTCGGGGCGCCATCGAAGGGCCTTCTCGTCAAGAAATCGGGCAAGGACTCAAGGAGGCCTTGGACGCCGGAGTCGCCACCGGTGTGGCCCAGTTGTCCAAGGTAGGTGGATTTGCCCAAAGCCCTGTTTACCGCATTCCGCTGCCCCCTGAAATCCAGGCGCTCGAGGCGAAAGTCCGCAAAAACCCTGTGCTCAGTGCCACCGTGGGACCCAAACTAGACGGACTCATTGAGGCCATGAATCAAGGCGCCGAAACGGCGGTGAAGGAAGCGGCGCCCATCTTCAAAGAGGCTATTTTGCACATGACCGTGCAAGATGCCGTGGGCATCCTACAAGGTGGCGACGGGGCGGCGACGGCCTACCTCAAGAATGAAACGGAGCCTGCGGTGCAGCAGGCTTTTGCCCCGATTATCGACCGAGCCCTTCAAAGTGTGGATGTCGCACGCTATTGGACTCCCTTGGTGCAAGCATTGAATGCCAACAAAGTCTTGCTAGGCCTGAGCCACGATATTGAAACGGATTTACCGACCTATGTGAATCAGCGCGCCACGACGGCGATGTACCAAGAAATTGCGTTACAGGAAGCGAAGATTCGCCAAGATCCCATCGCGCGAACGAGCGATTTGCTTAAAAAGGTCTTTGGCTCCAAGCTGGCGCAGGGCTAAACCCGGGAATTCTCCCTCAAAAAAAGAACCCCCACGGTGTGCATCGCGGGGGTTCAACGTATTATGCAATCCTTGGAGAGATTTCCACCTATATAGTGTCGAAGATATCTTACCACGTGGCATAGAACTGTGCTGTAAGTCACCCAAAGCCCCTACCTTTTTAGGATGAAAGAAATCCGCGTTTGGGCCCTAGCAGGGGCGCTTGCTTTCGTCTCCGCCACCGCTTGGGGACAAAAAGTAAAATCGGAAGAAGTATTTATTCAGTCCGGGGAAGATGTATTGAGGGGAACTTTGAGCCATGTGAAACAGGGGCGAAAAGCAGCCCGAACTCTGGCCATTATTCTCCCAGGATCTGGTCCCACCGACCGACACGGAAATGGACCGGCCCCTACGCTGCAAACGAACATGTACGATCAGCTTGCTGAGCTCCTTCAAGCCCAGGGCATTTCTACCATGCAAGTGGACAAACGGGGTGTGGGGGAGAGTACACTCACAGGGGGAGAGGGGAGTATGCTCTTTTCGGACAACGTTCAAGATTACCAGGCCTGGTGGGCCCTTGGGCAACTCGCTGGCTATGAATCGCTCCTCTTGGTGGGCCACAGTGAAGGCGGTCAGATTGCTCTGGCATGGGCGGCTAAGAACCGTCCAGAAGGGTTGAAAGGGCTCATTTTATTGGCGCCTCCTGGAGAAAATGCCGCGGACATTCTTTGGCAGCAATTAAGCCGTCAAATGGCGCCAGATTCCGAGTACGGTCAATTTGCCAAGACGAGTTTGGACAGTCTGCGAGCAGGGTATTTGCTGGGTCGGCCTTCGCCACCCGCCTTACTGGCGCTTTTTCGCCCCTCCATACAGCCCTACCTCATGGACTGGTTTCAAGATGAGCCTATGGAAAATCTAGCGCGGCTTTCCGGGAAATGGCCGATCTACATTTTTTATGGAGAAAAAGACATCCAAGTGCAGCCGTCTGCAGCCATGACGGCCTGGGGAGCCAAGAAGGAGCCCAATTCGCACGTGTACACCTGTCCGTATATGACCCATACACTCAAGACGGACATTCCTGGGCAGCGTTTGGCGACCTACTCAGATCCCAATCTGCCTTTGGACGGCGATTTGGTGCGCGCCATGAGCTCTGCGCTGGGGGCCCTGCGTAGCGCCAAATAAAAACGCCGTGCCCAGAAAAGTCGGAGCACGGCGCTGAAGCGTGTTGAATGACTCCCTTAGAAATACATCGCGTAGGAGAAGATGGGAAAGCGGAAGGTTTCCCAAATACGAGTCAAAAATGGATTGTTGTAATCATAAATCGTGTAGAAATCTGTCCCCGCAGGCCGTTCGGTCACATCTAGGATGCCATCCCAATCGGTATCATATCCCAAAATGGGATACTCGGTCTCGTCATAGGAATAGCGAGCGGCAAGGAAACCAATATTCCAGTAGCGCCGGTCGCGCTTCGTGTAAATGCGGAAGGCGGGAGCCACGATGTAGGTTTCAATTTCAGGCAAATACCAGCCTTCAAAGAGTAAACCGGTTTTTCCTCCAAAATCTTTGTAACCAGCCATGTTCAGAGCCAAGCCGTTCAGGTCTCCACCCCAATCGCCCGTGGTGAATCCATACCCCACTCCCACGGTAAAGTTGGCATTTGGTTTTCCCATGGTGAGCACTCCGTATGGAAGTCCAAAGCTCGCCTGACCCACGGATGGGACCCCATAAAGTCCGCCTACCTTCGCGGATAATTGGTCATTGATTTGCATGGAGTATCCTCCCGTGGCATAAACGCCCAAGAAGAAAGGGGTTCCTATACCTAAGGTGATATTGTCCAATGGCGCAAATTGTACATCGAGCAGTGGACCAATCCAGTTTAAATAGATGGAATCCTTAGCCAATGTATAGCCACTCGGACTAAAGATGTACCGGCTCGCATGGAGGTTAGCTCCTTGACCTTCTTGCCCGTATGAGAGGGTAGAGGCGGTTAGCAGCCCGAATAAAATCCAATTTTTCATTTTTGGGTAGGGTATTTAGGTTGAAACAAAGGTGAGATATTGTCATGAAATTAAAGGGGTCAATCATCCCAAGTTAATGAATCATTTTTTCTAACAGGTTTGGTGTTGGATTCGTGCAGCGTTAATAAGGACATACCCCTCATAAACAAGCGATCTTTTTCCTGAACCGTTTGTGGTAAAATCCCGTAAACGCAATTCTTTCGGGCTGAAACTAACTGGTTGGGTCTTTTGAACTCCACGCAAGAGTCTACAGCGGGTCTGTCAGTACATTTACATAACACCAAACCAGTAGCGATGAAAAGACTGCTCTTGACCCTTGTGACGCTGGCGTCAACCTTCACCGTATCAGCCTCCCACCTTATTGGAGGGGACCTTTCCTACCAGTATGTGTCTACCACCGGGGCAACATCGACCTACAAGGTGCTACTTACCTTGTACAACGACCCAACCGGTGCTTCTATGCCTACCACAAATACCGTTACGGTCACCGGTGGGGGAGCGACGTTTTCCGTGCAGGTATCTTTGGTCAAACCGGGCTATTCGGTAGCCAATGTCGGTGGGGGTTTGTGCTCTAACGGTGCAGCCCTGGTCCAGGTGCACGAATATGCCGGCACCGCGACGTTCAACTCCTCCGCGAACTACACCTTCTCCTGGTCGGTTTGCTGCCGACCCAACGGGGCTTCCACGCTGGTAAACAGTGCCTCCCAGCAAATTTACCTGGAGGCCAAACTCAATTTGGCCAGCGGCCTACGTCCCCACAACAACGCGGTAAAATGGGCGCCCATGGGTACTCTGAGTGGAGCCGTGCATCAGCTTCATCAGCAGAATTTGGCTACCCAGGAAATCGATGGAGACAGCACCGCGCTGGTGCTTCGCCCAGCCTTGTCTGCAGCAGGCACATCCGTGGTGTATGCCACAGGCTACAGTGCTACGAATCCTTTTGACTGCAGCCCTTCCCATCCGCTGACGTTGGACCCCACAACAGGTGTGCTCACCTTCAAGCCCAGCACGACGATTCAGTCGACCATTGCCTTCCGCGCGGACGATTATGTCTACGACAGTACGAACGGGGCGTGGTTCCGAATTGGCTACTCCATGCGCGAAGTACCCGTCTACATCACCACGGGCGGTGGCGGGACGATTCCGGTAGATTCGGCCACTTCGGTCAACCCAGGAATTCTGGATCTCTATTTGCATAACAAGGTTTTCCAGGGATCCATTACGGATGGCCTGAATGAATTCGAATGGACCCAGTCAGGTGTGAGCAGTGGCTATGCGAGCCAGCTGAGCGCAAACTGGGATACGGCGGTCATGGCAGATGTCCTCTCCTTGAGTCTTCCCAACGCGGTTTCCGGCATGGGTAAGTTGATCGTGTACACCGCTTCAGATAGCAGCACGGCTATAGGACGTTGCGGCAAGGCCCTCGCTGCGGATACTCACACGGTGCATTTACCCTTTGTCGGGGCCATTATGGTGGGTTCAACGACGCCCACGTGGATGTCGACGTCGACCTACCAGTTGAGCTCTACGGCGATGATTGATTCGGTCACGTGGCTTTTAAGTGGTGGC
>DFSS01000001.1:14025-45262 GCA_002381225.1 Flavobacteriales bacterium UBA3431 | reverse complement strand
ATATTTTCCAGGACAGTTGCAAGTTGCGGGATGAGTGCTGCGGCCTCAGGGGAGGCCTCATACGCCGCCGACGTAATGCGTCCGTGGCCCACATTGTCGTCAAGAAGACTGACGGTTCGGGCGTCGTTGAGCCCGGTGGCCCAGCCCATCATAAAAATGCCGGCCCATACGCCCAAGGCCATCGAGCCGATGACCACAATGGAGCGCCAAGGGCTGCGCCAAATGTTGCGCCAGGCCATGCGAATTGTACTCATATCAGCGGTGAATGGCAGGAGATTTATACACGACGTAGATGGGCCATAGGCTCGCAAGGAGGGTCAAGCTGAGGACAATGGCTCCATGGGTCCAGGTGATGGACCAATCCATGGAGGGAGGCAGAACGGGTTCCCACCCCTGTTGCTCCATGGCTTGCGCAATGTCGCCCAGGAGACGGAGTGGCCGGACATGGAAGTAGTATACGACCCCTCGCCCCATGGCGGTACCGGCGGCGGCCCCGAGCAGGCCCATGAGTAGCGCTTCGGTGAAGACCATGCCAGCCAAAACAGGGCGTTTGACCCCCAAGGCAATTTGCATGGTGAATTCCCGTTGGCGCTCGTTGGCCAACATAATCATCGTCCCCAAGAGCCCAAAGGAGATGACTACGTAGAGAATAAATAGGATAACAATGCCTCCCGCAGAATCCGCTTGAATGGCTTGCTGCAATTCGGGCATGCGCTCCTCCCAGGAGGTCCATGAAGCATAGTCCATGGGGTGCTGCTGTGAAAGGTCGGCCGCCGCTCGCATGGATTCACCCGGATTTTTGGGGGTGATCATGACCGTCCCCCACATGCCGTAGGCGCCGCTGTAGGCTTGGGCATCTTCAAGTCGCATGACCGCGACGCGTTTTTCGAGTTCGGGATTTCCCAGGCGGAGGGTCCCTGCGACGATCATCAAATCGCTGGCCATGGAGCCTTGGTAGCCTTGCCCCATGCCGACCAGGGTGTCCCCAATTCGGGCGTCGAGGGATTCGGCGAGGTAGCGCCCTAGCCAAACAGGGAAGGGACCATGGCGGGGAGCGTCCAAGGTTCCATCCATCAGTCGGGTGGCCCAAAAGTCCCTATCCTCCCGGGTAAAGTCTACGCCTGTCCATTGGGCCACGCCGCTTTCTTTTCCATGACTAAGGAGGGTAAAGCCTGCTAGGCGCGGGGTGGCGGAGGCGACGTTGGGGTCGGCGGTGACGGCCTCGAGCCAGCGGGGATCTTCGACCATGGCCACATCCAAATTTTGGGAGGGCCAATAGGTGCTGTCAGCGACTTGAACATAGCCGGCCATTCCACCGACTACCGTGTGAATCATGTGGCCATAGATGCCTAGCTGCAAGCTGCGAATCAAAATCGCAAAAAAGAGGGCAAAGGCGACCGCGGCCGCCGTGATGGCACTTCTTCGTCGATTGCGGCCTAGGTTTCGCCAGGCTAAACGGGTAGTTAGAGACATGGGGCCTGGAGCATTACAGCGTATCGATGTTTTTCATGGTGGCCTCGCTAAACCAGCTTGCCTTTAAGTCAGGGCGCTTGCGCCACTCCAGGATCGTGAGCGTGGTCGTCTGGTTGCCGTCTTTGGCGGTGAAGCGAATCTGATCGGGCATCAGTACTCCATCAAAACGTTTAAAGTGCAGGGCGTCCATCTGCTGGCTTACGCCCCCCTTTTTGTCCAAGAACACCAACCGCACCCAGGTATCGTTTTGTACACTGAGGTAGGCGTCAACATGGTCGTAGGCCACCGGGGTGTTGGGTTTAGGTGTGCATCGGATGAGATGGCATTCTTGGCCATTCACTGTTTTTTTGCCCAGGTATTGGTGGGTAAAGTCTTGACTGAGCGAGGCAGCCCCCAGAATATTGTCAAACTGTGCATCCGTGCCCATCCACCCCTGCATGAGCATGGAGGAGGGGAGCTTCATGATTTTCCCGGTCCGGGGGGAATAGGTCATCAGCGCTTTGTCCGCTTTCATATACACCATTCCCGCGTCGCGCTCGGGGGAGACAATTTGAACCAGGGAGTAGGCATTGCCCATGTTCCAGCTTCGGAGCTCCATTTCTCGGGTGTAGCGCGGGCGTTCTGCTTTCATTTGAATGCGGCTGTACGCAGACTGTTGCACAGCCGCCCCTTCGGCTTTGGCGAGCAAAGCACTCGGGTTTTGGCCCAAAACAGGAAAGAAGCTCAGGCTAAGCCCAAGGAGGTAAAGAATGTGACGGCGCATGGGAGGATGAATTTACGGCTCATAGGTTAAACCCAACTGTGGCCAAAGGGTTCGGCGTCTCGGGGGGATTTTGGGCATTACTTTTGCAGAAGACTTAGTGCCCTTTGGGCGTTCACTGTATAATCGAATCGACTATGTATCCCGAAGACCTCATTGCTCCCATGCGCGCCGAATTGACTGACGCAGGCTTCACTGAAATCCGCGACGCGGCCGCGATGGAAACGGCCATCACCCACAATGCGGGAACGACCTTTGTGGTGATCAACTCAGTCTGTGGTTGTGCGGCAGGTTCAGCCCGCCCTGGAGCTCGGATGGCTGTTGCCAATGCGGGCAAGAAACCCGATCACCTTGTGACGGCCTTTGCTGGAAATGATCGAGAATCGGTCAATAAAGCCCGCGATTTGATGCTTCCCTTCCCTCCTTCTTCGCCCTGTATGGCCCTCTTTAAGGATGGGGAACTCGTCCATATGATCGAGCGCCATCACATTGAAGGTCGCCCCGCAGATATGCTGGCAGCCAATTTGATAGGGGCCTTCGAGGCTCACTGCGGCTAAACGACTCCCCTCCTTGTTGGTTTGAGGACAACCCGTGAACGCTTTCCGGGTGAGAGTTTACTTATGGTAAAATTTACTATAGTGTACTTTGTACGCTTTATCCAATATTCATGTATTTTAGGGGCAAAATATCCCAACCATGAATTGGAAACGCAGCCTTGGAAGCGCCCTCGCCTTCCTCTTTCTTTCTAGTACTGCCCTGGCACAAGGACGTGTTAGCGGATCCGTAAAGGATGCAGCAGGCGCGGCGTTGCCGGGCGTTGTGCTCTCAGATGAAGCGTCTGGAACGACGGCCATGACGGACAACAACGGCATGTATTCCTTGACCGTTTCGGCCAACCAAGCCACCGTGAAGGCATCCATGCTGGGCTATGTCGGAGTAAGCAAAACAGTCACGTTGACCAATGCTGCGGCAACAGCCAACTTCACGTTGGTTGAATCGGCGGTAACCCTGGACGACATCGTGGTGATTGGCTACGGAACGTCCAACGTCAAAGACTTGACAGGGTCGGTCGTGAGTGTCAAGGCCAAATCCTTCCAAAAGGGAGCCTTTTCGACGCCGGAAGCCCTGATTTTGGGTAAAACTCCCGGTGTCCGCATCACCTCCAATTCGGGTATGCCCGGTGCGGGTAGCCGCATACGCATTCGAGGCGGTTCATCCTTAAATGCCAGCAACGATCCTTTGATTGTCATCGATGGCTTGCCCGCCGATGGCCTTGGACTGCTCAACCCTTCGGACATTGAAAGCTTTACTATTTTGAAGGATGCCTCCGCCACGGCGATTTACGGTTCACGGGCGGCCAACGGGGTTATCTTAGTCACGACCAAAAAAGGCACGGCCAATAGCGCCTTCCATGCCGATGTTACGGCGGTCACGTCGTTCCGCAATGTCACCAACCAAGTGGACGTCCTCTCTACGGAGCAATTCCGCAACGTGATTGCCGAAAATGGCACGTCTACCCAGCAATCCCGGTTGGCTACCGCCGACCCCAACCAAGTCACCAACTGGCAGAATGAAATCTACCAAACAGGGGTGGTGAATGACTACAACATCGCCTTGACGGGCGGGTTGAAAATGCCCTACCGCCTGGGATTGGGGATGTACCGTGAAAAAGGGGTGCTCAAGCGCTCAGAGCTGAAGCGTTACACGGCCACCTTGAATGCAAGCCCCTCTTTCATGAACGGCAAACTCAAGGCCAATACGAGCGCCAAAGTGATTTCGGCCGAAAACTTCTACGCCAACCAGGGTGCCATCGGCACGGCGGTCTTTTTTGATCCCACGCGTCCGGTCCTCAGCGGGGATACGGCTTATGGAGGATACTTCGAGTGGACGATGCCCAATGGAGCTCCTTCGGCCCTTTCACCGCGCAACCCGGTGGGATTGTTGATGCTGCGCGATGATGTGGGCTATAATACCCGTGCTCTGGGCAACATCTTATTTGATTACCAGCCTTTGGCAAGCGAGGCGCTGCACCTTTTCATGAACGTAGGGGGCGAGTACTCCTACACGCACGGAAACACCTTCGTTCCTGCCTATGCAGCCATGAACTTCAACAATGGGGGGGAAATGAATAAGTATGAGTCTACCCGCACGAACCGATTGATTGAACTCTACGGCAATTACAACAAGCAAGTGAGCAACCGCGTACATGCGGATTTGACCGGGGGATACTCCTTCCAGCACTGGAGCTCATCCTCGCCATCGTATGCGAGCCTTAATGCCGCAGGCGACACGATTAGCCCAGCTAACCCCAACCCCTTTTTCTCGGAGAATGCTTTGATGTCCTTCTACGGCCGTGGAAACTTCAACATCAGCAATAAATACTTGGTAACCGCCACCTTGCGTTCGGATGGTTCCTCTCGCTTTTCAAAGGATGCGCGTTGGGGCTTGTTTCCCTCGGCGGCTTTGGCATGGAACGTGCTGGAAGAAGACCTCTTTGCGGGCCAGACGCTCTTCAGCAACCTGAAGGTGCGCATGGGCTATGGATTGACGGGCCAGCAAGACATCTACAACGACTACGGCTACATCCCCAACTACAACTACGGAACGGCCACGGCCCAGTATCAATTTGGCAACAACTGGGTGGACATCCTTCGCCCGGACGCCTACGATTACAACCTGCAGTGGGAAAAGACGGCCACAACCAATATCGCCTTGGACTATGGGCTGTTGAAGGGCCGCATCAACGGTAGCGTGGATGTCTACCGCAAAAACACCTTTGACCTCTTAGGGGTGGTGCCCATCCCAGCGGGAACGAATTTCTCCAATCGGGTTTTGACCAACGTGGGCTCTATGACCAATAATGGTATCGAAGCGTCCGTCAACCTCGTGTTGGTCGACAATGCCACGACCAATTTTGAGATTGGCTTCAACGCCTCACGCAACCGCAACCAAATCACCAAGCTATCACTGGTTCAGGACACAACCTCACCCGGTATTCAGGTGGGCGGTATCGCAGGGGGCGTGGGCAACACGATCCAAATTCATGCGCTAGGCATGCCGATGTTCACCTTCTACAGCTATGAGCAGATCTACGATGCAACAGGCCGCCCCTTGGAGCGCAACGGTTCACTGGATCAATACAGCGACGGAGTGGACGTCAATGGCAATGGCAAGATTGACGACATCGAAGCCTATGTGGATCAGAATGGCGACGGCATCATCAATACCAGCGACTTGGTGGCTTGGGCAGGAAAAACACCTGAACCCCGTCAGATTTTTGGATTCAACGCTAATTTCTCGCACAAGCGTTGGTCAGGTGGAATGACTTGGCGCGCGGAGCAGGGACAGTACATGTACAATAACTTGTCGTCCAACCACGGCAATTACTTTGAAGTGGGAGGCTCCATGCGTCACTTGAACAACCTAGTGACGGATTATTTGAATACAGGCTTCCGCTCACCCCAATACCTCTCAAGCTATTACATCCAAGAGGCCTCTTTCATTCGCTTGGACAACCTGTACCTATCCTACAACTTGGGCAACCTTTACCAAGACAAGTATGCTACGAGTTTGAATATCTCCATGCAGAACGCTTTAGTCATCACGAAGTACAAAGGATTGGATCCCGAAATCGCCGGGGGCATTGACAACATGATCTACCCCCGTCCTCGCGTATTCAACCTCCAATTGACTGTTACCCTCTAATCCCCGGACGCCATGAAATCTATCAAACTCTTTTCTCTTTTGGCCGGTGCAGCGCTCTTGGCTGCGTCATGTGCCAAGGATTTGAACCTGACGCCCAAATATGGTTTGAACGCGGATGCGGTTTACTCCGACCCCAATAACTACATCAACGTGTTGGCCAAGCTTTATGCGGGCTTATCCACATCTGGTAACCAAGGCCCCGCTGGGATGCCCGACATCGGCGGCATCGATGAGGGATTCTCCCAGTATGTCCGCGTGTATTGGAACCTCCAAGAGCTTCCGACCGATGAGGCCGTTTGCGGCTGGAATGATCCCGGAGTCCCCGAGCTCAACACCATGACGTGGAATGACAACTCGTCTTTTGTGAGTGCGATGTACTACCGCATCTACTACCAAATCGCCTTGGCCAACGAGTTCATTCGATACACCATGGACGAGTGGTTGAATACCAAGGACTTTACCCCCGAGCAAGTGGCCATGATCAAGGATATGGGTGCCGAAGCGCGCTACCTCCGTGCCTTGAGCTACTACCACGCTTTGGACCTCTTTGGCAATGTGCCCTTTGTCGATGAGAGCGACCGCCCCGGGGTGTACTACCCTGAGCAAATTTCTCGCGTGGACCTATTCGCCTACATCGAGGCAGAATTGAATGACATCGAAGCGTTAATGGTGCCCGCTCGTGCTGGCCAGTACGGCCGTGCGGATTTGGGTGCATTGAAGGCATTGCGTGCCAAGTTGTACTTGAATGCCGAGGTGTTTGCCGGCACGGATCGCTACGCAGATGCGATGGCAGAGTGCTCGGATCTCATCAACGCAGGGTATAGCTTGGAGCCCGTCTATGAGCATAACTTCTTTGCGGACAATCATACCTCATCGGAGTTCATTTTTGTGGCCACATTTGATGGACAACATACGCGCACCTATGGCGGTACGACGTTCCTCGTGCATTCCCACATGGGGGGCACGATGGACCCCGCGTACTTTGGTACGACGTCTGGGTGGCAGGGTAACCGGGCCACGAAGGCATGGTACGACAAGTTCCCCGACACGTTGGATACTCGCCGACTGGTATGGTTGGACGGCATGGAGGACACCATCACCACAGTGGGCACCTTCACGGAAGGGATAGGCATTACAAAGTGGCGCAATGTGAACCGCGACGGATCCGTGGGTTCCGAACCTGTCACCTTCGTAGACATAGATTTCCCCATGTTCCGATTGGCTGATGTGTACTTGATGTACGCCGAATGTGCGGCGCGCACGGGCACCAACCTGTCACAAGGCGTAGGCTACTTCAACATGGTTCGTGAGCGGGCCTATGGCAACAGCGACCACAATGTGACCACCTTGGACTTGCCGACTATTTTGGACGAGCGCGCGCGTGAGCTGTATGGCGAGGGCCACCGCCGCACGGACTTGATTCGCTTCGGTCAATTCACGGGCGGTTCCTACCTCTGGGCCTTTAAAGGCGGTGAGCAGTTTGGCATCTCTACATCTGAACACTACAACTTGTACCCGATTCCTTCTTCGGATCTGATTTCTAACCAAAACCTGGCCCAAAACCCAGGCTACTAAACCTTCCATTAACCCCAAATCACAACTATGAGTATGAAAAAAATCCTTATTCTCGGACTGGCGGCTTTGACGTCAGTGATGGCCTATGGCCAAGTGGACGTTACGTTTCAAGTAGACGTAACCGATTACGTTGCAGCTGGTAATGCAGTGGCAGCAAACGGACTCCGTGTAGGCGGCAACTTTGCCACGGCAGCAGCTACGAACGGTACTTTGGCGATGGCCGATTGGTCTCCCACGGATACCGGTTCTGCAATGACCGACCAAGGCAACGGCGTATGGTCTATCACGGTGACCTTCCCCTCTACCGCTATTGGTGGCACCACGTACTACAAGTTTGTAAACGGTAACTGGGGCACAAACGAAGGCACAGATCCCGCTTGTACGATCGCTACAGACGGCTGTGGCAATGACGACGGTTCTGGTAACATCAACCGTGAGATCGTAGTCCCTTCTGCCAACGGTACCGTATTGCGTTTTTGCTGGGATGCTTGCTACCAGTGTGACGGAAGCGGTGCTTCGATCAGTGTAGACGAGACCGCCGTTTCTGGTTTGTCGGTATACCCCAACCCTGCAAACGGTCCTGTCGCGATCGCTTTCACAGCTAAGGCTTCTGCAAACGCTACCATCAACGTATTCAACGTTTTGGGTCAGCGCGTGAACAGCTTTGATGCTGCGGTATTCGCTGGTAAGAACGAGATCCGTTGGAACTTGGACGCCGCGAACGGCAGCTTGGTGGAGAACGGCAACTACCTCGTTGAGGTCGTGGTGGATGGCGAGAAGTCTATCCAGCGTGTAGCGGTAAGCCGCTAATCGGTTCTCTAAAAGGAAACAGAGAAGGCCGGCCATCGCCGGCCTTCTTACATTTACAGCTAAGATGAAAAATGGAAGGTGGGCTTTTTTAGGGCTCTTGATCGCGTTGATGGTCATGCCCGGGGAGGCATTTGGTACCAAAGTATTAAAAGTGGTCGTCGATCCGCCCAACTGGTGGGTCGGGATGCCGGGAAACACCGTAGAACTGCTCGTTGAGCATCGTTTTGGTGACATCCAAAAGGTGACCTTGGAGGAGGCGCAAGGGGTCCGAATTTTCAAAGATGAACCGGCTCAAAATCCCCATTACCACTATGTTACGTTGGTCATTGAGCCCCAGGCACCGGCGCAAACCCTTCAACTCAACGTCTACGACACCAAGTCCAAAAGACCGACGCTTGTTCCCTATGTATTGGAGGCGCGCGATCCAAGCCGTAGATCGCACATGGGCTTGGATTCCCGAGACCTTATCTATTTGGTCACGCCAGATCGTTTTGCCAATGGGAATCCTAGCAATGACCGGATTCGCGGTCTGGCCGAGCAAAGTTTGGACCGCAGCCAGGGCTATGAGCGCCATGGGGGAGACCTCGAGGGCTTGACAGCCCACTTGGATTTCATCGCTTCTTTGGGGGCCACGGCGGTTTGGACCATGCCCATCCTGGAAAACGACATGCCGCGGGCGTCCTATCATGGCTACGCCATCACCAACCACTACCGTGTTGACCCGCGTTTTGGAGGATTTAGCGCGTACGCAGACTACGCAGACGCCCTGCACGCGAAAGGCATGAAATTGGTCATGGATATGGTGCCCAACCATTTCGGGACGGCGCACCGTTTTTACCAAAATCCCCCCGATTCCAATTGGATCAACGCGTGGCCTGGTCAGCCAAAAACGGACAAGAATGGCGAAGTAGGCGAGCCCCTCATCACCAACCACCGCTACGCGACCATGTACGACCCCTATGCGGCACCCAGCGACAAGGCGCAGTTTACCGACGGGTGGTTTGTGTCTTCCATGGTGGACGTCAATCAGCGGGACCGCCACTGCGCGCAGTACTTGGTCCAAAACGCCATCTGGTGGATTGAGTCCATTGGTGTGGACGCTTTCCGTGTGGACACGTGGATCTACCCCGACCAAAGTTTCTTGAACCAGTGGTCCACCGCTATTCACGCGGTCTATCCGGACTTCTTCATTTTTTCGGAGAGCTGGGTTCACAATGAGCATTCGCAGCAGTATTTCCTCGACCAGCATCCCACGCTCGATGGGGCCGCTGACTTTATGATGTACCAGGCCTGGAAGGAGGCCTTGGAAAAACCTACCTCCTGGAATGGGGGGCTGAACCACTTCTACATGAATTTGGCCGCCGACTACCTCTACCGCGAGCCTGAGAATTTTGTCGTCTTCTTGGACAACCATGACGAGGGTCGCTTCTTCGCCAAGGTGAAGGAGGACAAGGACCTCTATAAGATGGGCCTAGCCATGCTGTACACGATGCGCGGCATTCCCTGCCTTTTTTACGGCACCGAGGTGTTGATGCGCGCCGAAAGCGACCATGGGGCCATGCGCCAGGACATGTTTGGCGGTTGGGAAGGCGATACCAAGAACGCCTTTACCGGTGAGAACTTGACCGGAGACGAGGCAGAGGCTTTGGCATTTGTGCGTGAGCTGGCGGATCTGCGCACGGCCCACCCCGTCATTGGAACCGGAAGCCTACGCCAATGGGCCCCTTACGACGATGTCTATGCCTACGCCTGGTACAACGAAGAGGAACTGGTGCTTGTGCTCGTCAACCGGAGTGAAATGCTTCAAAAGTTTGCGGCCAAACGCCTTCATCCGCTGGTAGCAGACTATGGTCAACCGGAAATTTTACTAGAAACCAAACCGGCTCATGTGGAAAGCAAAGGTGGAGGCCCCGCCGATTGGACAGAGGGGGTACAGGGGTATCCGATCGCTCCAAACGGTCTGACGATGTACCGATTCCCCGGGAAATAGCCGAACCAATTAAGCCCTCGGCGGGTTGTATCTTTGCCGCTCAATTTAGAACGAGTCCAAATGATTAACGTATCCGCCGAAGCGGCCAAGAAAGTTGCTTCCCTCATGAATGAGGAAGGCAAGGACGTGGCTGCCAGCTATGTTCGTGTCGGGGTCAAGTCCGGAGGGTGCTCCGGATTGAGTTACGACATGGGCATTGTCGACAGCCCTGAAGAGGGCGATCAGCTTTTTGAAGACCAAGGGGTGAAGATCCTCGTGGAAAAGAAAAGCCTTCTGTACCTCCTAGGTACGACCTTGGAGTACAGTGGCGGATTGAACGGCAAAGGATTTTCGTTTAACAACCCGAACGCGTCGCGTACCTGCGGATGCGGGGAAAGCTTTGCCCTGTGAGCGAACAAGATCAAATTCTCAACGAGGTTACCTCCTCGGAATACAAATACGGCTTTTATACAGATGTCGAGTCGGACAAGGT
Organism: Flavobacteriales bacterium UBA3431; assembly: GCA_002381225.1. GTDB lineage: Bacteria > Bacteroidota > Bacteroidia > Flavobacteriales > Schleiferiaceae > TMED14. Next base: position 34,477 of record DFSS01000001.1, on the reverse strand, counting down.
TCCTCCGGGTCTGAATGAGGACGTGATCCGCATGATTTCGGCGAAGAAAAACGAGCCGGAATGGATGACAGAATGGCGTTTGGATGCGTTTAAAATTTGGCAAGGCATGGCGGAACCCGAATGGGCCAACGTGCACTACAAAAAGCCAGATTTCCAGGCCATCAGCTACTACTCTGCCCCCAAAAAGAAGCAAATAAACGGCCTCGATGAGGTGGATCCTGAGCTACTCAAAACCTTTGAAAAGTTAGGTATCAGCCTAGACGAGCAAAAGCGCTTGACCGGAGTGGCCATGGATGTGGTGGTGGATTCGGTCTCCGTGGCGACAACCTTCAAAAAGACCTTGGCCGAAAAGGGCATCATCTTCTGCTCCATGAGCGAGGCCATCCAGGAATACCCGGAGCTCATAAAAAAATATTTGGGCACTGTCGTTCCCAAGACCGACAACTTTTACGCTGCCCTCAATAGCGCGGTCTTCACCGACGGGTCGTTCTGCTACATCCCCAAGGGTGTTCGCTGCCCTATGGAACTGAGCACCTATTTCCGCATCAATGAATCCGGTACGGGCCAGTTTGAGCGCACGCTCGTGGTGGCTGATGAAAGCAGCTACGTGAGCTACTTGGAGGGCTGTACGGCTCCCCAGCGCGACGAAAATCAGTTGCACGCGGCAGTGGTCGAACTTGTCGCCATGGATGACGCGGAGATCAAGTATTCGACCGTCCAAAACTGGTTCCCTGGCGACGCGGAGGGCAAGGGGGGCGTATTCAACTTTGTGACCAAGCGCGGCATCTGCGAGCGCGGCGCCAAAATCAGCTGGACCCAAGTAGAAACGGGTTCGGCCGTGACCTGGAAATATCCCAGCTGCATCCTCAAGGGGGACAACAGCGTGGGCGAGTTCTATTCAGTCGCGGTCACGAACAACTACCAGCAGGCGGACACGGGCACCAAGATGATTCACTTGGGCAAGAACACGAAGTCCACTATTGTCAGCAAGGGCATCAGCGCCGGCCATAGCCACAACAGCTACCGCGGGTTGGTTCGCATGGGTCCTCGTGCCATCAATGCGCGCAATTTTAGCCAATGCGACTCCCTACTCATGGGCGACCGCTGCGGGGCGCACACCTTCCCTTACATCGAGGTAAAGCATCCTTCGGCCCGCATGGAGCACGAAGCGACCACGAGTAAAATCGGGGAGGACCAAATTTTCTATTGCCAACAGCGCGGCTTGGACATGGAAGCGGCCATCGCGCTGATTGTCAATGGCTATTGCAAAGACGTACTCAATCAATTGCCCATGGAATTCGCCGTGGAAGCACAAAAACTTTTGGCCATTAGCCTCGAAGGCTCGGTCGGATAAGCCCCTCATCATGCTTGAAATTGTCAACTTACACGCCAGCGTAGACGGCCAACCTATTTTGAAGGGCATCAACCTTCGCATCGGTGCCGGCGAGGTCCACGCGATTATGGGTCCCAATGGCTCGGGCAAGTCTACCTTGTCCAATGTCATCGCCGGCCGCGAAGATTACGAAATCACAGAAGGCGACATTCGCTTTCACGGGGAGAGCATCCTGGAATTGGCGCCGGAAGAGCGCGCGCACCTAGGGGTGTTTTTGAGCTTTCAATATCCCGTCGAAATTCCCGGGGTCACGGTCTCCAATTTCATTAAAACCGCCATCAACGAAAGCAAAAAGGCCCGGGGAGAGGAGCCTTTGGATGCCTCATCCATGCTGAAGAAGATGCGGGAGAAGATGGACTTGTTGGAGATGGACAAGGGCTTTTTGAGCCGTTCGCTGAATGAAGGATTTTCAGGCGGCGAAAAGAAGCGCAACGAGATTTTTCAAATGGCCATGCTTGAGCCGACTCTGGCCATCTTGGATGAGACCGATTCGGGCCTTGACATCGATGCCCTCCGCATTGTTGCCAACGGAGTGAATGCCCTCCGCTCGCCCCAAAACGCCTTCATGGTCATTACCCACTACCAGCGCTTACTCGACCACATCGTACCTGATTATGTGCACGTCTTATTCAAAGGCAAAATCGTGAAGTCCGGAGACAAGTCTTTGGCCCTCGACCTAGAAGAGCGCGGCTACGATTGGATCAAAAAAGAGCAGGAATGAAGGAGCGCCTTGCTGCCTCGTATTGGCTCCACGAATCGCATTACACCGCCCTGTCGTCTCCGACGGTGACGGAGCGCCGCCGCGCCGCCATGGAGCGGTTTGAAGCGGAAGGCTTTCCGACGGTGCGCCACGAAGACTGGAAGTACACCCCCTTGAAAAAAATCCTGAAGGAGGACTACGCCTTGTCGTCGCCCTTCAGCGCACAGGATGATGCGGAACCCATTGAATTCAAGGACATCAAGCGCTACTTGGTCAACGACATCGATTGCTACCGGGTCGTCTTTATCAATGGCCGGTATTCGGCGTGGCTGTCCGAAACGACCCACCAGGGCTTCGATGTGTGCACCTTAGGTAGCGCCTGGAAGAAGTACAAGGACCAAGTGGAGCCTCATTTTGGCCGATTGACGGAAACTCTTGGAGCCACCGTGCAATTGAACACCGCCCTCGCGTGGGACGGTCTCTACGTGCGCGTGCCTGACCATGTCACGTTGGACAAGCCCATTCAGGCGCTCTATTTCACGACGGGCGATCAGCCTATGTTTACCCAAACACGTAGCCTCATTCTACTTGGCGAGGGGGCAAAAGCGGAGATCATTGAACGCCACCAGTCTCTCACCTCTTCCGCCAGTTGGACCAACGCCGTGGACGAGGTTTTCATGGGGGCACAGTCCCACCTTCATTGGGTGAAGTTGCAGCACGATGAAGCCTCCGCAGCCCTTACGCAGCACAGTGTGATTGAGCAAAAGCGCGATAGCCATGCGACCGTACACACCATCAGCACGGACGGCAAGTTTCTTCGCAACAACCTCGACTTTAAATTAACCGAGCCAGGGGCCGAATCCCGTATGTTTGGGCTATCCCTGGCCGACGGTCAGCAGCTGGTGGACCACCATACGCGCGTGGACCACTTGGCGCCCCATTGCACCAGCCGTGAGAACTACAAAGGCATTTTTGACGGCCAGTCCAATGGTGTTTTCAACGGGCAGATCCATGTACACGTGGACGCACAGAAAACCTTGGCCTTCCAAGAAAACGACAACCTGATCCTCAGTGAAAAAGCGAGCATAGATACCAAGCCACAGCTCGAGATTTTTGCCGACGATGTCAAGTGCTCGCACGGATGTACCGTGGGCCAGTTAGACGAAGACGCTTTGTTTTACCTGCGTGCCCGAGGCATTCAGCGCAAAGAAGCGCAAGCTTTGTTAATGCTAGCCTTTGCCCACGACGCCGTGGCAGACATCCAGCACCCAAGCCTACAAGCCAAACTGCATCGCTTGATCGGCAACAAGCTCGGCGTGGATATGTCCGCGGTCGTTTAATCATTTCTTCATGCCCGGCGCGGGTTAGGCGGAACGGATTGGGTATCTTCGTTCCTCTATAAAATTGCGCCGTATGAATCTCTCCTTTAAGCAGCTGAACAACCTCGGTGGTTGGCTCACGTTTGGGATTGCCCTGTTCACCTATGTTTCGACCCTTGAACCGACTGTAAGTTTCTGGGATTGTGGGGAATACATTGCCACGTCTGTCAAGCTTCAAGTGGGCCACCCCCCCGGTGCCCCAGTCTTCCAGTTGATTGCAAACGTCTTGTCCCAATTGGCTTTGGGCGATGTGGAGCGCCAAGCCTTTTACGTCAACCTGGCGTCAGGGCTCTCTAGTGCATTCACCATTCCCTTCCTTTTCTGGACGATTGTGGCCTTTGGCCGCAAGCTTTTCTCGGTCGATACCTTGAGCCGCGGACAGGAAATCGTACTTCTGGGCGCGGGCGCCGTGGGGGCATTGGCCTTTACATTTAGCGATTCGTTTTGGTTTTCGGCAGTCGAAGGCGAAGTCTATGCGATGTCTTCATGCTTTACAGCCATCGCGTTTTGGGCGGTGCTCAAGTGGGAAGCTGCGGTAGACGAAGACCCCTATGCAAACCGCTGGCTCCTTCTGATTGCCTACCTGACGGGTCTATCTGTGGGGATCCACATCTTGGTCTTCTTGACCATTCCTTCCGTTGTGATGATTTACTTCTACAAGAAGTTTCCGAATGTGACGTGGAAGTCATGGGTGGTGGCCAACGCCGCGTCGATTGGGGTCCTGGCACTCGTCTTTGCCATCATCATCCCATTCATCCTTTCCCTCTTTGGATGGCTCGAAATCACGGCTGTCAACAGCATCGGTCTTCCCAAGAACTCAGGATCCCTCTTTGCCCTTCTTTTGATTGTAGGGGGCGTTTACTACGGCATTTATTGGGCGCGCAAGAACAGCCGCCCTCTCTTGGCACAGGGCATTTTGGCTGTGGTCTTTCTCTTAATTGGCTATTCCAGCTTTGTGGTCTTGGCCATCCGCTCCAATGCCAACACCCCCATTGACGAGAACAACCCCGAGGACGCGATGTCTCTTTTGTCCTACTACAAGCGGGATCAATATGGCGATTGGCCTGTATTGTATGGCCAAAGCTTCAACAGCCAGCTCGACAATTCCCAGCCCTACGTAGACGGCAGCCCCGCCTACCAATACAGCGAGGAATCGGGTACCTACGAGGTCACCAATGATGGGAAGGCATCTAAGCCCAACTACGCCAAGAGCGATGTCGGGTTCTTCCCCCGGATGTGGAGTGACCAGGCCGATCACGTCGAGAACTACCAGAAACTCATGGGTGTCAAGCCCTCAGACAAGTTGAAGTTTAGCGATCACTTCAAGTTTTTCATGGACTACCAAGTGGGCCAAATGTGGTTCCGCTACTTCATGTGGAACTTTGCAGGCCGCCAAAACGATGACCAAAACCGCTATGAACTCACTAAGGGGAATTGGCTGACGGGAATCACCTTCTTGGACGAAATGCGCCTTGGCCCCCAGGACAATCTGCCTGCACACTTTGCGAACAACCCCTCGCGAAATGTATACTACGCCTTGCCGCTCTTACTGGGTCTGTTGGGTCTTGTTTACCAAGTCCAAAAAGATCAACGCAATGCCTGGGTCGTCACCCTCCTCTTCTTGTTTACGGGATTGGCCATTGTCGTATACACCAACCACAAACCCTTTGAGCCCCGTGAACGCGACTACGCTTTCGTGGGGTCGTTCTATGTGTTTGCCATTTGGATCGGACTGGGTGTAATTGCCTTGTACGAATGGATGGGCAAGTACCGAAGCACCGTCACGGCGAGCGCCTTGACCATTTTAGCCCTGGGCGTACCCACACTCATGGCCGCTGAAAACTGGGACGACCACGACCGAAGTGACCGCTATACCGCCCGGGAAATTGCCAAAATGTACTTGGACAGCTGCGCGCCCAATGCCATCCTGTTCACCAACGGCGACAACGACACCTTCCCCTTGTGGTACGTGCAAGAGGTCGAAGGCTACCGAACGGATGTCCGCATCGTGAACCTCTCTCTGCTCAATACGGATTGGTACATCGACATGATGAAGCGCAAATTCTACGACGGCGCCCCCGTACCCATCACCCTAGAAAAGAAGGACTACGTACAGGGAACCCGCGATGTCCTCTATTTCCAAGACATGAACTTGCCCGGCCGTTGGTACGCCAAGGATTTCATCAACTATGCCTTGCGCAATGACGATGCGGTCTTCTTTACGGCCTTCCCCAACACGAAAAGCCCCAAGAAATTGCAGTACTTCCCAATGAAGAAGTTCCGCGTTCCCGTCGACAAGGCCGCTGTCCTGGCAAACAACGTCGTGTCGGCAGCAGACAGCAACCGCGTGGTGGATTACATCGATTGGGATTGGAACGGGAATGTGATCGCCAAGCGCGATTTGGTGTTGATCGACCTCATTGCCAACAACGATTGGAGCCGCCCTATCTATTTCTCGACGACGGTGGGAAGCAGCGCAAGCTCGTTCTTCTGGCTCCAGAAGTATTTCCGATTGGAGGGCCTGGCCTACCGCTTTGTGCCTGTGATGACTGAAACACCGGGCAATGCCTATGATTTTGGTTCTGTGGATGCTGATAAGATGTACGCCATGATGTACAATCCGGACAACGACCCAGGGAAATTCAACTTTGGCAACATGGAAAAGCCGGGCGTCTTCTTGGATGAGACGGTTCGTCGCTCCACGTTCAACTTGCGCATCAATTACGGCCGCCTTGGCGCCGAATTGGCCCGCCGCGGGGAGAAGGAAAAGGCCATTCAGGTCTTGGAATACGCGATGTCCAAAATGCCGGTAGAAAAGCTGGGCTACGACTACTTCATGCTCAGCATGGTGGAAGGCTTCTACGTCTCTGGGGCCCAGACGCAAGCCCAAGCATTGGTTGAAGGGTTTGCTACGAGTCTCGACGAAGAACTGCGTTACTACGCCCAATTCCGCGGCGCAGACAAGCGCGCGATCACCAATGAGATTCAAACGAGCCTCCAGTTCTATCAGATGCTTGTGCGCATGGTGATGCAGTACGAATACAACAACAAGCCTATGACGCAAGAGGAATACAATCAGGTCGAACTCATCAAGCGCTACGAGGCCGCAGCTCAGCTGGTAGGTTAATCCTTGCCGGTATAGAATGACAAAGGGCGCCCCATCGGGGCGCCCTTTGATTTTCCGGCTCGCTGGGGCGACGTTACAAGGTGCCTCGGCGCTCTTGTTCGCGCTCGATGGCTTCGAAAAGAGCCTTGAAATTCCCCTTTCCAAAGGACTTGGCTCCTTTGCGTTGGATGATTTCAAAGAAGACCGTGGGGCGATCCATCAAGGGCTTGGTAAAGAGTTGAAGCAGATAGCCTTCTTCGTCGCGGTCAATCAGAATGCCCAACTTGCTCAAGGGGCTAAGGTCCTCGTCGATTTTTCCCACGCGGTCAAGAACATCGTCGTAGTAGCTCTTCGGGACTTCCAGAAACTGAACTCCGCGTGAGCGCAATTCCGTGACCGTGTATAGGATGTCATCGGTGGCCAAAGCCAAGTGTTGTATGCCGGGGCCATTGTAAAAGTCAATGTACTCCTCGATCTGAGATTTCTTGCGGCCTTCTGCCGGTTCGTTGATCGGGAATTTGATGCGGCCATTGCCATTGGTCATCACCTTGGACATCAATGCGGTGTATTCGGTGGAAATATCCTTGTCGTCAAAAGACACCAGTTGCGCGAAGCCCATGATGTGTTTGTAGTAATTGACCCAGGTATCCATTTCGTTCCAGCCCACGTTGCCGACCATGTGGTCGATGAACTTGAGTCCTGTGGGCGCTGGGTGGTAGCCGGTGTCTAAGGCAATGTAGCCGGGCATAAAGACGCCCTGATAGCCATGGCGCTCCACAAAGACGTGAACGGTGTCCCCATAAGCCTTGATGCCACTGAGGGTAACTTCGCCGTGGGCGTCTTGGAGGGTGTAGGGGGCAAAAGCGGATTCTGCCCCGCGTGCCGTCGTGGTTTCCCAGCTTTTGGTGGCGTCATCCACCCAAATCGCGACATTCTTCACCCCATCGCCATGCTGGACGATGTGCGCATTGATCGGGCTATCCGCTGTCAGCGGGGAGGTGAGGACCAAAATAATCTTGTCCTGCTTCAGGACATAGGACGTGCGGTCTTTCGCGCCCGTTTCCAATCCCGCATAGGCGTAATCTTGGAAACCGAATGCCGTCTTGAAAAAGTGGGCAGACTGTTTGGCGTTGCCGACATAGAATTCGACATGGTCTGTACCGTTAAGGGGGAGGAAGTCCTCGGCTTCCGGGTTTTCAATCGGAAGTTTGAGCGAGGTCGAGTCCGTTTGCATGGCTAAGGGTATGTAGGGTTATTCGTTCCAGGAGTTCCAGTAGTCGTTCAATTCCATGTCCAAGGCTGCTTGGGTCACTTGCAAGGGGCGGAAGGTATCCACCATCACGGCGAGTTCGGCGGTTTCTTTTTGGCCAATACTGCGCTCGTAGGCACCGGGGTGTGGGCCGTGGGGGATGCCTCCGGGGTGCAAGCTTATAAAGCCTTTTTCCACATGGTTGCGGGACATGAAGTCGCCATCCACGTAGTACAGTACTTCATCGGAGTCGATGTTGCTGTGGTTGTAGGGGGCGGGAATGGACTTGGGGTGGTAGTCGTACAGGCGCGGGGCGAAGGTGCAGACTACGAAGTTGTGCGCTTCGAAGGTTTGGTGCACGGGAGGCGGCTGATGCACTCGGCCTGTGATGGGCTCAAAGTTGAGGGCCGAGAAAATATAGGGGTAGCAATAGCCGTCCCAGCCCACCACGTCAAAAGGATGGCTGCTGTAGGTAACGTGGTGCAAGACCCCCTGCTTTTTAATTTTTATCACGAATTCTCCGCGCGCGTCGATGGGCGCCACGTACGTGGGAAGGCGGAAATCCCGCTCACAATAGGGACTATGCTCGAGCATTTGGCCAAACTCATTTCGGTACCGCTTGGGCGAAACCACGGGGGAATGGCTCTCGACCACCAGCACCCGGTTGTCGGGTCCATCAAAGGTCAGTTGGTAGATGGTGCCACGGGGAATCACAATGTAATCCGCGTACTCAAAGCGAAGCTCGCCAAACATGGACCGCATCACCCCACTTCCTTGGTGAATGAAGAGGAGTTCATCGCTGTCGGCATTCTTGTAGAAATAGTCTTGAATTCCTTTGCGCGGGGCGGCCACATCAATCTGGACATCCGAGTTAAAAAGTACAGCCGTGCGGGCTTCCAGGAAGTCATCTGCGGGCAGGGCTTGAAATCCCTGGAGCATGCGCGAATGGATATTTCGCTCCACGGCCGCGGTGGGCCGAAGATCTTTGGACGCGCCGATATGGCTCACCATGGTGGGGCGGTGCGTATGGTAGAGCAAACTGCTCACACCGTGGAAGCCTTCCGTTCCAAAGAGTTGCTCGTAGTAGAGTCCGCCTTCGGGCTTTTCGTGGATGGTGTGGCGCTTGGGAGGCACAGAGCCAAGTTGGTGGTAGTAGGCCATAGCTAGGAGGTTTTGGCGCGGTGAAAACGCTTCGCCCGCGTTTGGGCGGCGTGTTCTTTGCGGATTTTGGCTTGTTCGTCTTCCGGTAGGTGAATAATCGCTTGACATTCGGGGCTGCAGGTCCCTTCGTGGGTGCTTTGGCAGGCCGAACATTGTATAAACAAGAGATTGCAGGCTTTGTTGGCACAGTTGACGTGCACATCGGCTGGCTCCCCACATTGGTGGCAGTGCGCAATCACATCGTCGGAAATATGTTCTCCCAAACGCTCATCAAAGACAAAGTTTTTGCCCTTGAATTTGTTGGGGAGCTGGGCTTCTTGGATTTGGCGGGCATAGTCGATGATGCCCCCGTGCAACTGATTGACATTCTGAAAGCCATGATGCTTGAGGTAGGCCGAGGTTTTCTCACAGCGAATACCCCCAGTGCAATACAGGAGCACCGGCTTGTCTTCTTGGCCTTCAAGCATTTGCAGCACCTCGGGCAATTCCTCGCGGAAGGTTTCGGCTTGGGGGAGGAGTGCCCCTTCAAAATGACCAATTTCCGACTCGTAGTAATTGCGCATGTCCACAACAATAGCCTCTCCCGACTCCATCAGGGCATTCCATTCCGCGGCATTCAGGTGGCGTCCGACATTGGTGACGTCGTAGTCCTCCATGGTCAATCCGTCTGCGACAATTTGGGCCCGAACCTTGACGGTGAGCTTGAAGAAGGACTTTCCATCATCCTCCACAGCGATCTTGAAGGGGACATCCCGGAAGGCCTCCCAGGCATAGAGTTCTTGGACAAAGGCCTCCCAATGGTGTTCGGGCACACTCATCTGCGCATTGATGCCTTCAGTGGCCACATAAATTCGGCCAAAGCATTGGTGGGCATCCCATTGTAGAAAGAGCTGATCCCGAACGGCTTGTGGATCTTCAAGGCGCACATAACGGTAGAAGGAAACGGTCCGGCGCGCAAAAGACTCGTCCGCGAGGCGCTGCATCAGCGTTTCGCGGTCGTACTGGTTGTACAGAACGGGTTTTGGCGTCTTCGGGGGCATAGAACAAAGGTAAGTTACCCGCCCTTCCGGGAGGTTATGTGGCAAAGGACGGCCGGGGAACTTGGGAAGAGGATGATTTTCGTCAGGGTCTTGGTCGATACATTTGCTTCATGGAAAAGGCATTGGTGCTTGGCGCAGCTGGGCAGATTGGAACCGAGTTAGTGGCCGCATTGCGTGCCGAGTTAGGCCATGAAAACGTGGTGGCTACGGATCTACATCCAGAAAAGCTCGAAGCACCGTGCTTTGCCCTCAATGCGATGGATGGCGAAGCCCTGCGCGCCCTGGTGATCGAGCACGAGATTACCCAAGTCTACCACTTGGTCGCGATGTTGAGCGCCACGGGGGAAAAGATGCCCGAGAAAGCCTGGGATCTCAACATGACCACCCTTTTTCATGTACTGAACCTCGCCAAAGAGGGGCTACTGAAGCGTGTTTTTTGGCCGAGCTCCATCGCCGCCTTTGGTCCCAATACCCCGGCACTGGACACCCCGCAATACAGCCCGATGGACCCCTCCACCGTGTATGGCATCTCCAAACTTGCCGGAGAGCTGTGGTGCCAATATTACCACGAGAAATTTGGGGTGGATGTGCGCAGCCTCCGCTATCCCGGATTAATCTCCTGGAAGACCCTTCCGGGCGGTGGAACCACTGATTATGCCATCGATATTTTTCATGCAGCCCGTCGCGAGAATGCGTACACGAGCTTTTTGGGTGCCGATACCCGCTTGCCCATGATGCACATGGACGATGCGATCCGCGCGACGCTGATGCTGATGCACGCGCCGACCGAATGCGTCAAAGTGCGAACGAGCTACAATGTTTCGGGGGTGGACTTTACGCCGTCCGAATTGGCCGACTCCATGAGGCGGCATTACCCGACTTTGTCCATGGACTATGCGCCCGATTTTCGCCAAGCCATTGCTGCCAGTTGGCCACAGCGCATGGATGATGCTCAAGCACGTGCCGATTGGGGATGGACGCCACGCTACAGCCTGGATGCCATGGTCGATGACATGGTGGCCCACATCTAATCTCAGCCCCTCCGGGCGTCCTGCCAATGCCAATTGATCGCATTGGGGACGAGACGACGCTGGACCAAAATATTGATGATTTGCAAATCACGATTCAGGATGTAGGTCCTGAGGTAGGAATACCGCTTGAGGCGCCCGTCTTCAATAAAACTTTCATAATCAAAGACCAGGATCACATGGTTTTCTTGGCATTCTTGGTAGAAAGGGATGACCGAGATGGGATCAACCCCAACGAAGGGGTCATTCGCTTGGGTGCTAGATGCCAAGTCCTCTTTGGACCATCGGGTATTCAGACCGCAAGAAGGAGTGAATTGCACCGTGTCTGCGAGATACTGCATCATCTGCTCCCTATCCAAGGAAAAAAGGGCTTGGGTGGTCGAAACGGCACGAACGGCCGCTTCCATCGAACCTGGCTTCGGGTGGCAGTAAAAATGAAAGTGGGTGGGATTAGGATCGGGAGTGAGAGCAAGCGTGGAATTTTCTGGCCAGCACATAGCCCATTCCGTTACTGCCGTCAAGGATCCCGTGCTATCGGTCGAGAACAGGACGGTGGTATAGCGGTCTACGACCTCCCCGTCAACGGCATGGAATTGCCAACGCCCAAAACAGAAGTAAACGGTTGTTTGATAGGCTTCATTAAATATGGCTCGAACATTGAATGCCTCGTACCGGACTTCGGCATGTTTCCCATGCCAAGCTTTGAAGAAGGATTGAAATTCCTGGGCATTGACCACCGTAATGGGCCAATCACAAAAACTGATTTTGACGCTATCACTTAACGGGAAAGGAATGCCCTCTGGACGGCCATCCGCGAGACAAGCTAGGGCTTGGCTGGCCAAATGGTATGAGCTGCTGTCAACCTCTGAATAGGGGCCGGGATACGCAACGCGAAAAGACGGGTCAGTCCATTCAAAGAGAGGTTTTTCGGGCAACGCCGTCGGTTCCTCCGGGGATTGACAACTAAAAGTCAATCCGAGAAGGGGCAAGAACCATCGAATCTTTTGAAGAATGGGCATGGACCTATAAAGGTCGGCATTTCTCGGAAATAGTGAGAAGGTCAGCGCACATCAGGAGTTATCTGCCTAAAAGTGAGGCTGATTCGGGGCAAATCTACACGCAATCGCTTGGGCAAGGCATGCTCAAACATCTGCTGGCAAGGTGGCTGCATCCAAAGCAAGTCGCCCGAATGCAGGGCCAGCATAAAGCGCTTTTTCGTGGCGTCTTTGGATCGAAAAACAAAGTCACGAGAAGCCCCAAGACTCAGGCTGGCCACATGGGGATGCGGACCAAGTTCCGGTTCATTGTCCTGGTGATAGCCCATGTAGTCGTGCCCATTTAGGTAGGCATTGACGAGCACGGAATTGAACTGCGTGCCTAATTCTGCCTCAATGTCAGAACGCAATCCGGCCAAATCGGGATGCCAACCCATGCCCCGAAGGGTGCGGCCAGCATAGCGGTAATTACAGCCCTCGTCCGCCTGGTAAAAGCTCCTCCGAGGCTCCAAATGCAGGCGCCCAAAAAGGCTCACCGTGCCTTGTTCCCAGGGCCAATTTTCCCATCCCGTGCGCAGAAGGTGCCGGGCGCGTTCAGCATCCAGCCATTGTGGAAAATAGGTCCAAGGGGGACTAGCCATGCAGCGCGCGGTGCATCTGGGCCACCCAGGCGGTCGTTTCCTCGAGAGGGCGGGTGAGGTAGCCTTGTTGAAAGGCCTTTTCCCCGCTGTATTTCACCGAGTTGTAAGCGGCCCGAACACTGTCCTGGGTCAACAAGGGGCGTGAACCCAAAACACGTTCACGAACACGTTCTACACGCCACGCGATTTCGAGCAAAGCCCGGGGAGCCGTGCGCTTTGGGACCGGAACCCCAAGACCATTTGCAAGAAGGCTGAAAACCGATTTAAACGAGGCATTGGCGCCATTGAGAATGAAGCGCTCGCCCACTGGGGGTTGATCAAGGGCCTTCAACACTGCCTCGGCCACGTCCCGAACATCGACCCATCCCGTGGCCCCCGGCGATACGACCGGTAAACCCTTGGCAATGGTTTTTGGAAAGAGGCTGCTTCCGTCCGGCCAGGCGGAGGGCCCCAAAATGACGCTGGGGTGAAACACAGCCAAGGGAAGCCCTTCTTCGTGGTAGCGCCAGGCGACGAGTTCCGCGTCCAATTTGGATTTACCATAGGCGGACAGGCTGGCGCGCTTGCTTTCATTGGCTTCGGTGACGGTCGGCTCTCTCAAGTCCACACTTAGTGTCGCGATGCTGCTGATGTGCAGACCAAATTGCACCCCACGGTCCAAGGCGGCGAGCCATAAGTTTTCGCTCATTTGCGGGTTGGCCTGGAACATGAAGGATTCATCCTTCTTGCGAAAGGAGACGATGGCCGCGGCATGGACCACCTGGGTCGCCCCTTCCAAGGCGTCCGCCGTATCTAGGGCGTCGAGCAAATCCACTTGGCGCCATGTGACGCGGTCAAAGACCTCGGCATGCCCTTGCACAGACCAGCTGGCCTTCACGGATGTGAGGGCTGAAGGGCTTCGGTACAGGCCACAAACGGGCTTTTGTGCTAACGCCGCGGTAAGCACGATTTGCGAACCCAGCATTCCAGAGGCACCCGTGACGACAATCATGCTTTAAAGGTACGGCCCGCCTCGAGCCCCTGCTATACCTTTGTAGCATGAGTCCCTCCTTTGTTGAAGAATTGCGCTGGCGCCGAATGCTGCACGACAGCATGCCTGGCACGGAAGAGTTTTTGGCATCTGGCCCCCAAAAAGCCTACATCGGTTTTGACCCCACGGCCGATTCCTTGGGCGTGGGCAACTTGGTGCAGGTGATGATGCTCGTGCACTTCCAACGTGCGGGCCACCAGCCCTACGCTTTGGTGGGAGGTGCAACCGGCATGGTGGGCGATCCGTCCTTCAAGTCCGCCGAACGCCAATTGCTCGACGCCGAAACGCTAGAGAAGAACTTGGCAGGCCAGAAGGCTCAGCTCATGAAGTTTCTCGACTTTGACGGCCCCCACGGCGCCAAGATTGTCAACAACTACGATTGGTTTAAGGACTTCGGCTTTTTGGACTTCATCCGCGACGTCGGCAAGCACATCACCGTCAACTACATGTTGGCCAAGGATTCGGTGAAGAGCCGTCAAGAAAGCGGTATCAGCTTTACCGAATTCAGCTACCAGCTCATTCAGGGCTACGACTTTTACCACCTCTGGAAAAAGGAAGGCATCCATTTGCAAATGGGAGGTAGCGACCAGTGGGGCAATATCACCACCGGTACGGAGCTCATTCGCCGAATGGGCGGAGGCGAGGCCTTTGCCCTCACGACGCCCCTGATTAAGAAGGCGGACGGCACCAAGTTTGGCAAAACGGAGGGAGGCAATGTGTGGCTGGATCCCAACCGTACGAGTCCCTACCAATTCTACCAGTTTTGGCTCAATGCGGCGGACGAAGATGCAGGCAACTACATCCGCATTTTCACTACCAAGACCCGCGAAGAAATTGAGGCCCTGGAGGCCGAACATGCCCAGGCCCCGCACTTACGCATTGTGCAAAAGGCCCTCGCGGCGGACATTACGGCGCGGGTTCACTCCGAAGAAGAACTAGATAAAGCCCTGAAAGCGAGCCAAATTCTCTTTGGCCAATCAACCGCGGAAGCCTTGAAAGCCCTGGATGCCCGCACGTTGCTGGACGTATTTGAAGGCGTTCCGCAAATGACGGTGTCCAAAGATGCCTTGGCGGCAGGCATGACTATACTAGACATAGCTTGTGCTGATACGGCCCTCTTTGCATCGCGCGGAGAGGCCAAAAAGCTCCTCGCGGCGGGCGGCGTTTCGCTGAACAAGAACAAAGTGGAGGGCGACTACACGGTCACCTTGGACGATGTCATCGGCGGCGGCTACTTGCTCGTTCAGAAGGGCAAGAAGAACTATGCGCTAGTTGTAGTCAGCTAATCGGCTGAATCAAATCCCAGCGGTTGCCGTAGCGGTCGGCGACAACACAGACCTTCCCAAACTCCTCCTGGCGCACCGGAGCTTCCGGGTAGCAGCCATGTTCGGCTAAGCGTGCGACGTCTGCATCGAGGTCTTCACAGTGCATAAAGAGAAAGACGCGTCCCCCAGCCTGCTGTCCAATCGCGGCTTCTTGATCCGGAGTGGCGGCTTTGGCGAGAAGCAGGGCGCAAGGGCTTCCGGGGGGAGCGACCCGCACCCAACGTTTTTCGGGGGTTCGGACGCTGTCTTCCAAGAGCACAAAACCCCATGCCTGGGTGTAGTGGGCGATGGCTTCGTCGTAGTCTGGCACGACTACGGCCACCATAAAGAGCTGCTTATTCACTTTCGAGCGGAATGCAAGCGTAGGCCGCGTATTCGTAGCCCGTGGATTGGGCGGCGGTGGGCTTGGCCAAGTGGTGCAGCTGGCCGTAGGCCTTGTCCTCGTGCAGTTTGAGCTTGGGAATGTCCAAGACCTCCGCGTCGGTGAGGATGCATTGAATGCCCACTTCGCCGCGGGTGAAAATAAGGATGCGAAAGCGCTGCTCGTCTTGGTTCTTGGCGTCTTGGTAGCGCAAGACCCAGGCGTTAAGTCCGGCATCGTCTAATTCATCGGGAAGGGGCTTGAGCTCCTCAAAGCCAAAGTTTTGGAGGTAGCCGGAGAAGGCTTCCCAAAAAGGGCCGCTGCGCTTTTCCGTGAGGAATTCCACGAGGGAACGCTCTGGCCAAGAATTGCTGATAAAGGCGGAGGAACGCACGTGGCCGTGGATCAGGCCCGTCATGTATTTTTTGGCCATTCGGCGGTCTGAGGGGGTGCCGGGCTCATTCAAGTGGAGGGCCTTTTGGGTTTGGCCGATGGGTTGGCCCTTGGCGTTGTACAAGGTGGCTTCTGCCGCGAGCTCACCGTCACGCACGGCGGCCTTCTCGACCCAAACGCGCTTGGTAATGTCGTAGCCTCCGTCAGCGGCACGCACGGCGTGCACGGCGGTGCTGTCGGACAACGTGAACGCGGGTTCTTTGTCCACGGTAATGCTGGTCCATGCGTTGACCCACTGGGCGGACAAGGGTGACGCGAGAAGAATAAGGGTTGTTATCCACCACGATAATTGCAGGCTGCGGGTAGTAGGGGCGGGGTTGGG
This sequence comes from Flavobacteriales bacterium UBA3431, assembly GCA_002381225.1. Taxonomy (GTDB): domain Bacteria; phylum Bacteroidota; class Bacteroidia; order Flavobacteriales; family Schleiferiaceae; genus TMED14. Next base: position 18,294 of record DFSS01000001.1, on the reverse strand, counting down.
CGTAGTATCCGGTTCCATAAGGACGTCGATGAGTGTAAGGACGATGAGGGTGGTGATCGGCGGAGACCTGTAGGCTAACACCGAGTACGAGCAAGGTAGCAATCAGTAGGCGCATATTCGAGTCTTTAGGTTAAACGGTCATCAGTGAGCAGCCGCGGAGGTCGGAGCCTTCCAATCGGCCTAGCACTTCAAATGAACCATTTCCAAAGACCTTGCCAAGATCCGCTGTGGCCAAAAAAGCACAGGAATCCGCGTTGGCCAAATCGACAATGTTTAGTGCGGCATGCGATTCAAGGGCGGCCCATTCGAGGGGGTTCTCGGGACTGCGGGGCAGGACGCGCATTTGGGGTGGAGGGATGAAGCGTCCTTCGCCAAAGCTGTAGGCTTGGGACATCAGTTCGGTCATACCGTATTCGGAGTGGATGCGGTCTACGCCGAACGCCTGCTGAAGCTGCGCGTGCACGGCTTCGCGGACGGGCTCTAAGCGTCGGCCCTTCATGCCGCCCGTTTCCATGATAAGGGTAGATTTCAGAGAAAGCGGTTTTTCCAAGCTTTCTGCCCAATCGAGCAAGGCAAAGGTTACACCCAGAATAACGGTGGGAACACCGTTGAGTTCCAAGGTTTCCAATCGGTAGCGCAGCTCGTCCAGGCCTTTGAGGAAGAAGCCCGACTCCTCCGCGGGGGACTGTTTCACGAAGTGCTCCGCCATGGCAATAAGGGAGGACCCTTCGCGCTCCATGTAACTCGGGAGCAGGCAAAGCCAAGCGTATTGATCAACCGGGCCATAAAAATGCTCAAAGCAGGCCTGAGCGTTGCGCAAGTAGGCATCCCTGGAGGCCACGTGGTGCTTTGAAGTCACCTGTCCGGTCGTGCCACTGGACGTGTAGATGGCCCCGGGCTCAAAGTCGCCCGTTTTGACTGTATGCGTTTTAAACGTTTCAATCGGCAAGAAGGGGATTTCCCGCAGGGATTGAACGGCCTCTTGCCGCGCTAGATCCACCCCTAGGTGTTGGAGCCATGCCCCGTACACGGGGTTGTGCTGCGCTTGAAATCGAAAGAGCCGAAGGGCTACCTCTTCAAAGGTGGGTGAGATGAATGGGAACATCTCACTCATCGTCAGACAATGAGGTTGGGGCACTCAAAACCTGGACATCGGCCCTCAGGCTGTCAATGATCCACTGGTAGTACCGCGCCATACGTTCGGCATCGCCATGGTAGTAGGCAAAGCTCCGCTGCACTTGCTCAGCTGTTACGCCAAAGTCGCGGTATAGGGTCTCGTAATACTGTCCCAAGGGGAGGGAATCGCCGAGCAGGGTCTTTCCCGTTCGAGCACCCTCCAGCAAATTCATTTCATAGACCAAGCGCACAAAGGTCTCTTCGGGAAGCAAATCCTTCGGGGCCTCCATGGGGTTGACGGCTTCCTCCGTTCCTGTGAATGAACAGGCACTAAAGCTCAACAGGGCGCACAGGAGGAGGATCGGTTTCATGTTCGTTGGAAGAGCAAGCGCTGCCCAGCGGCCTCGCCTCGAATTTTACCTTGTTTGTAGACTAAATGGCCATTGACAAAGGTGTGGGTCACGCGCGAAGCGAAGGTGCGCCCCTCGAAGGGGGACCAGCCACATTTACTGAGGACGTTTTCGGAAGTCACATTCCAAGGGCGGGAAGGGTCGACAATAACCACATCGGCATGGTAGCCCTCGCGTAAATAGCCGCGCTCTTCGATGCCAAAGAGGTCGGCCTGGTTGTGGCACATGAGCTGAACAATGCGCGCAAAATCAATGTCGTTCCGGCGAGCGAGTTCTAACATAGCGGACAAGCTGTTTTGGACAAGCGGGCCTCCCGATGGCGCATCCGCGTAGGGACGCATTTTTTCTTCCAAGGTGTGGGGGGCATGGTCGGTCGAGACGACGTCAATTTTTCCGTTGAGCAGGGCTTCGCGCAAGGCATTGCGGTCGGCTTTGGTTTTGACTGCCGGATTCCATTTGATGAGGTTTCCTTTTTCGGCATAATCCTCTTCAGAGAACCACAGGTGGTGCACGCAGGCTTCAGCGGTGATTTTCTTTTCCCCGAGCGGGATATCCCCATCGAGCAAGTCCAGCTCCATGGCTGTCGAGACGTGATAGAGGTGAAAGCGGGCCCCTGTTTTACGCGCCATGGCAATCGCGGCAGAAGAGCTGATGTAGCAACCCTCCGCAGAGCGGATGTAGGGATGGTCCGCGGCGGTAAGGTTTTCACGGCCTTTTTCCGCGATGAAGCGTTCCAAATTGCCCTGAATGGTTGCTTCATCCTCGCAGTGGGCGATGAGCTGGTGGTCCACTTCGCGGAAGATGCGCTCCAATGTTTCAGGATTGTCTACCAGCATATTCCCCGTGGAGGAGCCCATGAAGATTTTGATTCCGGCCACATCGCGCTTGGAGATCTTCTTAAGTTCCTCCAAGTTGTCGTTGGTGGCACCCATATTGAAGCTGTAATTAGCCCAAGAAACCGCGGCAGCGCGGGTGTATTTCTTTTCTAACTCTTCCACCGTCGTGGCTTGCGGTACGGTATTGGGTTGTTCGACATAGCTGGTCACTCCCCCGGCAATTGCCGCGCGGGATTCACTAGCGATGTCTCCTTTGTACGTCAACCCAGGCTCGCGGAAATGCACTTGGGAATCAATGACCCCAGGCAGTACATAGCAGCCGGCCGCATCGATGACTTGGACGTGAACGTCCTTGGGGGTGAGGGTGCGGTCAATCTGTTCGATTCGCCCATTTTCTAGGAGTATATCCCCTTCGATAATCTGACCTTCATTGATCAGTCGGGCGTTTTTGATGAGATAGCGTGGGGGTATGGATGTCATTTGCGAAATATGCTCGTAATCTTCAGCAAAATTACCCCAAAGACTGCCTCCCGAATAATCCCAGAAGACATTTTACTTTGGCCCAATTTCCTATCTGTGAAGATGACGGGAACTTCGGCAAGATGGAAGCCTTTTTGCCAAGCGCGAAACTTCATTTCGATCTGGAAGGCATAGCCCACAAAGCGTATTTTTTCAAAATCTATCGCCTCCAAAACCTCCCGCCGGTAGCATTTGAATCCGGCCGTGGTGTCGTGGATGGGCATACCTGTAATGAACCGGACATACTTGGAGGCAAAAAAGCTCAATAGGACACGGGACATCGGCCAGTTCACCACGTTTACGCCGTTGGAATAGCGCGAACCAATGGCCAAGTCGGCCTTGTACAGGGCACAGGCATCCAACAAACGAGGTAAGTCTTTGGGGTCATGGGAAAAATCCGCATCCATTTCAAAGATGTACGAATATCCTCGGGCAAGGGCCCATTGAAATCCATGGATGTAGGCTGTTCCTAGGCCCAGTTTCCCCGTGCGGCACTCGAGAAAAATACGGTTTGGGTAGTCTACTTGGCTCGAGCGCACTAAGTCGGCTGTACCGTCCGGCGATCCATCGTCGATGACTAACACGTCAAACCCGGGCTCCAATGCGCAAACCGCAGCCAAAATGGCTTGGATGTTATCGCGTTCATTGAACGTGGGAATGATGACCAAAGAGGACGACATAGCCCCCAAAAGTAGTCCTTAAGGGCCGTATTTTTGAAGAAATCTCCTTCCCATGTCCATGCCCCGTCTCTATCTCCTCGATGCCTATGCCCTGATATTTCGAGCCTATTTTGCCTTTGCTCGAAATCCCCGGGTCAATAGCAAGGGGGTGGACACGTCGGCCGTCTATGGCTTCATGCTGGCCCTGTTGGATGTTTTGGAAAAGGAGAAGCCCAGCCATATCGCGGTTGTGTTTGACATTGGCGGTAGCCAGGTTCGCGAGGAGCTCTTCCCGGCGTACAAAGCGAACCGAGACGAGACCCCTGAGGGCATCAAAGTGGCCGTCCCCTATATCCACCAATTGCTTGAAGCCATGAAGATTCCCGCCCTCGGCGTTCCGGGCTTCGAGGCGGACGATGTCATTGGAACCCTGGCACATAAGGCTGAATCGGCAGGCTACGAGGTCTACATGATGACCCCGGACAAAGACTTTGGCCAGTTGGTCACCGAAAAAGTGAAAATCCTCAAGCCGGGCCGCGGGGGTGATCCTGCGGAAGTGCTCGGGGTTCAAGAGGTCTGCGACCGCTGGGGGATTCAACGGGTGGATCAAGTCATAGACATGCTTGGCCTCATGGGCGATGCGGTGGATAACATCCCCGGCATTCCCTCCGTCGGGGAAAAAACGGCGGCCAAACTGCTGGCCGAATACGACACCATGGAGGGCATTTT
>DFSS01000001.1:7203-13711 GCA_002381225.1 Flavobacteriales bacterium UBA3431 | reverse complement strand
TCCAAGGTCCTCGCCCGCATCCTCACCGACGTCCCCATTGACTTGGATGAGCGCGACCTGCTTCGGGAAGACCCCGACACCGACAAGCTCAAAACGCTATTGGATGAATTGGAATTCCGGAGTCTTCAGCGCCGCTTGCTGCCGTCTGCGCCAGCTGCGCCCAATGCGTCGGCGAGTGCAGCCCCTGGGGCATCAGGAACTCCGAGCGCCGCTCCGGCTCCATCCACCGACGGGCAAATGGACCTTTTTGGAACAGCCCTCCCCGCCTTGGAGTCGCTCCCAGGCAGCGACGCCATGTCGACCAATCACACCTACACCTTGCTGGACAACGTGGTAGCCGTGCAGTTTTTTGCGCGCAAATTGGCGGAACAGCCGGCGTTTTGCTTTGACACGGAAACCACGTCATTGGATACGCTGGAAGCGGAGCTGGTCGGCATCGCCTTTTCGTACGAGGCGCATACGGCCTACTTTGTGGCGCTTCCTGCGGACCGTTCCGAGGCCATGGCCTTGCTTGATCCTTTGCGTGGCCCGCTCGAAAATCCGTCGATTGAAAAGGTTGGTCACAACTTGAAGTACGACTACCAGGTCCTGCTGAACTATGGCATTCGGGTGCAAGGCCCCTTGGTGGACACGATGTTGATGCACTATTTGGTGGAGCCGGATCAGCGCCATGGGATGGACGATTTGGCTCAAAAGCTGCTCGGCTACACGCCCATTCCCATTACGTCTTTGATCGGCCCCAAGGGAAAGAACCAAAAGACCATGCGCGATGCGGACCCCGCCGCCGTGGCGGAATATGCAGGGGAAGATGCGGACATCACATGGCGCCTGCGCAACACCCTCCAGCCCCTTGTGGAGGATACAGGGGTTCAGTCCATTTACCAAACTATGGAGGCTCCCTTGATTTCCGTCTTGTCCGACATGGAGATGGCGGGTGTGAAAGTCGACAGCGCGGGCCTTGCGGCCTTTTCAGAGGAGCTAGGGCAGGATTTGACGCGGTTGGAAGCGGAGGTCTTCGAATTGGCGGGCCAAACGTTCAACTTGGGCTCCCCCAAGCAGCTTGGGGATGTCCTCTTTGATGGATTGCAGATAGGCCGCGGCAAAGTAAAAAAGACCAAAACGGGTCAGTATGCCACCGGCGAGGAAGTTCTAGAAGGATATGTGAAGGAGCATCCCATCGTGGAAAAGCTCTTGGAATGGCGCCAGGTGGGCAAGTTGAAAAGCACCTATGTCGATGCCTTGCCGAAGTTGGTCCATCCCAAGACGGGCCGCATCCACACGACCTTCAACCAGGCCGTGGCCGCGACGGGCCGCCTATCGTCGACCAATCCGAACTTGCAGAATATTCCGATCCGCACGGAGCGCGGCCGCCGCGTCCGCAACCTCTTTGTCGCACGCGATTCCGACCACATCCTACTTAGTGCCGACTACTCGCAAATTGAACTGCGCGTCATTGCCTCCATGAGCCAAGATCCGGCGATGCTGGAGGCATTTCGGAGCGGCGAGGACATTCACGCGGCTACGGCGGCCAAGGTTTTTGGGGTGCCCCTCTCGGAGGTGTCACGCGAGCAGCGTTCGCACGCGAAGACGGTCAATTTCGGGATCATTTATGGGGTGTCTGCGTTCGGCTTGAGCAATCAGACCACCCTTTCCCGCTCCGAAGCCAAAGAAGTCATAGACAGCTACTTCGCGACCTATCCCGGCATCAAAAAGTACATTGACGACCAAGTAGCGTCCGCACGGTCGAAGGGCTACGTGGAGACCTTACTGGGCCGACGTCGCTATTTACGGGACATTGACTCGCGCAACCAAGCAGTTCGGGGCCATTCCGAGCGCAATGCCATCAATGCACCCATCCAAGGAACAGCGGCGGACATCGTGAAATTGGCGATGATCAAGGTCCATGCCCGCATGCAAAAAGAAGGATTCCAATCCCCCATGATTTTGCAAGTGCATGACGAATTAGTCTTCGATGTTCAACGCTCCGAATTGGATGCGCTCAAAGCGCTCGTTGTCGAAGAAATGGAAAACGCCTACCCCTTAGCAGTGCCCTTAGTGGCGGATACGGGTGTGGGCGCTACCTGGTTGGAGGCGCACTAATTTCAATCAAACGTCACTTGCACCACGGTTGCATTACCGTTGCGTAAAACGGTAACGGGAACGGTTTGGCCTTTGGTAAAGGTGCTCAACGCTTTCATGTAATCCATCATGCTGGTGATGGCTTGGTCGCCCATTTGGGTGACCACATCTCCCTTAGCGAGGCCGGCCTTTGCGGCAGGACGTCCTTCGCTCACGCCGTCAATGCGCATGCCAGGGTCGCTGTAGAGGTAATCCGGGACCACGCCCAGGGTCACTTTGAAGCGAGGGGTGTCGTCCGATTGATCTTTGGTTTTGGAGAAAGGGAGCTCTCCGAGGGCATCGGCCGAACGCACAATGCCTTCGATGTAGTCCACCACATCGGCGAGGCCGGCATAGTTGATTTTGTCCCAATCGTCCGAAGGGCGATGGTAGTCCTCATGCTGCCCCGTGAAAAAGTGTAGCACGGGGATGTCTGCCAAGTAAAAAGAGGTATGGTCGGAGGGGCCAACGCCTGACACTTCCCGCTTGAGTGCAAATCCGAATTCATTTTGCTCGTCCAACAGACCATCCCAAAGAGGGCTGGTCCCCGTGCCATAAACGGCCAGCTGACGCTCGGCATTCAGACGACCGACCATGTCCATATTGATCATGAAGCGCGGTGCGGGGAAGGCGCCCAGGTGTTCTTTTGCAAAGGCATTAGATCCCCAAAGCCCCATTTCTTCCCCTGAAAAAGCGATGAATACGACGGTGTTTTGAAGTGGGCTGTCGTGGAAACGGCGCGCAAGTTCTAGGACAGCAGCCACTCCGGAAGCATTGTCGTCTGCCCCATTGTGAATGGCCGAATCTGCCCCACGGTATAGGCTGCCTTCACCGCCCCATCCCCAATGGTCGTAATGGGCGCCAATGTAGATGGTGCCCTCGCCCTGTCCGGGTAGAACGGCGACTACGTTTCGGCCGGTGATTTTGGGACCCGTAGGCGTACCATGGACCGAAGGTTGGGCCTCAAAAGAATCGTAATAAGGCGTTTTGCTGTCGGAAATAGCCCCGTCCACTCCCATGGATTTAAAGCGCTTCACCAAGTATTCCGAGGCCTTTTTCTCGCCTTTGGTTCCCACTTTTCGCCCTTCCATGGCGTCGTCGGCCAAAGTCTTCACATCCGTTTGAAGTTGCAGGGCTTCTTTGCTGAGTTTTGGAGCGTCTTGAGCGTGCGCTTGCCACGTCAAAGCACTCATTGCGAGTGTAAGTAGGGCCAAGTAAAAGCGGAAAGGGGTATTCTGGAATTTCATGTAACTCGGGGATGTACGTTTGTGCCAAATGTACTGGCAAGACCATGAAACACCTACCCCCATATTCTTTTTCCTCCCCGGATGGAACCTAATGGATTACTGCAAGCAATCGAAACAACGGCGGCACGCGTGAAACTAATCTGTTTATCGCGGATTGGGTGGATTAAGCCTCTTCTGTAGGGTCCGAATGGCTCGATTCAGCATGGGCCATTTCGGGATCGACACTGGCCGTTTCGCGAAGGACCTCACCCAAGGTGCGGTGGTCGTCTTTGTCACGGTTTCGAACCATGCCCCAGGCCATAAAGACGGAGCTCGCAAGAATGATATAGAGCAAAATGCCGTTATCAAATTGGGGGATGCCCATGGTGGGAGGGATGGCATAAAACAGCAAGATGGTAATGAGGCCACGTGGCGCCATGTACGTAAGAACCGCTTGGGGTTGGGGGACGGTCCATTGGATCGCGACAGTTCGGATTCGATAGATGCCCACCAGCGCCAAGAGCGCAAAAAAGATCACCAAGGGGTTGGCCAAGGAGCCCAAGTCAATGCTGTAGCCAAAGACGACAAAGAAGAATGTTCGGACAATGAATGCGGTCTCCCGGGTGATTAATTTGAAGTCGTTCAAGAGTCCGCTGACGATGTCCGCTTTGAGCCAACGCTGCAATTTGCCTGGGAAAAACAAGTTGGGATTGTTGAGGATCAAGCCAAAAATTAAGATGACCAGCAAAGAACTCAGATGAAGCATTTTGCCCACCGCGTAAAGGAGGATCAACACGGCGATCAAGAGGAAGAGTTTGAGCTGCGTTTTGATGTTTTGGAGCAGGATGACCAAGAGGTAGGAGAACACGGCGGATACCAGGATGGACACCCCAAAGGACCAGCCGAATTGCATCAACCACTCACCCGTGCTTCCTCCTGGGTTTTCGAAGCCCTCCACGAGAAAGTAAAAGAGCATAATGCCCAAAATGTCGCTAAACGTCGATTGGTAAATCATGAATTCCTTCAGGTCGTGGCGCATATTCTCCACCGACGGAATGATGATGGCGGAACTCAAGATGCTTAAAGGCACCGCATAGAGGATCGCCCGGTCCCAGGGGGCATCCATGCCGACGTGAAATAATGCGGACAAGAAGAAGGTGGTGGCCCCCATTTCGAGAAGGGTCAGCCCAAGGCTTCGTCCTATCATTCCAGTATGTTCCCGGCGCAGTTCCAAATCCAGCGCGGCTTCGAGAACAATCATGATCAAGCCCACAGAACCCAAAATTTCCAACGCGGGACGGACATCTGGTTGAGGGAAGGAGGCATAGTTTCCCCCGACATTAAACAGGATGCCCATGCCCAAAAGCATGAGGACGCTCGGGATGCGCGTCTTTTTGGCCAAAAGATTGAACAAATACGAGACAATCACGATGGCGGCCAACGCAATCAGGATAGAGGGGGTGTTGATCAAGTGGTTCACGAAGGAAAAGTACAAACAAAACATGCCGCTCTTGTGAGGGAGCGGCATGCTAAAAGAGATATTTCCCGGTCTTTCGCGAGAAAAACGCCGAGTAGGAGGCGATTTAGCCCTTCATCATTTTCATTTTGCGCAATCGAAGGCTGTTGGGGGTAATTTCTACGAGCTCATCGCTTTGAATGTACTCCAATGCCTCCTCGAGGCGCAGCTTCACGGCGGGGGCGATACGCACTTTATCATCCGTTCCGGAAGCCCGGACGTTGGTGAGTTTCTTGCCCTTGGTCAAGTTGACGGCTAAATCTGAACCGCGGGTGTGTTCGCCGGTAATTTGGCCTGCATAGATTTCATCACCCGGCTCGATAAAGAAGCGGCCTCGATCCTGAAGGCGGTCGATAGAATAAGCGATTGCGGTGCCCTGCTCCATGGAAACCAATGAGCCATTAGTGCGTTTGGGCAAATCTCCCTTGAGCGGTTGAAACTCCAAGAAGCGGTGATTCATAATGGCTTCGCCAGCGGTAGATGTTAACAACCCATTGCGCAAACCAATTAGGCCGCGGGAAGGAATGTGAAAGGTCAAAATCATGCGGTCGCCCTTGGGCTGCATATTGAGCATTTCGCCTTTGCGCAACGTGGCCATTTCTACCGCGGTTCCGCTCATGGATTCGGGCAAGTCAATGACCAATTCTTCGATGGGCTCACATTTGATGCCGTCGATTTCCTTGATGATGACCTGAGGATTGCCAATTTGCAATTCGTAGCCTTCGCGGCGCATGGTTTCGATTAGGACGGAAAGGTGCAAGACGCCCCGGCCAAAGACGCGGAAGGTGTCGGCTGAATCTGTAGCCTCCACGCGGAGGGCCAGGTTCTTCTCCAATTCCTTTTCCAAGCGGTCTTTCAAGTGACGCGAGGTCACAAACTTGCCTTCTTTGCCGAAGAAGGGGGAGTCATTGATCGTGAAGATCATGCTCATAGTGGGCTCATCAATGGTGATGGGAGGCATGGCTTCGGGATGTTCGAAGTCCGCAACCGTATCGCCAATTTCGAATCCCTCAATGCCGTTGAAGGCACAGATTTCACCGGCATGAACTTCGGAAACGCGCGCACGCCCCAACCCTTCAAAAACAAAGAGCTCTTTGATTCGGGACTTGGTGATGCTTCCGTCGCGCTTAACCAAGCAAATCGGTTGGTTGTCCTTTAAGGTGCCGCGGTGCAGGCGGCCGATGGCCATGCGGCCCGTGTAGGACGAATAGTCCAAGGACGTGATCAGGAGTTGCGAGGTGCCCTCTAGTGCTTGGGCCGCTGGGACATGCGACAAGACCATGTCCATCAATGGCTCGATGCTGTCCGTCGGGTTCTTCCAGTCCTCGCCCATCCAGTTGTTTTTGGCTGAACCATAGACGCATGGGAAGTCAAGTTGCTCTTCCGTGGCGTCCAAGGAGAACATGAGGTCAAAAACCGCTTCATGGGCCGCTTCGGGATCGCAGTTGGGCTTGTCCACCTTATTGACCACCACGATGGGCTTCAATCCCAATTGTAGGGCCTTCTGGAGGACAAATCGGGTTTGGGGCATGGGCCCCTCAAAGGCGTCGACGAGCAGCAATACGCCATCCGCCATGTTTAAGACGCGTTCGACCTCTCCGCCGAAGTCCGCGTGGCCTGGGGTGTCGATGATATTGATCTTGACATC
>DFSS01000001.1:0-6884 GCA_002381225.1 Flavobacteriales bacterium UBA3431 | reverse complement strand
ATGTCGTTGTTGTCCAAAATGAGCTCCCCGGTCTCCTGGTTGGAGCGGAACAACTGACAGTAGTGGAGGATCTTGTCAACCAAGGTGGTTTTGCCGTGGTCAACGTGGGCGATAATCGCAATGTTTCGGATGGGAGTCATAAAAGGGGCCTTCTCTTTGGCCGCGCAAAAGTACTCCGAATAATCTGCAAGGAGACCGAACTCCCTGAATTTTAACGGATTTCCTTAACCGTCACGTTTTTGAAAGCCGAGTGCTTGTGGAAATCCTGAATAACTTCTTCGATGTCAGCATCTAGGAATTCGCAGGCGCGGAAATCCAGTTCAAGTGTTGACCCAGCTGGAATCCGCTCCAGGTGCGACTTCAGCGCCCCTTTGCTCAAGTAGGTGACGACTCGGCGCAAGGTGAAGGTGAACACTCCATCCTTTTCGGCGTAGGAAATGTTGCTCTTGAAATCCGTGACCGCAATAAAGATGAGGGAGATCACAAGACCCAGCGCGATGCCCTTTAGCAGGTCGCTCAATAGGATGGCGACTACCGTGATGACAAAGGGCACCCATTGGTTTCGGCCTTTGGCAATGATAGACTTCACGAGGGAGGGGGAGACCAACTTATAGCCGGTCATGATCAGGATGGCTGCCAGTACGGCGAGGGGTATGCGGTTGAGCACCGGGGTGATGGCGATGACGGCACCGGCCAAAATAATGCCATGCATTATGGCACTCGACTTGTGCTTGGCCCCCATTTGGGCGTTGGCGGAAGTGCGCACGATGACCGATGTAATGGGAAGACCGCCGATTAAGCCCGAAACGCTGTTGCCCACCCCTTGGGCAATCAGCTCGCGGTTGGTGGGCGTGATGCGCTTCAAGGGATCCAATTTGTCCGCCGCTTCAATGCAGAGTAGGGTTTCAATGCTGGCAATGACCGCAATGGTGGCGGCGACAATCCATACTTGGGGGTTGCCAAATGCACCAAAATTAGGTAGGGTCAGCCCGGATCGCCAGTTTGGAAGCTGTACACTGTGTTCGGCCAATATGGCCCATTCGGGGTTGTATGTTCCCAAGCCCCACCCAAGAAGGCTCCCGAGGACAACGACCAACAAGGGGGCGGGAAGGAAGGTAGAAATGGCTGTTTTGGCATACCCAAATGCTTGGGTGGAAATCAAGAGTGCGAGGCTAAAGAAGCCCACAATGGCGGGCCCCATAGTCAGGGCCCCCAGAGCATGCTGGACGGCGCTGAAAGTGTTTTCGTTGGCAGGCTGGGAAAATCCTTCATCACCCATGAAGTCCACATCGTACCCGACCAAGTGGGGCAGTTGCTTGAGAATCAAAATGAGGCCAATGGCGGCCATCATGCCTTTAATGACGGTGTTGGGAATGTAGTGGCCAATGATCCCCAAGCGCATGAGCCCAAAGACAATTTGGATCAAACCGGCAAGGAAGACAGCGAGGAGAAATGTGTCAAATCCCCCCAAATCGGTGATCGCCACAATCACGATAGCAATCAAACCGGCCGCAGGTCCGGAAACGCTCAAATGCGATCCGCTAATGCCTCCCACCACGATGCCTCCCACCACGCCCGCGATGATTCCGGAGATTAAGGGAGCGCCAGAGCCCAGGGCAATGCCGAGACACAGGGGTAGGGCAACGAGAAAAACGACAATGGAGGAGGGAATGCTTTCGCGGATGTGGGTGAACATAGATGGGCTAGATGATTTTAGACGTGTTTAACAAATTCTATGCCCAAAAGGTTTGCCTGTGCGACGCAAGAAAGAAATTAGGGCAAAAAAGCAGAGAATGGGGTATCCGCCGCAGTCACATCGGTCGAAAAAAAGTCATGTGGCACACCTTCACTCGTGGTTATATGACCCATTAGACGCTTAAATCCATGAAAACCAATATTTTACATGAAATTAAATCAGCCACTTTTGTGAAGATGTGATAATCTAAATCACTTGGATACACAATTTTAATGCAATCCAACTCAGTCGGATTACATTTGTGCCCCTTAAAAATCATTCTCCGATGAAAAACCGTTATGTCGATCTAATTGAACAGACGTTTGATTTCCCTCAAGAAGAATTCTATGTGGAAGAGGATCAACTGCACTGGCACGACATTCCCCTCATGGAATTGATTAAGCAATATGGCACTCCCTTGAAGGTGACCTATTTGCCCAAAATCTCGGAAAACATTCAACGCGCGAAGCGGATGTTCAACGTGGCGATGGCGAAAGTGGACTACCAAGGAAGCTACCACTTCTGCTATTGCACCAAGAGTTCGCATTTCCAATTCGTCATGGAAGAAGCGCTCAAAAACAATATTCACTTGGAGACCTCTTCGGCCTTTGACATCAATCTGATTGAGGCGCTGGAAGAAGAGGGCAAGATCACCAAGGACCAATTTGTGGTATGCAACGGCTACAAGCGGGCTCAATACTTGGAAAACATCGCACGCCTCATCAATGAGGGCTGGACCAATGTGATCCCCGTGATGGACAATAAGGAAGAACTTCCCATGTTGATTGACCAAATCCACAAGGGAACCGGTCCCGTAAAAATTGGCATACGAATCGCCGCCGAGGAAGAGCCCAAGTTTGAATTCTACACCTCACGCCTGGGTATCTCCTACAAGGATGTCCTTCCGATGTACAAGAACTACTTGATGGACCAGGAGAATGTGGAACTGAAGATGCTCCACTTCTTCATCAACACGGGCATCAATGACACGGCCTACTATTGGAATGAACTCCTCAAGTGTGTCAATGTCTACATCCAATTGAAGAAGGTTTGCCCCACATTGGACTCATTGAACATTGGCGGCGGGTTCCCCATCAAGAATAGTTTGAGCTTTGCCTACGACTATGAATACATGGCCGAGGAGATCATTGCACAAATCAAGAACCAATGCGCACAAGCCGGAATCCCCGAACCGCACATCTTTACGGAGTTTGGAAGCTTCACGGTTGGAGAGAGTGGGGCCACGTTCTATTCCATCATGGGGGAGAAGAAGCAAAATGACCGAGAAAAGTGGTACATGATCGACTCGAGCTTCATGACCACTTTGCCGGATGCGTGGGCTATCAACAAGCGCTTCATCATGCTGGCCATCAACAACTGGGAAACGCCCTATGAGCGGGTGCTCTTGGGGGGCCTAACCTGCGACTCGGACGATTACTACAATTCCGAGCAGCACTCCAATGCCATCTTCTTGCCGAAGTTTTCGAGCGAGGCGCCTACGCAGTACATCGGCTTCTTCAACACGGGCGCCTACCAGGAGAGCATCTCGGGCTATGGCGGATTGCAGCACTGCCTCATTCCCGCTCCCAAACACGTTGTGATCTCGCGGGATGAGGACGGCGATTGGAATACCCGGTTGTTTGCCAAAGAGCAATCGTACAAGAGCATGCTCAAAATTTTGGGTTACTAATCCGTCGAAGGAGCCCTTTTCTGCCTTTATTTTTACCCACACATCTTTGATATCATGCGCGGTCCCATTTCCAATTTCATCGACTCTCATTATAAGCACTTTAATGCTGCAGCCCTAATGGATGCAGCGAAAGGCTACGAAGCCCACTTAACTTCTGGGGGCAAAATGATGGTCACCCTCGCCGGGGCCATGTCTACGGCCGAGTTAGGGCGGTCTCTTGCCGAGATGATTCGGCAGGGCAAGATTGATATCATTTCTTGCACGGGGGCAAACCTCGAGGAGGACCTGATGAATTTGGTGGCGCATAGCCACTACAAGCGTGTTCCCCATTACCGTGACTTGACGCCGCAGGACGAGCGCGAGCTCTTGGATGCGGGGTTGAACCGCGTCACAGACACCTGCATTCCCGAAGAAGAGGCCTTCCGCAAACTGCAGCACCACATTCATGGATGTTGGACGCGCGCAGAGGCAAAGGGAGAGCGGTACTTCCCCCACGAATACATGTACCAAATGATTCGTCTTCCGGAATTTGCGGCGGAATACGACGAGGCCGTGAACCCTGCGAATTCGTGGATGTTGGCCGCTGCAGAGCGCAACTTGCCCATTATTGTTCCCGGCTGGGAAGACAGTACCATGGGCAACATCTTTGCGAGCTACTGCATCAAAGGAGAGCTCCAAGCGAGCACGATGAAGTCGGGCATTGAGTACATGGGTTATTTGGCTTCGTGGTACATCGATAATTGCCGCAATCCCCAAAATCCCGATGCACCGAGTGTGGGCTTTTTCCAAATTGGCGGCGGCATTGCGGGGGACTTCCCTATTTGCGTTGTCCCGATGCTTTACCAAGACATGGAGATGGAAGACATCCCCTTCTGGGGCTATTTCTGCCAAATTTCTGATTCGACCACCTCATACGGGTCCTATTCCGGCGCCGTTCCCAACGAAAAAATCACGTGGGGGAAATTGGATGCCGATACGCCAAAATTTATTGTAGAGTCGGATGCAACCATCGTTGCACCGCTTATTTTCGCTTGGGTATTAAAATGGTAAAAGCACCATGGAAAAGCAGCGTTTAATCGTTGATTACAAAAACATCACACCGGAGCAACTTCAAATCCTGACGGATAAATACCCCGAAGGATTTGACCCGGATGACATGATTGTCTACAAGAATAGCGAGGGCAAAACCGTCCGAACGATTCCTCTGGAGACCGGAACCACCAAGTACCTGTTCAAGGTATCCATCGAATTGGAGCGCCGCGCCCAAGCTTTCTTGGACGACGAAGACGACCAAGAAGAAGTGGCTGACGAGGATGCAGCGCCCGAGGCGGACGCTGTGGAAGAGACCGAGGAGGACTAAGCCCGCGCATACCAGCCGGACTGCACCTGTACTTCGCCCAACCACAACATTTCTGCTAAGGCGGCCAAACACTGGGGACTGCTTAATCCCGTTTGCCGTTCGATGTCTCCAATTCGCAAGGGTCCTGCGTGAAGCACGTCCCAAATGCGTTGATGGGAGGCGGGCCCTTGGCTCTGCTTTGCCACGTCCTGGAGGGCGGGCCATTGGAGTTCATCGGCCAGATTCGAGGGTTCCAGCACCAATTGTGCGACCTGCCTTCGGATCAGGTCCAAGCACCCCTGACTTCGCACGTCGTTAATGCGTCCTGGTAGGGCAAAAACAGGCCGATCGTATTGATGTGCCAAATGCGCTGTGATGCCCGCACCCGATTTAATGGCGGCCTCCACCACCCACAGTCCGTCAGCCAACCCCGCAATAAGTCGATTTCGCCGAGGATAGGCACCCGGATGGGGGCCTACGCCCACCGGCCATTCCGAAATCCACGCCCCACCCATGGCCAAAATATCTTCGGCCAAGGCGCGGTTCCCCGCAGGATGGGCGGTGTGTAGGCCATGTGCGAGAACCGCCCAGGTTGGGAGGCCTGCCCGCAACGCAGCCTGGTGTGCCGCGGTGTCAATGCCGCGAGCGAGGCCACTGACAATGGCACAGCCGTGCGGGGCAAGCCGCTGCACCCATTGTTGAGTCCATTGTAAGCCTTGAGGACTGGCTTCGCGGGTCCCGACAATGCCCAAACTCCGCACTGGGTTCAGTGAAGCTTGGCCCTTGACAAAGAGGAGGCATGGGGCATCGGGAATGTGCCGGAGCCGCTCGGGGTAGTCGGGGGATTCTAAAGCGAGTGTGTGAATGCCCGAAGCGTCATGCTTTTCCATGAGGCGGCTGGCCTCTTGTACATAGCGATTCCATTCCGTGGTGCTGGGTCCTAGCGGCGCGCGTTCGGCCAGCCATGCAGCGGGCTCTGGGTAGGCTTGGAGGATTTCGCGGGCGCGCACGGGGCCAATCCCGGGCGTCAGACTCAAGGCAAGGGCAAAATGAATTCGATCCATTCCCGCAAGGTGCCCAGAATTCGGGCCCCCAATCGGGTGCTCACGGATATACCCGTTTAGCTCGGGCGTTTACCCTTCGCGGTGCACGATGGTCGCGGAGGCCTGGGCCGTGGGGAGAATCAGGACATCGGCAATGTTCACGTGCGCGGGGGCCAAAATCATGTATTCCAACATATCCGCGATGTCTTCAGCGGTCAGCGGAGCCATATTTTGGTATACCTGATCCGCCTTGGCTCGGTCCCCATGGAAGCGCACCGTGGAAAACTCCGTATCCACCATGCCCGGACAGACTTGACTGACACGAATGCCGTAGCGCACCAAATCCATGCGCATGCTACGCGTCAGTCCATCCACGCCAAATTTGGTCGCGTTGTACACGTTTCCCTCCGGGTAGGACTCTTTCCCTGCAATGCTCCCAATATTGATAATATGGCCCGAACGGCGAGCCACCATCCCAGGAGACACCGCCCGCGTGACATAGAGCAGGCCTTTTAAATTGGTATCAATCATGCGCTCCCAATCGTCCATGGAGGCTTCGTGGACGGGGTCCTTGCCCGAAGCCAGCCCCGCATTATTGAGGAGGACATCCACCGCCTGAAACGCCACAGGGAGGTCTGCCAAGGCCGCTTGAACCTGGTCGGCTACGCGAATGTCGACGCATTGCAGATGCACGCGCTCAGCACATTCCGCTGGAAGCGCCTGACGCCATGCTTCCATGCGATCTAAACGCCGCGCCCAGGCGATGACTTGCCACCCTTTTAGGGCGAAACGGCGTGCCGTAGCTTCGCCAAATCCGGAACTTGCACCGGTAACCAGAATGGTTTTCATACTTTTCTATTTAAATGCCGAAGCCATGATGGGTCTATCTTCTTTTTTCCTGTTCGCGAGCCTGTCTTCCGCCCCAACGGTGGGGCCGGATTCCACAGTTTTTTTGGAAACCACCGTGGTCACCGCGAACCGCACCGAACAGCGCCTTGAAAATACAACGGTCAGCGGGGATGTGCTGCATCTGCGCGTACTCGAAGAACAAGCAAACGCCCGCGTCGAACAAGTCAT
>DFSS01000059.1:8677-20628 GCA_002381225.1 Flavobacteriales bacterium UBA3431 | reverse complement strand
CCGTGCCAAGGAATTAATTGCCCGTTCAAGACGGTATGGGCGATATGTCGAGGGGTGGGTAGAGCTGACGGTATTGTGCGCGGGAATGTGTTCATGTCACCAAGAATACCGAATTTGGCTGAAACAAGCGAAATTCCCATGCGAGAGATTATTCACAGCCAAGCGGCACCAGAACCCATTGGCCCATACAGCCAAGCCGTTCGGGCTGGCAACTTTGTATTCGTTTCCGGGCAGATAGCCATGGATCCAGCAACCGGAGAACTAAAAATGGCCACCTTGGCCGAGGAAGTGCAATGGGTGTTGAAAAATCTATGTGCCGTGCTCGACGCGGCAGGAGCCACCCCGAAAGATGTCGTGAAATGCAGCATCTTTTTAACGGACATGGCCCTTTTTTCCCAAGTGAATACCTACTACGCACAGATTTTTGGCGAATCCGCCCCAGCGCGAGAAACCGTCGCGGTCCTGGGCTTGCCAAAGGGTGTTCGGGTCGAGATTTCTGCGACGGCCTACCTACCTTTGTGAACATCCAACTAAATAGAACACGATGGAATACGATGTGATTGTTTTGGGCTCTGGCCCGGGCGGCTATGTAGCGGCGATTCGCGCAAGTCAATTGGGTCTGAAGACCGCGGTGGTAGAAAAAGAAAACCTCGGCGGTGTTTGCCTCAACTGGGGATGTATTCCCACAAAAGCGTTGATCAAGAGCGCCCAAGTGTTCGAATACATTCAGCACGCAGAAGATTATGGGATCACCGTGAAGGAGGCGACCCACGATTTTGGCAAAGTGGTCAAGCGCAGCCGCGATGTGGCGGACGGAATGAGCAAAGGCATTCAATTCTTGATGAAAAAGAACAAGATTGATGTGGTCATGGGCTACGGCAAAGTGCTTCCCGGCAAGAAATTGGAAGTGAAGGGCGACCAAGGGACTCAGATTCTGAGTGCCAAGCACATTATTTTGGCCACCGGAGGTCGTTCGCGGCAACTGCCCAGCCTTCCCCAGGACGGCAAGAAAATCATCGGCTACCGCGAAGCAATGACCTTGGCCACCCAGCCCAAATCCATGGTTATTGTCGGATCCGGGGCCATTGGGGTCGAGTTTGCCTATGTCTACCACGCCATGGGTACGAAGGTGACCATCATGGAATACCTGCCGAACATTGTACCCAATGAGGACGTCGACGTTTCGCAAGCCTTGGAGCGCACCTTCAAGAAGAGCGGCATCGACATCCAAACGGGCACGGAGGTAACCAAAGTGGATACCTCGGGCAAGGGTTGTGTGGTGACCTACAAAAACGCGAAAGGAGAACAAACCTTGGAGTGCGACGTCGTCTTGAGCGCCGTAGGGGTCGCGACCAACATCGAGAACATTGGATTGGAGTCGGTGGGAATCAAAACCGAACAAGGCCGCGTGGTAGTCGACGACATGTACCGCACGAGTGTTCCTGGCTATTACGCCATTGGGGACATTGTGAAGGGCCAAGCCCTCGCTCACGTAGCGTCGGCAGAAGGCATTATTTGCGTTGAAGCCATTGCGGGCCACCATCCGGCCGCACTGGATTACGGCAACATCCCTGGATGTACCTATTGTTCGCCTGAAATCGCTTCGGTCGGAATGACCGAAAAGGCGGCCAAGGAAGCCGGCTACGAGATCAAGGTGGGTAAATTTCCCTTCAGCGCCTCAGGCAAAGCTTCGGCTGCCGGCGCAAAAGACGGTTTTGTCAAGATGATTTACGATGCCAAGTACGGCGAACTCCTCGGAGCGCATATGATTGGCGCCAACGTGACCGAAATGATTGCGGAAATCGTCGCGGCCCGAAAACTGGAAACAACGGGTATGGAACTACTCAAGACGGTGCATCCGCATCCGACGATGAGCGAGGCGGTCATGGAAGCCACCGCAGCGGCCTACGACGAAGTCATCCACCTATAACATGCCTATCCGTCTTCGCGCCGCCAATGTCCTTCATGGGTTTGAGCGATTCTTGCTCTCTGTGCAGGAATGGCAGGCCGAAAGCGGCGAAATTGTCGCCTTGCTCGGTCCTTCGGGATCGGGCAAGAGCACGTTTCTAAACATCTTGGGTGCGCGCATGGTGCCGGACGAGGGCAAAGTGTGGTACGGCAGTACCCCGCATATTCGCGTGCCGTTGGTTCCCGGGCATCCCCGGATCAAAATGGTGCGGCAAGATTTCGGCCAGATGCCCTTCAAGACGGTCCGTGACAACCTCCTCGAATATGCCGGCATTCGCAGCGAAGCGTCCGAAGACCGTGCCGTGCGCACCTGGATTAAAACCCTCGATCTTGCGCCCGCATTGACCGAAAAAGCACGCGGTCTCTCCGGTGGCGAACTGCAACGCCTCGCCATAGGTCAAGCGCTCATCGGCCGGCCAGGGGTGCTCTTGTTGGATGAACCCTTTTCCCACCTTGACCCCTACCACAAACGTCGCTTGCAAGACATGCTGCGCGATTGGCAGCAGCGTTCCGGTGCGACGGTGGTCATGGTCGTCCACGATGTACGGGACGCCATGGAATGGGCCAATCGGATTGATGTCATGCAGGATGGGAGCATTGTCGAGTCGGGTACGCCAGAACAGGTCTACGCGCGTCCGAAGACCCACGCCATGGCCCATGCCTTTGGGCGAATCAATGAACGCCCCACGTTCTCCGTTCCGGCAGACCTCGCCACACATCCTGCGGCCTTTGTTGTGGACCAAACGTGGTACCTGCGCCCCGAACACCTAGCTGAGTCCCAGGTTCCCATCACAGCATCCCGAGGCCGGATAGAACGCTCGGGCTCGGAGGCCATCCAGATTTGGGAAGAGGGCGAACAGCGTTGGTACACGCGCCAATCATAGTTCTGACCACGTAGCGCCGCTCAGACGTGGTGCTTCTAGGCAGCGAAGGCGCAAAAAAAAAGCCGATGCATGTGCACCGGCTTTTCATAATCAGCAGAACCTTACTTACTTCACTTTATCGACAACGGCTTTGAACGCTTCCGGGTGGTTCATGGCCAAATCGGCCAATACCTTGCGGTTGAGTTCAATGTTGTTGGCGTGCAGCTTGCCCATCAATTGGCTGTACGAAATCCCGTTGATACGAGCTCCAGCGTTGATACGAGCAATCCACAAAGCACGGAAGTTGCGTTTTTTGTTGCGGCGATCGCGGTATGCATACTGCAGACCTTTCTCGACGGCGTTTTTAGCGACCGTCCACACATTTTTGCGGCGGCCGAAGTAGCCTTTGGCCATGGCCATCACGCGTTTGCGACGGGCACGAGAGGCGACATTGTTTACTGAACGTGGCATAGTTTACATTTTTTTTGGCAGCGCGGTAGTCAGGACTACACTTGGGGGCGTTTGCACAGGGTTAATGGATACCAAACAGGATTACAGAACCAACTGCTCCTTGATAGACTTAACGTCGGACTTGTGGACCAACGTGGCATGCGTCAAACGACGCTTGCGATCGGTTGCCTTTTTGGTCAAGATGTGACTCTTGAAGGCATGCTTGCGCTTGATTTGTCCAGTGCCGGTCAGCTTGAAGCGCTTCTTTGCGCTGGACTTGGTTTTCATCTTAGGCATAGTTCCTTCGATTTGGGGTTGCTGATTATTTCTTTTTAATAGGAGCGATCAGAATGAACATCCGTTTGCCTTCAAGGTGGGGGAGGGCCTCCACTTTTCCGAGGTCCGAAACATCTTGGGCCAAGCGAAGCAGAAGTAATTCGCCTTGCTCTTTGTAGATGATCGAGCGTCCCCGGAAGAACACAAAGGATTTCAGCTTAGCGCCTTCTTCCAAAAACTTGCGTGCATGCTTGAGCTTAAACTCGTAATCGTGGTCATCCGTTTGGGGGCCAAATCGGATTTCTTTGATTACCACTTTTTGTGCTTTGGCTGCAATCTCCTTCTGCTTTTTCTTTTGGTCGTAGAGGAACTTCTTATAGTCAATGATCTTGCATACAGGCGGGTCGGCCTTTTCTGCAATCATGACCAAATCGAGGTCTTCTGCTTCGGCCATAGCCATGGCCTCGCGAGAAGAAATGACTATGGGTTCTTGACCATCGCGAATCAAACGAATCTGAGATTCGCGGATCGCTTCGTTGATTTTGTGTGGGTTTTCGGGAACTACAGGTCGGTAAGGACCGCGTCCACGACCCCCATTACGGAAGGGCTGTGCCAGAGTTTTTCGTGTTTAGTTACTGTTCAAACATGTGTTAAAATTGGGCCAGTCGGCTGGAAATCTCTTCGTTGACTAAGGCGCTAAATGCCTGAATATCAAATGTTCCGAGGTCTCCTTGACCATGTCGGCGAACCGACAACTGACCGCTTTCAACTTCTTTCTCACCAACGATAATCATGAAGGGAATCTTCTTGACTTCCGCATCGCGGATCTTCCGACCGATCTTTTCATTCCGATCGTCAATGAGGGCGCGAATATCGGACATTTCTAACAGACTGACAACCTGTTCCGCATAGTCGTGGAATCGCTCCGAAATAGGAAGGACCACCACTTGGTCGGGGGTAAGCCAAAGTGGGAAGTTTCCGGCGCAGTGCTCGAGGAGTACGGCCACAAAACGTTCCATGGATCCGAAAGGCGCTCGGTGGATCATCACTGGGCGGTGCATTTCATTGTCCGCGCCTTTGTACTCGAGGTCAAAGCGTTCGGGCAAGTTGTAATCCACCTGCACCGTTCCAAGCTGCCAAGAGCGCCCAAGGGCGTCCTTCACCATGAAGTCCAACTTGGGACCGTAGAACGCAGCTTCGCCGTATTCGACGACCGTATTCAGGCCCTTGTCGGCGGCCGCTTGGATAATGGCTGCTTCGGCCTTGTCCCAATTTTCGATGGAGCCTATGTATTTGCCGGGGTTGTCCGGGTCGCGAAGGCTAATTTGGGCCGTATAGTTTTCAAAATCAAGCGTTTTGAAGATATAGAGGACCAAATCGATGACTTTCTTGAATTCCTCCAGCAATTGATCCGGCGTACAGAAGAGGTGGGCGTCGTCCTGGGTAAAGCCTCGGACACGCGTCAAACCATGCAACTCTCCGGACTGCTCGTAGCGGTACACCGTGCCAAACTCGGCAAAGCGGATCGGTAAATCGCGGTAGGAGCGGGGGGAAGATTTGTAAATCTCGCAGTGGTGCGGGCAGTTCATGGGCTTGAGGAAGTACTCTTCGCCTTCTTCCGGGGTGCGGATGGGTTGGAAGCTA
Source organism: Flavobacteriales bacterium UBA3431 (assembly GCA_002381225.1). Classification (GTDB taxonomy): domain Bacteria; phylum Bacteroidota; class Bacteroidia; order Flavobacteriales; family Schleiferiaceae; genus TMED14. Next base: position 15,427 of record DFSS01000059.1, on the reverse strand, counting down.
TCCTTGCCGTACTTCTCGTAGTGGCCGGAGCAGACATAAAGCTCTTTGTTGCCAATGTGCGGGGTAATGACGCCTTGGTATCCCGCTTTCTTTTGCGCTTTTTTCAAGAATTGCTCCAAACGCTCGCGGAGGGCAGCGCCCTTGGGTAGCCACATTGGCAAGCCTTGGCCGACGCGTTGAGAGAACGTGAAGAGTTCCAATTCCTTGCCCAGCTTGCGGTGGTCGCGCTTTTTGGCCTCTTCGAGGAGCGTTAGGTGGTCCTGAAGCATGGAGGCTTTAGGGAAGGAAACGCCGTAAACGCGAGACAGCTGAGGATTGTGCTCGTTGCCACGCCAGTAGGCACCCGCTACGCTCATGACTTTGGCGGCCTTGATCAATCCCGTATTGGGAATGTGGCCACCCCGACAGAGGTCGGTGAAGGTGCTGTGATCGCAAAACGTGATGGTGCCGTCTTCCAAGTTCTGGATCAGCTCCGTCTTGTAAGGGTTGTTGGCGTATTGGGCCAAGGCCTCGGCCTTCGACACCGGGCGCAACTTGAATTCGGCCTTCTCACGGGCGAATTCGAGCATCTGCTTTTCAATTTTCTCAAAGTCACTCTCGCCAAAGGACTCGCCTTGAAAGTCGACATCGTAGTAAAAGCCCGATTCGATGGCGGGGCCAATGGTCAGAAGGGCATTCGGGTAAAAGTGGAGGATGGATTGCGCCAAAACGTGCGCACTGGAGTGCCAAAACGCCTCTTTTCCTTCGGGCTGATCCCAGGTAAAGAAGACCAAGCGGCCAGAGGCGGGCAAGGGATCGTTGAGTTCCACCGTGCTGCCTTCCCATTTGGCGGTCAGTGCGTTTTGAGCGAGACCACGGGAAATAGATTCGGCCACTTGCATGGCAGTGGTTCCCGCGGGGTACGTACGGACCGAACCGTCCGGCAATGTGATTTCAATCATGGCTTCGGTACAAATGAAGTGTGAGCCGGCAAAGGTAGGCCTTCCCCGTATCTTTGACCCATGACACACGAGGAAATATTGGCTATCCTGAATGCCCGTTGCGCAGGCACCCTAATGGAGACATTGTCCATCGAGTACACAGGCATGACGCAAGATACCTTGACGGCCCGAATGCCGGTGACGCCAGCGCATACCCAGCCCTTGGGATTGCTTCACGGAGGGGCAACCGTCAGTTTGGCCGAAACCGTAGGGTCCGCCGCGTCCCATATTTTCTTGGACGATCCTCACACCTATGTGGCGGTGGGCCAAGAAATCGCGGCCAACCACGTGCGTTCGGCCCGCAACGGTTACGTGCATGCCACGGCAGAATTTCTGCATAAAGGCAGGCGTTCCCATGTGCTCCAAATTCGGGTGGTGGACGACCAAGGGGCCTTGATTTCCTTTGTTAAAATGACCAATGCCATCGTGGAGCGTGTAGCCAAGGAACGCGCATGAAAGGATTTGCGCTGATTCGCGAGCCGGGATTTGCCCCCGTTTGGATGGCCCTCCAGGCACACCCCGAGGGGCAGTTTCACTTTGCGGCATTTTCGGGCCACGTCGAGTCTTTTGCCATCGGAGAGCGCCAAGAAGCGGAGGCCGCCCTGCGTCGGGCAGAGGAAGGCCTCGCCCAGGCCACCTGGCCCGCGCTTCAAGGAACCTCCTCCCATGACGTGTCGAGTTATGTGGCCTTGGTCGAGTCAGCCCGTCGGGCCTGCGAAGAAGGGGCTCTCGAAAAAGTCGTTTTGTCACGCTGCCAGGCCTATCCGGGCGTTCATTTGGATCACCTGGAGACATACAACCGACTCTGCACCCAATATCCTCGAGCGACCGTCTACCTGATTCACCGCGAGGGCCAATCCTTGTGGATGGGGGCCACGCCGGAATGCTTGGTGGAAACACAGGGGCATACCGTTCGAACCATGAGCCTAGCGGGAACACGTATCTCGGGGGCTGAGGGGTCATGGGGAGCCAAAGAGCGCGAGGAGCAGCACGTCGTGACCCGCGACATCATTCATATGCTTCAGGTGATGGGCTGCAAGCACCTCACCATCGAAGGGCCAACCGTCCTCAATGCAGGGCCCGTGGAGCATCTTTGCTCACTGATTCAAGGCGAGCGCAATGGGTCGAGTTCAGAAGAAATTGCCCGTGCCTTGCATCCCACGCCGGCCGTGGGGGGCTTGCCTCGAGCGCAAGCGTCGGCCTTCATTCGACAGCGCGAGGGTTATGACCGCCGATTTTACGCGGGATATTTCGGCTGGACGGAGTCGGAACGCTCTGTGTTTTATGTGAATTTGCGCTGCTTGGAATGGGGCTCGGACGGTGTTTTATGCTATGCAGGAGGTGGAATCACCTCGAAGAGTCGTCCGGAACAAGAATGGGAAGAGACGGAGCAAAAACTTAAGACGCTCGAGCGCGTTATCTTCGGGTAATGTCCTCCGTTTTTCAACCTCTTGCGGCCTTGCTTGCCAAGGCTCTGAACGACCTTCATCCTGCCGTGCGGGTGGCGTCCCCGGGGAGTCGAAACGCTCCCCTCATTGAAGCATTTTCTTTGGTACCCGGAAAGGAAGTGGTGGTCCTCGATGAGCGGGCCGCGGCATACATGGCCTTGGGTGCGGCTATTCAAACAGGCAAGCCAGCCGTGGCGTACTGCACAAGCGGGACGGCGGGCTTAAACTATGCTCCGGCCATCGCGGAGGCGTTTTACCAGCGGGTTCCCTTGTTGGTGATTACGGCCGACCGCCCGGCCCATCTCATCGATCAAGGGCATGGCCAGAGTATTCGTCAATCACAGATGTACGCAGGCCACCTTCGTGGGCAAGCATTGCTCGACGCTTCGGCTTCTTTGGAGAGCCAAGTGGCCGCGGTTGGATCTGCCTTGCAAGCCCTTTCCGAAGGGCCAGTGCACATCAATATCCCTTTTGACGAGCCCTTGTACGGAACCCCCATTTGGCCGGAATCTCACACTTGGTCCCCCTGGTCTTTTCACGCCCAACCGACCTTGGAACTGATGCTCCCCGAATGGATTAAAGAAGCCCATCGGCCTCTGCTCGTCCTAGGTCAATGGAATCCTGCATGGGGATCTGCTGTGCGCAGCCTCGAGCAGTTGAAGGCCAAAGGGTGGTTGGTCGCGGCGGAGCATTTGGCGAACCTCCCAGCGTCTCTCGCTCTCCACCTGGAAGATGCCTGGGTACATGCTCCAGCTGCCCGGGTGGATGCCGTGGTGACCCTTGGTGGGGCCTGGATTGCGAAAGAATCGAAGAAGCGCCTTGCCGGGACGCCCCACTGGCATATTGGTTCCGCTCCGCCCCATCCGGACGTTTTTGGCAGCCTGGTTGAAGCCACGGAAATGGCGCCATTGGAGGCCATGCGAGCGCTGGCGACAGTATCTCCCGTGTACGAGCCGAGCTGGGCACGCATCTGGGTGCAGCAGCGAAGCTACCCAGCAACGCGTTGGTCGGATCGGTGGGTTCATGAATACGTCTCGCGGCACAGCCGCTCAGGCATGGACATCCATTGGGCCAACTCCACCGCTGTGCGCTATGGCTTGCACACGTGGGCCCATGGCGGTTGGGTCGGCGATTACCGCCACTACAGCAACCGAGGGGCCAGTGGGATTGATGGATGTACGTCAACGGCCATGGGCTCTGCTTGGCTGTCTGAGCGCCCGACGCTCTTGATCACCGGTGAGTTAGCCTTCCACTACGATATCAATGCATGGATTCACGGCGAAATCCCGGCCCATTTTAAAGTGCTGGTCCTCCACAACGGGGGAGGCAATATTTTTCGCTGGATTCCCGGTCCTAAATCGTCCCAACGCCTCGATAGCCACTTTACCTGGGCGCATCAGCGCAGCTCCGAAGCCTTGGCAGCCCATGCGGGTGTTGCCTACCGGGCCTGCGCCGACATGGCAGACTTCCCCGCGGCCTACCAAGAACTCTTAGAATCCCCTGAAGCCGCTATTTTGGAGGTTTTTACCGACGCTGAAGTCAGCGAACACGCCTGGAAAGACCGTTTTCAACCTTAATTTTGTCCCTATGAATCCCATATCCTGGACGGAGATCAAAGCCTACTCCGATATCAAATTCGATTTTTTTGAAGGCATCGCCAAAATCACCATCAACCGTCCGGAAGTGTACAATGCTTTTCGGCCCGAGACCAACATTCAGATGTTGGATGCCATGGATATTTGCCGAGAGCGCTCCGACATTCGTGTCGTTGTTTTGACCGGTGCCGGGGAGAAAGCGTTTTGTAGCGGTGGCGACCAAAATGTGAAAGGGGTTGGCGGCTACGTGGGCGAAGATGGCGTTCCTCGGTTGAATGTCTTGGACCTTCACAAACGCATCCGCGAGATACCCAAGCCTGTGGTAGCCATGGTCAATGGGTATGCGATTGGTGGGGGCCACGTTTTGCACGTGGTCTGCGACCTGACCATCGCCTCAGACAACGCTCGTTTTGGTCAGACTGGTCCCAAAGTGGGCAGTTTTGATGCCGGCTTCGGTAGTAGCTATTTGGCGCGCCACGTGGGACAAAAAAAGGCCCGGGAAATTTGGTTCCTGTGCCACCAATACACGGCCCACGAGGCAGAGCAAATGGGAATGGTGAATAAGGTGGTTCCCTTAGCCGATTTGGAAGCCACGACGGTGGAATGGTGCCGCACCATGATGATGCGCTCACCCATGGCGCTGCGGATGATTAAACGCGGCCTCAATGCCGAACTCGACGGCCAGCGCGGCCTCATGGAGTTTGCTGGGGACGCTACCCTGATGTATTACCTAATGGAAGAGGCCCAAGAGGGCAAGCGCGCATTTCTCGAGAAGCGCGATCCAGACTTTGGAAAATTCCCCATTTTCCCTTGAGCACTTCCTGGGCACCGTGGATTCAAGCGGCTCGTCCTCGAACGCTTCCTTTGGCCTTGGCATGCATTGCACTGGGCTCGTTGCTCGCAGCGGACCGGGGAGCCTTTGACCCCTGGTTGACCCTTTGGATGGTTTTGACGGCGGCGTCCTACCAGCTTTTGTCCAACTTGGCCAACGACCTGGGGGACTACCGAACAGGGGCGGATCAGCACCGGAAGGGCGGCGATGGGATTGAAGCACGCGCTGTTGCGAGTGGTCTCATCCTCGAATCGGGGATGCAGCGCGCCGTGCAGCTTCTGACCTTCTTGGCCTTGCTCTTTACCGCTTTGACGGTAGGTTGGGGGACGCGAACGTTGAGCTGGGAATACACCGTTTTTTTCGCGGGATTGGGCCTTTTAGCCACGGCCGCTGCACGCGGTTACACGCTAGGTTGGGCCTATGGATACAAGGGATTTGGGGACTTTTTTGTGATCCTATTTTTTGGTCCAGTGGGCGTAGCAGGAAGTTTTTTTCTCCAAACCCAATCCTGGGATACGCTCATGATCCTTCCCGGTCTATCCGTTGGTTTCATGGCCGCGGCGGTCCTTAACCTGAATAATTTGCGGGACATCGAAACCGATCAAGCCGCCGGCAAACGTACCCTAGCTATGCGAATGGGGCGCCCCATGGCCAAATTGTACCAAACGATCTTGGTGGTTGAGGCCTTTGTGGCCACCACCGTCTTCATTGTCCTTCAAGCGGAGGTCACCTGCTCACGCAGTTTTCTTTATGCGGCGACGATCCCTTTGTTTGCCGAAGGGCTGTATAAAACATGGAAGGCGAAAACGCCTCCGGATTTTGACCGGCTCCTCAAGCCCACGGCACTGCAAACAGTCTTGTTTGCCCTCCTACTCGGTTTGGGCCTGTTGATCGATGCCAACCAATGTGGAAAGCCCCTTTTTTAATTCCATGACGGCGCGCTTCTGGACGTACACATATCATTTTAAGCGCCCTGCCGGGACCTCGCGTGGGGTGATGCATGAGAAGCCAGCCTTTTTTCTGGAGGTGACGGTGGATGGATTTCGGGGACAAGGCGAATGCGGCCTCTTGCCCGGATTGTCGGTAGACGATCACCCGGATTACGAGAATAAACTCCAATCCCTTTGCGACTTCTTCAATGCTTCCGGCGATAAAGTCTGGCGAGAATGGGCGTCCCATGGTTTGCCCGAAGACCTTTGGCGCGACTGGCTGCCTTGGCCGAGTATCCTCTTCGCCTGGGAACAGGCCTTGCGCTCCTGGACGCACGCCGCGGAAGGCGGCGATGGCAAGCGCTTATTTGATACGCCATTTACCCGAGGTGAAACAGGTGTGCCCATCAACGGCCTTTTGTGGATGGGAGACCGATGCTACCTCAGTGAACAGTCCGAAGTACGCATCCAAGAAGGCTTTGAATGCATCAAAATGAAAATTGGGGCCCTTGCCCTGGATCAGGAGCGGGCTATTCTGACGGACTTGCGCCATTTACGCCCAGATCTTCAGCTTCGTGTCGATGCCAACGGGGCATTTTCAGCGGATGAAGCCCTCGCCGTCATGCAGAATCTTCATGCATTCACCCTACATAGTATGGAGCAGCCTTGTCCCGCATCGGACCGGGCAGGCCTTGCCCGGGTCGCGGAACAAGGGGTCATTCCAACCGCTCTCGACGAAAGTTTGATAGGTGTGACGGACCCCTTGGAACGCGATGCGCTCTTGGACGAGGTTCGTCCGCAGTACATCGTGCTGAAGCCGTCGTTGCTCGGTGGATTCCGGAGCTCTGAGGATTGGATTCAACGCGCCGAGTTCCGTGGCATCGGCTGGTGGATCACCTCCGCGTTGGAGGGCTCCGTCGGGCTTTCGGCTATAGCGCAGTGGGCATCGAGCTTGCCGCATTTGGA
>DFSS01000059.1:0-8337 GCA_002381225.1 Flavobacteriales bacterium UBA3431 | reverse complement strand
TCCGGGCTGCTCAGCTGAACGCCAAGCCTCTGTACTCGCCGCCGCCCAGAACTGGCTTTCCGGCGCGGATGAACTCTCCCTTTTTACTAGTGGCAGCACGGGCCGTCCGAAAGCGTGGACCGTTCAGCGCAACCATGTCCTCGAAAGCATTCATGCCACCGCTGTAGCCTTTCAGCTGGGTCCAAAGACTCGAAGTGCCCTCGCCATGGATGTGGCCGGAACCGGCGGTCGCCTCATGCTCTGGCGCGCCCTTGAGCTCGGAATGACCCTCCAAATTCTTCCAGTAGCCCGGCACCTTACCTGGGAAGGGCCTCTGGATTTTCTCGCATTGGTCCCCCAACAAGCTTTGTCCCTTTCTCCCCAGCTGGCTGCCCAGGTGGACAGCTTGCTCCTTGGTGGTGCCCCTGTGAGCCCCCAAGAAGAAGAGCAGTTGCTGAACACGTTTTCATCGGTGTTCCACGGATTTGGCATGACCGAAACCCTCAGTCATGTCGCGCTGCGTACCCTCGGCGGTGAACCCTATTACACCTGTCTCCCGGGTGTAACGGTATCCTTGGACCAAGAATCCCTCGTCATCGACGCTCCCCAACGCGGTGTCCATGCGCTTCGTACCACGGATGCCGCAGAAGTCCACAGTCCAACGAGCTTTACCTGGCTAGGCCGCTTAGACGGAGCGGTACTCTCGGGGGGCAAGAAAATCTTTCCCGAATCCATTGACCATGCCATTGCTGCGGCCTATCCGGAACACCCTACGGGCTTTGCCGGTGCCGTTCCTGATGCCGAATGGGGAGAAGCCCTGGTTTGGTATTCCTTGCCCCTTTCTGACACCGAACGCCATCGTCTGCTGAAGGCCTTTGAATCGCTCGCATCCTGGCAGCGGCCTAAGCGTATTATGGAGGGCGAGTTGCCCGTGACGGCGAGTGGGAAGTGGAAAAGAAAGGCAGAGGGCTCGTAGGCTTCAGGCTAGAAAGCAAGGTGGCTGGAGGGCGGTAAAGAGGAACTAGATGGCTAGACCTGAGGCGCACGGCGAAGTTTCCCCAACATGGATGCGCGCCAAAAATGAAAGGGACAGAAAAACGCTAAGGCGAAATCTCCTTCAATCCGTTTGCCGCAACTCCATTGAACTTTTCACCCCAAAAGAAAAGGGCCCAAGAATCAAAGGGACTTTACCCTTCAACTCTTGAACCCTTTGGTCCAATGCCTTCAAACTCTTTAGCTAGGAGCCACCTAGCTCTCGAGCTCTCAGCTATTCGCCTTCTTGTGGTCTGCTAAGAATTTCTCCAAGCCAATGTCCGTCAAGGGGTGCTTGAGAAGGGCATGAATGGCACTCAACGGACCCGTCATGACGTCAGCTCCAATTTCAGCACAGTTCAAAATGTGCATCGGGTGACGGACTGAAGCGGCCAAGATCTCCGTTTCAAACCCGTAGTTGTCAAAAATGAGGCGGATGGATTCAATCAAGGCCATGCCGTCGGTGGAGATATCGTCCAAGCGACCGATAAAGGGGGAGACATAGGTGGCCCCTGCTTTGGCGGCCAAGAGGGCCTGGCCTGCAGAGAAAATGAGGGTGCAGTTGGTCTTGATGCCTTGGTCTGAAAAGTAGCGGATCGCCTTCACGCCATCTTTAATCATGGGGATTTTAACAACAATTTTTGGATCGAGGGCTGCAAGCAGCTCTCCTTCGCGAACCATTCCCTCAAAGTCTGTTGAAATCACCTCAGCACTCACGTCGCCATCCACGATGTCGCAAATGGCTTTGTAGTGGGCCATGACTCGGTCTGTTCCGGCGATGCCCTCTTTGGCCATCAGAGAAGGGTTGGTGGTCACGCCATCCAGGATGCCCATATCTTGTGCTTCTTGGATTTCGGCCAAATTTGCCGTGTCGATGAAGAATTTCATTGTTTGATTGTAGTTTAAATGGGATTCGGGAACAAAGGTCACCCTATTTTTGTAAACATGCACAATCCTGATTTTATTCATTCGATTCAACAAGATTACCGCCTCGCGGTGCTGAGCCGCGAATGCAGCCTCTTGGGTCGCAAAGAAGTCTTGACGGGAAAGGCCAAATTTGGCATTTTCGGCGATGGCAAAGAGCTCGCACAACTCGCGTGGGCCAAAGTGTTCCGCGACGGAGACTTCCGAAGTGGATATTACCGGGATCAAACGTTTATGATGGCCATCGGCGCCCTGACACCGGAGCAGTTTTTTGCCTCGTTGTATGCCGATACCTCGATTGAGCGCGAACCGTCTAGTGCGGGCCGCCAAATGAATGGACACTTTGCTACGCGTTCCTTGGACGATCAAGGCGCCTGGAAGTCCCTCGTAGATCAAAAAAATTCTTCCGCCGATATCTCCCCGACAGGGGGGCAAATGCCCCGATTGCTCGGGCTCGCCCAAGCCTCAAAGGTGTACAAGGCATTGGGGATGGACAACGGATTCAGCCGCCAAGGCCAAGAAGTGGCCTGGGGAACCATAGGCAATGCGTCTTCGTCAGAAGGCCATTTTTGGGAAGCGATGAACGCGGCGGGAGTGATGCAGGTACCCTTGGTGATGTGCGTGTGGGATGACGATTATGGCATTTCAGTGCACGCCCGCTACCAAACGCTAAAGCAGAATATTTCCAAAGCCCTTGCGGGATTTCAGCGCAGTGTCAATGAAAAAGGGGAGACCCTGGAACCTGGTTTTGAGATCATTGTGGCGAATGGCTGGGATTATGCGGCTTTGGTATCTGCATTTGAAAAGGCGGAGCGCATTGCCCGAACCGAGCATGTGCCCGTACTCTTGCACATTCAAGAAATGACCCAACCACAAGGGCATTCCACATCGGGGTCGCATGAACGCTACAAGAGCCCGGAGCGCCTCGCCTGGGAACAAGAGTTTGATTGCATCGCGCAATTCCGTCAGTTCATCCGTGCCCACGACTTGCTTTCTGAGAAGGCCTTGGATGAGGTGGAAGCGGAAGCCAAAGAGGCCGCCAAACAGGCGATGCAAAACGCCTTTGCAGCCTACCTTCAGCCCTTGCACGTGATCCGCGATCAGGCCGCGGATTGGCTTGAACTCCTAGGGGAAAATGGCCCCGCACAGCGTTTGCGTGCCGACAAAACAGCCATGTGGCGGGATTCGCTGTCTGCTGTTCGCCAGGCCACGACTCAAGCGCGCGCCATGGGCAAGGATGTACAGGCCGTTCAGGCATGGATTTCGGCCCAGCAGGAACGGGGCGCAGAGGCCTACAGCGCCCAACTGCATTCGGGAACCGCGCTCGCGGTCCCCGTGGTTCCGCCGACCTATGACGACGCGGCCCCCATGGTGGACGCTCGAGTGGTACTGCGGGATAATTTTCATGCGCTGTTCACTCAATATCCCGAAACCCTGATTTTCGGGGAGGATGTCGGCACCATTGGTGATGTCAACCAAGGTTTGGAGGGCATGCAAGAAGCCTTTGGCGAAACCCGCGTGTTTGATACGGGCATCCGAGAAGCAACCATTGCCGGCCAGGGTATTGGCCTGGCGATGCGTGGATTGCGGCCCATTGCCGAAATTCAATACCTCGATTACCTACTCTACGCGCTCGAAATTCTGAGCGACGACTGCGCCACAGTTCGCTGGCGATCGGCGGGAGGGCAAAAGGCCCCGCTCATTGTACGAACACGGGGTCACCGCCTGGAGGGCATTTGGCATTCTGGGTCTCCTATGGGCTTGATTCTCGGCGCTCTGCGCGGCATGTATGTATGCGTGCCTCGAAATATGACCCAAGCAGCAGGCATGTACAATACCTTGCTCCAGGCCGATGAGCCCGCCTTGGTCATTGAGTGCTTGAATGGCTATCGACTCAAGGAAAAATTGCCAACCAATTTGGCCGACTTTACCGTGCCGTTGGGCCATGTGGAGATCTTGCGTAAAGGGTCGGATCTTACCCTCGTGACCTATGGCTCCATGTGTCGTCTGGCGCAGGAAGCGGCGGAGCGCCTCACGGCCTTGGATGTGGACATTGAAATCATCGACGCCCAAACCCTGCTGCCCTTTGACCGGGCGAAGGATTGTCTAGCCTCTGTGCAGCGCACCAATCGCCTCTTAGTCGTGGACGAGGATGTCGATGGTGGGGCCTCAGCCTATATTCTTCAAAAAATTGTCGAGGAGCAAAACGCCTTCCAGTTCCTGGATGCGGCCCCGGCTACATTGACCGCCAAAGCGCATCGCCCAGCGTATGGCAGCGATGGGGATTATTTCTCCAAGCCCAGTGTGGAGGACATCGTCGATACGGTCCTGGAGGTGGTGGCGCGCTAAACAATCCGAAAAAACAAGGGAGGAAAGAAAAAAAAGGCAAGGAGTCAAATCACACCGCTACGACCAACTACCCTTGCTACGTTTCCGTCCTGGGGGATTCATCAGGAGCTGGTTGTTTGATCCTTGCCCGAGTGCAAAGATAGACGACCTTTGTGGGACGAACCCTATGCAAACTACATGAAACGTTTGAAATTAGTCACCCTCGCTCTAGCCCTCTGGTCGCCAAGTCTTTTGGGCCAAGTATTAAGTACCACCACGTTACAGCGAGGTGCCGTGACCGAGCTCCAACGGGATTCTTCCGTGGTATGGGTGTATAACTCGACTTCGAGTCCTTTAACCATAGAGTCCGTCCGTACGGCCGCATTTTATGGGGATACCTTGCTTGATATTTACATGCCTCAAAATCAAGTATTTCCTGGAGATTCGATGCCAATTTCAGTGCGTTTCACGCCCGTGCACAACGTGGAACATTTGCTCCCCCTCGTATTGACGACGGACCATGAATTGGGAGCTTTTGGGGTCAAATTTGAAGCGGATGGAGTGTACAGCTTGGCGTATTATGCGGGGACCCAAAACCTTTCTGAGGGACCGCTGCGCGCGGCCCTAACCTCAACCTTGTCCGCCAACCAAACGTCGCTGTCCTACAATGTGGCCCGCGACAACATGTACGCAACCCTGGACAACCACGGGGGCATCGTGGAATGCGTGTATACAGGACGCACGGCGGCTTTTACGACGCGGTCGGGGGCAACAGCCAATAACTTCAACTGTGAACACACCTTTCCACAGAGCTTTTTTAGCAGCGCTGCACCGATGGTGAGTGACATTCACCACCTTTTTCCTTCGGATGAGATGGCCAATACCCAGCGGAGCAACAACCCGTTTGGTATCATCACGGGTACGCCGGCCTGGTCTCAAGGAGGGAGTAAACGCTTAAACGGTGTTTTTGAGCCCCGGGATGCCCATAAAGGGGATGCGGCCCGCGCCATGCTCTACTTCGTGACACGGTATGGGGACTATAGCAATTTTTACTTACCTCAGGAGCCGACGCTGTACGCCTGGCACAAGAGTTTTCCACCCGATAGCTTGGATCGCTACCGCAATGCAGGAATCTATGCCTTGCAAAACAACCGCAATCCCTACGTGGACTATCCCCAGTTTTTGGACCGCATCAGCACGCTCGTTGGGCCGACCGCGGCAACGGCAGCGCCCAGTTTTTATGTCACTGAGGATACGCTTCATCTTCGGCATTACACGAATTTGAGCAATCCCGGAACCCGCACCCGGCGATTGATTATTGTAAACGACGGCAATGTGCCGCTCTTGTTTTCAAACGTGCAGATTTCCACATCAAGTATTACGGATGAATCCAACTGGTCTGGAACGACCACCTGTCCAGCTGGCGGATTTATTGAAATCGAAGTAGACTACAACAGTGGCTTGGCCTATGTGGGAGAATCCCTTTCGTTCCAAACAACCCATCCCAATTTCCCCACAGTGACCATTCCGATTTCGAGCGTAGCCACGATAGGGGTTGATGAAAGGACGCAGCAAGGCCCCATGGAGGTTTGGCCTGTGCCGTGGGGACTTCAAATCCACGGCGTTCAAGCTGGGGATCTCTTGGAAATGCTGGATGTGACGGGGCGATTGGTGGCGCAAACCGTGGCGCCGAGTTCAGAGCCCTTTATCTGGACCCTACACACCCCAAAACAAGGCTGGGTCAGCCGCCACCATGCTGGCCGCGAGCAATTGGTTAAATTTGTCCGGGTTAGCCCCTAAATTCTCGCCCCTATGAATCCAATCATGAAGAAAATCGCCATCCAGTATGGCGTCTTGAATACAGTCATCACCGTGCTCTATGTGCTCGGGATCTATATCGTAGATGAAAATCTCTATACCTCACGGACGGGAGGGATCCTCGTTTTATTGGCCACCTTGGTGGTGTTCATTTTGGCGGTGATTGCCTTTAAGAAGCAAAACGGGGGCTATGCGTCCTTTCGCGAGGCCTTTTCGGCCTTTATGCTTCCCTTCATCGTTGCGGCGTTGCTTGGCATGGTGTTCAACTTGACGTTTTACAACTTTGTCGACAGCGAATTAGCCGCCCGAAATGGGGAGCGTCAATTTGATCTCATGATGGACATGCCTGAAGACCAGTTGCAGGCAACCATGAAATTCATGGGCGTGGCTTCGACAGAAGCCTTGCATGAAAACATCATGGAGCAATCCATGAATGCCAAAACCATTTCGGGTCAATTGAAGACCACCGGAGGCGGCATGGCCATTTTTGCGATTTTGGGCCTCGTTGTGGCGGCCGTAACAAAGAAAAACCGACCCGAGTTTGACTAAGCATCCCTTTGACCTCTCTCTGGTTATTCCCCTCTTCAATGAGGCGGAATCCCTCCCCGAGCTGACCGCATGGATTGACCGCGTTTGCAAGGCGGAAAGCTTGAGCTATGAGGTGCTCTTCATAAACGACGGTTCCACGGATACCTCCTGGGAAGTCATCGCCGGGTTGGCAAAAACCTTCCCCACTGTACGCGGCACCCGATTCCGTCGCAATCACGGCAAGTCCGCCGCTCTCTATGTGGGATTTCAGCAGGCCCAAGGTGAAATTGTCATCACCATGGACGCCGATTTGCAAGATTCTCCGGAGGAGATTCCCGGATTGGTGAAGGGTATTCGGGTAGATGGCTACGATTTAATCAGCGGCTGGAAGAAGAAGCGCTACGACCCTTTGACGAAGACGCTGCCGACGAAGCTCTTTAACTGGGCGGCACGCAAGATGTCCGGAATTTACCTGCATGACTTCAATTGCGGCCTAAAGGCCTACCGCCTCGAAGTGGCCCAAGCGGTGGAGGTCCAGGGCGAGATGCACCGATACGTGCCCGTTTTGGCAAAAATGGCGGGATACGGCAAAATTGGCGAGCAAGTGGTTCAGCATCAGGCGCGTAAATACGGCAGCACCAAATTTGGGATGAACCGTTTCGTGAACGGTTTACTGGATCTAGTGACCCTGTCCATGGTGAGCCGTTTTCAGCGCCGACCGATGCACTTTTTTGGAACCTGGGGTGTCATGATGTTCCTCGCCTCGGGATTGGCCTTGGCGGCCATGGGCGGACTGAAGCTCTATCGCTTGGCTCAGGGCATGCGGCCAGGGCTAGTGACCGAAGATCCCTGGTTCTTCATCTTCTTAACCACCATGATTTTGGGCACCCAACTGTTTGTGACCGGCTTGCTGGCCGAGCTCATGGTGCGCCAATCGAGCAAGAAGCCCAAGTATTCCATCGGCGAGCACATCAACTCAGCGTCCTAAATTTCCTTGAAGTTCAGCCTCATTTCCCCCACATTTGATCGGCCGGAGGAGGTTCGAGAATTCATCGCATCCGCAGCTGCCCTCAGGTATAACCGAGGCGACTTTGAGGTCATCTTAGCGGACGGAACTCCCCAGGACGGCTTGCGAGCTACTGTGGAAGCCGCTTCCCACGCAGCAGGCTTGCCCGTTACCTTTCTTCAAGAAGATTACTTGCCGGTATCAGAGGCTCGAAACCTGGCTGCCCGGCACGCACAGGGCGAGTATTTGATTTTCCTCGATTCTGATTGCTTGCTGCCTGAGGAGTACTTGCAGCACCTGACCGAGGGACTGGAGGCCGAGGGCTGGGACGCCTTTGGCGGCCCGGATGCCGCCCCGGAAGATTTCAGTCCGCTCCAAAAAGCCATCAGCTTTAGCATGACCAGTTTTTGGACGACCGGAGGAATCCGCGGGGGAACAACGCGTACGGCGACCTACTACCCACGTGGGTTCAATATGGGCATGAAGCGTTCCGTTTTCGAGGCGGTGGGCGGCTACGACGTCCATTTTAAAACGGGGGAGGACATCGATCTAAGTATCCGAATTCAGCAAGCGGGCTACCGCGTGGGCCTCATCCCCAAGGCTCTAGTTTGGCATAAGCGCCGAAGCACCCTGCCTCAATTCTTCAAGCAAGTCCGACGCTTTGGTTCCGCCCGGTGGGCATTGGCTCAGCGCCATCCCGGCCAACTCAAGTTGACCCATCT
>DFSS01000032.1:1214-6281 GCA_002381225.1 Flavobacteriales bacterium UBA3431 | reverse complement strand
TAGAGTACTTCAATCGTCATGGCGGCGCAAAAGTAGGGGATGTGCCCCAGGTTTCCCAGTTCCGTTTAACCCGAGAATGTGGGAGAAGTTCAGGCGGAATAGCCGAGATCCGAGGGGTCAGACTTCCGTGTCGGGCACATACCCTTCCGAGACAATTCGGTGGGTATCAATCAGGCGCACGTCACCTGCATACGCCGAGACAAAGGCTTGAACCGGCTCTGGATAGCGGTCGAGGTAGGCCTCGCCATCCGTGATCGGCGTCAGGCTATGCGCCAGGGCAAAATCGATGGATTCGACCTGCAAGACGCCTGACTCTTGGATGATGCGACGCATTTCGAGCTTCAAGGCTCTCGGGGGAACGGGAAATGCCTGCAATTCGGCTTCGGCAAAGCGCAGGGCTTGGAAAATTGCCGCGCCTGCCTCGCGCTGGGCGGAACTCAATCGGCGGTTTCGGGAAGACATAGCGAGACCGTGGGGTTCCCGAACGATGGGGCAGGCGACGATGTGGGGTAGGCCTCCGCGGAGGGCCGCCACCCGCTCAATCACTTTGACTTGCTGGTAATCTTTTTGGCCAAAAAAGGCCACATCCGGCTGGATCAAATCAAACAATCGGTCCACTACGGTGGCCACCCCCTGAAAGTGGCCGGGACGCAGGGCGCCTTCCAGGACACTATCCAGTCCGCCGAGGTCCATTGTGCGCGCTGTGGCTCCATCTGGATAGATCTCCGCAACCTGGGGACAATAGGCGGCATAGCATCCCACTGAATCCAAGGCCCGAAGGTCGTTTTCCAAGTCTAAGGGATAGGCTGCAAAGTCCTCTGGATTGTTGAATTGGGTGGGGTTGACGAATATGCTGGCCACGACGAGGTCGCAGGTTTGACGCGCCTGTTCCACCAGGGCCAAATGGCCCGCATGCAGGGCCCCCATCGTTGGAACAAAGCCGATGCGCAACCCTGAAGAAAGGCTTTCGCGGGCAGTAATCCAGTCGGAGTGAGAAGAAAGCCGTAAAATATCCATAAAGCGGGGCTAAAACTACCGCTAGAATGCCGGAAAATGAGCGCTCGAGGCAAATTTTCGTACCTTTGCCGCAATGGCGAAACGACGCATCCTCTACATCTCACACGAGATTAAACCCTACTTCCCAGATAGCACGCTATCCAAGGCAAGTTTGGCATTCCCCAAGAAAATGAACGAGCAAGGCAATGAGATTCGCGTCTTTATGCCACGCTTTGGGGCCATCAACGAGCGCCGGCACCAATTGCATGAAGTGATTCGGTTGAGTGGTATAAATGTGGTTATCAATGATTTAGATCAGCCATTGATCATCAAAGTGGCGTCTGTCCCGGGTGCACGCATTCAGGTGTATTTCATTGACAACGAAGACTACTTCAAGCGCAAAGGCACGTGGGTGGACAAGGATAACGCCTTCTATGCCGACAACGGAGAGCGCAGTTTGTTCTTCTCCAAGAGCGTCATTGAAACGATTAAAAAACTAGGTTGGCAGCCCGATGTGGTCCACTTTATGGGCTGGATGAGCACGCCGATGCCGTCGTATATCCGCCAGTTCAACGGCGATGACCCCCATTTTAAGGACACGAAGTTGGTTTACAGCCTATTCGGCGATGGTTTCGAGGGAAGTCTCGATGACGGATTGCCACGCGGCATGGAGTTTGACGGAGTAGCTTCTATGGAAGCATTCAAAAACCCCACGGCGGATAACCTTTTTGCAGGGGCTGTAGCCCATGTCGACGCGGTACTTCAAATGACCCCAGATGTTCCGGTTTCCCAAGTGGAGGCAGCCAAGGCGGCGGGCGTTCCGGTGCATGATGGGTCCGCTTATTTGACCGACCCCGGTTCATTGGAAGCCTTCTACGAGTCTCTTTTTGCCTAACCCCCTATGCGTACACCTTGCATCGCTGTGGGCTTGGCCCTTCTTGCTCTCGTTTCATGTGAGCGAAATACAGGCGAAATAGGCCTAGACTTTGTCGATCAAAACGCCTTGAAGATTGGAAAATTGAAGGGTGTTGATGTGGTGAGTTACACGGAGCCCTTCGACTCCCTCATCACGATGAGACCCTCTTTCCTTATGCTGGGATCGTATGAGGACCCCGTTTTTGGGAAGGCCTCTGCCCATTTTGCGACCCAGGTAATTCTGAGCACCATAGGCCCTGATTTTGGAGTCAATGCTACGGTAGATTCCGTATTTATGTACCTGCCCTTCGTAGGGTTTTATGGGGACACCTCTGCTTCTTTTGGATTGAAAGTCAGTCATTTAGATCAGCATCTCAGCGCGGATAGCATTTTCTATGGACATTCTGTCTTTACGGGATCGACTGTTTTGGCCGACACGGTGATTCAGCCCCAGCCAAGCCGGAAACGGCGCGTTTCGGGCATGGCCGCACCCAATGAAGTCCTAGGTTTACGGCTAAACCGTGCATTCTTCCAAAGCCACATTGTCGATGCGGCGAAGGATACGACTTCGGAGGATTTTCAGAGCAATACGGCATTTTTGGAGTATTTCCGCGGCCTGTACGTTGAGGGCCATGCGGGAAACCAAGCCATCTACCAGTTTTCTCCGAGCGACCAAGACATGCGGATTCGCTTTTTCTTTACCAATGACAGCCTACGCGCTGACACGGTCGGACCTGGCTATGGGGTCTACGATTTGCTCGCATGGAATGTCGTCAACTCAGCGAATTCATTCAGCTTTGACAAGAGTCAAGCAGATTTTGACCTAGGGAGTCAAGATACCCTCGTCGGGGAATTAACGACCTATATGCAGGGCATGGGTGGTGCAGTTACGGTGGTTGACCTCGTAGGGCTCCCTGCGATTCGAGATTCCAATTACTTCGTGAACTATGCGGAATTACGCATTCCTGTCCGGGAGGGCTCCGCTTTGACCTACGCGACCCCGGTCAAATTAAACGCGTTATTAATCGATGGAAATGACCGCCGTCTTCTCACCGAATACCTCAACGGGAATCCTGGGGGCGAATTGGTGGTGAGTTCTGTCCTCCGCGATCGCGCGTACACACTGGAAATCACCAAGTTTGTCCAGCAGTGGCTCAATGGTAAAGATTCGGCGGAAGCCAAGATTCTACTGGTTCCGGACCGGATGTCTTCGTCGGCAGCTCGAGCGGTCCTGAATGGCAATTTGGATCCATTTGATCCGATTCGCTTAGATTTGTACGTAACCAAACCTCGCTAAACCTCACCCGTTTAGCACTTTATTGAACGGCTTATGTGCGGCATTGTCGGCTATCTCGGTACACGTGAAGCGTACCCCATTCTCATTCAAGGACTTAAACGTTTAGAATACCGCGGCTACGATTCGGCTGGGGTAGCGCTCTTTAACGGGCATTTGGATGTGTTCAAATGCAAAGGCAAAGTGGCAGACCTGGAAGCCATTGTGGGCTCGGCGCCCACGGCAACCATGGGCATCGGCCACACGCGTTGGGCGACCCATGGCGAACCCAACAATCCCAATTCGCATCCTCATGCTTCCAATTCTGGACGGTTGGTGATGGTGCACAATGGCATCATCGAAAACTTTGCGGCCCTTAAAGAATTGTTGACCAAAGCCGGCTATATTTTCCATAGCGACACGGATACAGAGGTTTTGGTCAACTTTATTGAGTATATCCAAGATCAGGAAGAGGTTGAACTAGACCAAGCGGTGCGATTGGCCCTCAACGAGGTTATCGGGGCGTATGCGATTGCCGTGATGTCTCTGGACGAACCGGGCCACATGGTGGTGGCACGCTTGGGTTCGCCCTTGGTCCTCGGATTGGGCAACAACGAATACTTTGTAGGTTCCGATGCTACGCCTTTCTTGGATAGCACGAAGAAAGTCATTTATTTGGAAGATGGCGAAATGGCAGTGGTCTCCCGAAAGGGGGTGGCCGTGCGCCAAATTGCTTCTGACCTCCCTGTCGATGCGGTGATCCACCAGCTTAAACTGGACTTGGACAGCATTGAAAAGGGTGGATACGAACACTTTATGCTCAAGGAGATTTTTGAGCAGCCCAAGAGCATTCGGGATACGGTGCGCGGTCGCCTTGACATGCAAACAGGCGCAGTCAAAATGGCCGGTTTGGACAGCATCAGCGATGCCTTGCTCGAGGCCCAGCGCATTCTCATCATCGGATGTGGCACTTCGTGGCACGCCGGGCTGGTGGGAGAGTACCTCTTGGAAGATCTAGCGCGTATCCCTGTAGAGGTAGAGTATGCGTCGGAATTCCGCTATCGCAATCCAGTGATTGGCCCAAAGGATGTGGTCATTGCCATATCGCAATCTGGCGAAACAGCGGATACCCTAGCCGCGATTAAGATGGCCAAGGCGGCGGGCGCCACCGTTTTTGGGGTGTGCAACGTGGTCGGTTCGTCCATCGCGCGCGAAACCCACGCCGGGGCCTACACCCACGCGGGTCCGGAAATCGGTGTTGCTTCCACCAAGGCATTTACCGCCCAAGTGACCGTTTTAACCTTGATCGCGATGTATTTGGGTCAAGCCAAGGGGCATCTATCCGGAGAACGCGCGGGGGAAATCGCCCAAGAGTTGGCCCGCATTCCAGCTAAAATCGAATCCATGTTGGATTTGAACGAGCGCATCAAAACCCTCTCCGCGGACATGGTGGAGTCGACCAATGCCCTCTTTTTGGGCCGCGGCTACAACTTTCCTGTTGCCCTAGAAGGCGCGCTCAAACTCAAGGAGATCAGCTACATCCATGCCGAGGGCTATCCTGCTGCCGAGATGAAGCACGGCCCCATTGCCTTGATTGACGAGCAAATGCCTATTGTCATCGTGGCGCCCAAAGGCGACATGTATGAAAAGCTCGTGTCGAACGTCCAAGAGGTCAAGGCCCGCAAAGGCCGTGTGCTGTCTATCACAGGGGAAAGTGAGAAGGAGATTAAAGCCTTGTCGGATTCGGTGATTGAAATTCCCGACACTCTGGACTGCTTGAGCCCACTATTGACCACTGTCCCCTTGCAGTTATTGAGTTACCACGTGGCCGTTTTACGCGGATGCAATGTGGATCAGCCTCGAAATTTGGCCAAGTCGGTCAC
>DFSS01000032.1:0-936 GCA_002381225.1 Flavobacteriales bacterium UBA3431 | reverse complement strand
GTGGAGTAGAACGCTCTAAAGGTTCAACCATATACGAGGAGGTTCTCACCTCTCATTGGTCGGAGGCAGGCCAGACGTGGCTTTGAGGTTATTCAGGCGTTTGAACGATCCCGCGCGCCTTCCTGGTCTTGCCCTTTTTATACGTTTCAAATTGATAGGCTACTGACAAGAGTGCCGATTGGCCATTCATCCCTCCGGACATGTAGCGGTTGGGCGACCAGTTGCCATCGTTGTAATTGAATTGTGTGTTGATGCCGGGATGGATTTCCGCGGCGACATACAGAGCGGGGTTGATGCGGTATTGAATGCCAAGTACATAAATGAGGTTTGGCATAATGTAAAAATAGTTGTTGTCCGTTCCAGGGGGCACCTCGGAGATGGAACGGCTCATGCTCATTTCGGCGCCGATTAGGGGCCCATGAAAGAAGCGCAAATCGGCATTCATTTCCTTTCGCCACTCTCGGCCAATAGAACCACCCATGCTTATCCATGAAGATCGTTGCTGGCTGGGTTCATAGTAATTGCGTCCAAACTGCATATTCCCCACTTGGAAGCGCCAAACGGCTTTGTCGGAGGCCCCCACCTTGTAAAGTGTCTTAAAGTTCATCGGTGCCCCATACATGAAGCCATAGGACTGCTCCAGTTGGATGCCGAGTTCGTGGTGGCGGGTGGTCGTTTGGGCTGAAAGAGCCGTGGCAGTAGCGAGGCCAAAACAGGCGAAGGCAATTCGTAGGTTCATCGGGTAGTGGGGTGCAATGCAAAATTTATAGAAGGGGAGTTGTATACCACGAAGATGCGATGAGGCAATCAAGGGTTGCAACTGGAGGCTAAAAAATCTCTACCCTTCTGTTTCCCCAAACCTAGCACAAATACCGGGCCGAGAAAACAGGTGAAGAGCGAGGGAGCGGAAAGTTAGAGAGGTCGCGCTTCGCGCTG
>DFSS01000062.1:33911-36024 GCA_002381225.1 Flavobacteriales bacterium UBA3431 | reverse complement strand
TGCTTACACGGGTTTACTTCCCGATACAAAACCGACTAAATACGCTGGACAACAAATCGTCCGCCACAATCTCACCCGTAATGCTTCCCAGATGCTGCAAAGCCTCACGTAAATCATAGGCCACCAGTTCTCCCGATGTCGCTCCTTCCAAACCCGTATGTGCCTTCATCAGAGCATGAAGCGCTGCCTGAAGGGCTTCTGCATGCCGGGCATTAGCAATGAGCACCTCCTCGGAATGGCTCGCCCATCCTGCCTCCACCATGCCTTGGTTTAAACGGGCCTCCAAGTCGTCCATGGAGCTTCCTTCGCCCATGCAAAGCGCCTCGGGCCAATGCTTCCCGTAGTCGGAGGTCCACTGGTCTGCCTTGGTGAGCACGGTAAGAATGTGGGCATCCGTCGCCTTTGAACGCAAGCTTTCCTGCAAACCTTGGGCATCGGACACGGCGGTCGTTTGCGGATCAATGAGGTGCAAGATGAATTGGGCCTCTTGAATTTTTTCCCAGGATTTTTGGATGCCCAGGCGCTCTACCGTGTCATCGCTTTCGTGCAGGCCTGCCGTATCGATGAGTCGGAATACGTGATCGCCCAACTTAAACTTTTCCTCAATGGTATCGCGGGTGGTTCCTGGGATGTCCGTGACAATGGCGCGATCCTCGTTCAGCATTCGGTTCAGGAGGGTGGATTTTCCCGCATTGGGCGCGCCGGCTAGTACCAGCGGAATGCCGTCCTTGATGGCCCGACCCAACTTAAAGGTTTGAAGCATCTTTTGAATTTCACCTTCCAACTCCGAAAGCAATGTCAACAACGCCGGCCGCTGCGCAAATTCCACATCTTCCTCCACAAAGTCCAACTCCAACTCGATCAGGGCGGCAAAGTCGATTAATTGCTGACGTAGGGCCTGCAAACGCTTCGAAATGCTTCCTTTCATTTGCCGAAATGCCAAACGGTGTGCCGAGGCCGATTCCGACGCAATTAAATCCCCCACGGCTTCCGCTTGAGAGAGGTCCAACTTGCCGTTGAAAAAGGCGCGCTGCGTGAATTCGCCCGCTTTGGCAAGCTGCGCCCCTTGCGCAAGGAGAGCGTTCAAGGCGGATTCAAGAATAAAGGGGGAGCCGTGAAAACTAAGTTCCACGACGTCTTCGCCGGTGTAGGAATTTGGCCCAGGGAAGGTGATGGCCACCACTTCGTCCAACACATTTCCCTCGACGACAAAGCGTGCAAAATGGGCATGCCTAGGGGTCCAGGATTGTATGCCTGGAAAGAAGGGTTGAATGAGTGTGAGCGCTTGGTCTCCTGAAAGTCTCAAGATGCCCAGAGCGCCAGAACCCGGTGGGGTAGACAATGCAACGATCGTATTCACAGAGCGAAGGTACGGCACGGCTTTTGCGTCGCGGAAGGCATGCCGCGCGCTCGATTCTCTTCCTGCCTTGCCCTGGGGCTCATTTTTTGGATGGCCCTATCCTGCACGGTAGACAAAGCTATTGAAGGCCAATCAAGGTGGTTCTATCGAGCCATGGCAAGCCAGTCTTTCCGCATTCCCGTGCTCGACCATGACACCTTGGGGGTGCTACATACGGGAGAAGGCCAGGATACCATTGTTTTCATTCATGGTTTTGGTCCGTATCCACGTGTTCAATGGCAACCGATGGTATGGGGCTTTGGCGACACAAAAAGCATGTATATCGTGGACCTTTTGGCCTTTGGTGAAAGCACCTCTCCGGACAGCCTAATCCACATTGATCATCAATCGGAAGCCATTGTTGCGGCGTTAGATAGTCTTGGGGTGGGAACGTATGGTCTGGTGGGACATTCGTACGGAGGCCTGGTGGCCGCGTATGTGGCGGGCGCGTATCCCGAACGTATTCAATCCTTGGTGCTCATCGATCCCTTGAATCGCTACTTTGATCTTGCGACGCTGGATAGTCTCGAAGAAGCGATGGGTCGGCCCATCGAGGAGGTTTTGTTGCCCGCGGACCTGGAGAGTTTTGATCTCATGCAAGTCCTATCCTTAAAAGATCCCCTCTATGTTCCAGAATTTGTCAAGCAGCGTGCCATTGACAATATCTACGCAGAGAACGTGGTCCAGCGTCAGGGATTGTTGCACGCAATAGAG
>DFSS01000062.1:32970-33523 GCA_002381225.1 Flavobacteriales bacterium UBA3431 | reverse complement strand
AAAATAATTGAAAAGTCGGGACATACGCCCCACATGGAGCGTCCCTTTGAAGTCTTGGAGGAGCTTAAATCATTCTATTTGAGCGTCCTACGAGAAAAATAGTTGGACGTTTATGCAAATCGGGGCGATTTTTGTCCTTCCTCCAAGCCGTCACCGTTTGGCTTTTGATGTACTCAGTTTGGGTGGAAAGGTCGCAGGCCACGCAGAGGTGTAGGTCGGGCCCCAAATTTTGTAGGGCTTCCTCGAGGACCTTTTCATTTCGGTAGGGAGTTTCGATAAATAGTTGGGTTTGTCCTTGCCGGACCGCGCGCTCCATGGCGGACCATTGGCGTTTCCGTTCGCCGCCGTCATGTGGGAGGTAACCCAAAAAAGAGAAAGATTGCCCATTGAATCCAGAGGCCATGAGTCCGAGTAATATGGAGGAAGGGCCAACCCATGGGATAACCCGAATCCCCGCTTCATGGGCCGCTTCAATGATCCGACTGCCTGGATCGGCTACTCCCGGCACGCCCGCATCCGAAATCAAACCCATCGAGGTGCCGGCGAGGCATGG
>DFSS01000062.1:28447-32711 GCA_002381225.1 Flavobacteriales bacterium UBA3431 | reverse complement strand
TTGGCGCTCAGGATGGTGCTTGTCCAAGGGGTACAATTGATGCTCCGAAACGGGTACTTCGGGCGCCAAAATTTTTAGATGAGCCCGGGCGGTTTTTGGGGTCTCCACAATCCAATGCCGGAGGCTAGCTGCCGTGGCGTGCACTTCTGACGGAAACACACGGGCTGCGGACCCATCCCCTAAGGGCACAGGAAGGAGGTGCAATGCGCCTAGGTCCATTGCTCCAACCAATCTTCTGAGGCTTGCGCCAACAATTGATATACGTGCTCAAAACCGTGATCTCCTCCGTAATACGGATCTGGAACGGGCTTATTTTCCCCAGGGAACGAAACGTCCAACATCAATTGAACCTTGGCCAAATGGGACGGATTATCCGTAAGTCGGCAAACGTTGACGTGGTTGGAGCTATCCATCACAAGAATGTGGTCAAATTCCTCAAAATCAGCCGTGGAAAAAGCCCGCGAACGTTGGCCTGAAATGTCTACACCATGGCGCAAGGCAGACGCTTGAGATCGGGGATCGGGGGCCTGCCCCGCATGGTAATCGGATGTGCCTGCGGAGTCGACCCTCCATGCAGCCGATGCCGCACCGAAGCGCTGTTGAAGGGCATGACGAAAGACCCCTTCGGCAACCGGGGAGCGGCAAATATTCCCTAAACAGACGAAGAGGACAGACCGGGGGCTCATCCCACCAGATTCAACTTCTTTTTGATGTCGTCGACATACGTGCGGAAACGTTTATCCGTTTCAGCCAAGTTGCTTACCGTGCGGCAAGCGTGGAGGACCGTGGCATGGTCTTTATTTCCACATTGAGCGCCAATAGCGGCCAAACTGTTTTTGGTGAGCTGCTTCGAGAAATACATGGTGAGCTGACGCGCCTGCACAATCTCACGCTTTCGCGTCTTGCTCTTCAGCAGCTCCATGGGCATGTCAAAATAGTCGCAGACCACTTTTTGAATAAAGTCCACACTCACCTCACGGGTCGTATTCTTGACAAACTTGTCAATCATTTGCTTCGCGAGTTCCACCGTGATTTTCTTGCGATTTAAGGAAGATTGGGCGAGGAGCGAAATCAAAGCACCCTCCAGCTCACGGACATTGCTGGTAATGCTGTAGGCCAAGTATTCTACCACATCGCTCGGCATTTCAATGCCATCTGCGTAGAGTTTTTGACGAAGGATAGCGATTCGTGTCTCCAAATCAGGGCGTTGCAAGTCGGCGGACAAGCCCCACTTGAAGCGAGAAAGCAAGCGTTGCTCCATGCCCTGAAGATCGACAGGAGCGCGATCGGACGTAAGAATCACTTGCTTGCCTTGCTGGTGCAAGTGGTTGAAAATCTCAAAAAACACGTCTTGCGTCTTTTCCTTTCCGCTGAACGATTGCACATCATCCATGATGAGTACATCGATCAATTGGTAGAAATGGACAAAATCGTTTTTCGTGTTATTTCGGATTGCGTCAATAAACTGCTGGGTGAAACGCTCGGCAGAGACGTAGAGTACCGTTTTCTCTGGGAAGCGGTCTTTGATTTCAATACCAATGGCGTGCGCTAGATGGGTTTTCCCGAGCCCGACGCCTCCATAGATCAACAAAGGATTGAAGGACGTACCTCCTGGCTTTTGGGCTACCGCATACCCGGCAGAACGGGCTAAGCGGTTGCAATCGCCTTCAATGAAGTTCTCAAACGTGTAGTTTGGATTGAGCTGGCTCTCAATGTTCACCTTTTTGAGTCCGGGGATCACAAAGGGATTTCGGATACCCTCCTCACCGCCAATGCGCGCAGGGAGCGACACCTGTGGGTTTTCAATGGGACCTCGGTTGGAGCTTGGAATGTCGACTTTATTGACGTCCAAGTGCGCCGTGTCCTGGTCCATCACAATGGAATAGACGAGGCGAGCATCGGGGCCGAGTTCTTTTGTTATAGCGGATTTGAGCAATTTGATGTAGTGGGCCTCAAGCCATTCGTACACAAATTTGCTTGGCACCTGCAGGGTGATGACCTTGCCCTGGAGCTTGACGGGCCGAATGGGAAGAAACCATGTCTTGTATGCTTGAGGACTAATGTTGTCCTGAACATAGGTCAGACAGTTTCTCCAGACGGCTTCAGCAGTTCGCTCCATCGTGCGTATTAATCGTTTAAGTTTAGGGTCCTGAAAGAACGGATTCGCGCACCGAAAGGGGGGAGAGTTGCGACACGTTCTTAGGGTTCACGAAAGTGTCAATTAAATCCGTTGAAAAAAAATTGTTTGGGTATTGATTTTAAAGTTTTTTTTGTTCATGACCCACTTTGGTTAGGCTTCTTGAGTCTCAATAAAAAAACAATTAAACCACTGATAATTAGGAACTAAAGGTATAAATAAATGTTTGTTACAACATGGAAAACACGTATTCGGTACGCCGAAACGGATCAGATGGGTTACTGCTATTACGGCAACTATGCGGTCTTCTTTGAGATGGGTCGCGTGGAGGCATTGCGCTCGATAGGAATACGTTACCGCGACCTCGAAGATGAAGGAATCATGTTGCCAGTGGCGCACTTGGACATTCAGTATAAAAAACCCGTTCGCTACGACGATGAAATCACCGTCGAAACCACCATCACAGAATACCCTACCGGGACCCGTTTGCTTTTCTCCTATTCCATATTCAATGAAGCGGGTGAATTAACCACAACGGGCCACGCCGTGCTTGTTTTTGCATCCACCCAGACGGGGCGACCCTGTCCGGCACCTAAATCCGTGTTGGAGGCCTTGGCCCCTTTCTTTGGGCAAGCGTAAAACTCAAGGGCGCACGTAGAGACGGAACGTCGAACCATCCCCCCTTTGGATGGCATAGATTCCCGCAGGGAGAGCACTCGCGTCTAGCGTCGCTCCAGCTCTCCAAGTCAAGACCCTTCGGCCTTCCATGTCGAATGCCATCCCTTCTACATCGGTGAAGTCTAGCCTTGCGTTCCCGGCCACCCAGCGGTCGGAGGCAGTGCCCGAGGAGGGCAGGTCTTCAGGTTGTCCCACTTGGGGACTTAGGATGTTGCGCGCGGCAAAATTCAAGTGAAGCAACGACGCATTTTGTCCTCCGTT
This sequence comes from Flavobacteriales bacterium UBA3431, assembly GCA_002381225.1. Taxonomy (GTDB): domain Bacteria; phylum Bacteroidota; class Bacteroidia; order Flavobacteriales; family Schleiferiaceae; genus TMED14. The sequence continues at coordinate 29,635 of DFSS01000062.1, read as the reverse complement.
GAGCACGGTGTCTGCCAAAAGCATCCAATTGGCGGCTTGGGGCATGGTCATAAACGAGCTGAAGTTGTACATGGATTCGAGCACGATTCGGTCCATGGCATCTGGGCCAAGACTCACCATACTCACCCCAAGTGGATCGGCAAATACATCTGTGTGGCTGTAAATGCTTGAAAACGTCAATTGGCTGTAATCCTTGGTGCTGAAGCCCATTCGGCCTCCCCAAAAAGGATTGTGGCCGTCCCAATGGAAGATGTATTGGTGTCGCCAGGTCTCCCATCGGTAGGAATGGCTCATGGCAAAGTAATCGCAAAGGGCCTCCTCAAGGCATTCGCGCTCCGTCCCATTCACCGTGAAAGGAGCAGCGGCGTGAGAAAGTGCATGTCCATATTCATGGGCGATGACATCCGAATCCTCGGCATCGTCTACGCCTCCTTCACCAAAAAGTAATCGAGGCGGATTGGTGGCCCGATCAAAGGCCGAATTGTCGATCCCATTGAAGGCATTGACATCCACGGGAATCGCATAGGTGATGAGGCTCCCAAATCCCAAACTGTCCAAACGCGATCGGATTCGTTCAATGTGGTAGAGTGCATTCGTCATCTCAAATCCGGCATCCGACCTGGAAAAAAAGAAATCGCTCTGAGCCTGTGTGGGGATAGCGACCACCGGTGCATCCAATTCTTGAATCACTGCAGCGGAATTCTCGAGCGTAAAGAATCCATTGCTGTACGTCAGGCCCACGGACACGGTGTCACGCAGGGGGTCGAGCACCGCCGTATTTTGGTCGTTGTCATCGATGTACGCCCCACCATAGGTCACGCCGGCACGTGCCAACGGATCGGGCCGAAATACCAGGGCTCGGCCCACACTATCCGTGGCATGCAGCAGCATGTCGCGGGTTTGCAGTGCTTCGCCGCTGAACGCATCGAAGGCCGTTCGTTCCCAACTACGGGGATGGGATGCTTCCCGATTACTCCATCGAATCCACCTCCATTGCCCATCGACCCACAAGGCGGCCTGGGCGGAAATAGGTGGAAGGGAGGTCGGAACGTCCTGAATGTCCGCCCACTGTGCTCCGCGCAAGGTGTTTTGGCGGTCGACAAAGAAGAGGAGCTCGGCGCCGTGGAGTGGAAGCCCCCCAAACTGAGCTTGAAAACGGTGGTGCCAGCCTCCAGGGCTTTCGAAAGT
>DFSS01000062.1:0-28135 GCA_002381225.1 Flavobacteriales bacterium UBA3431 | reverse complement strand
CAAAGGCCTCCGAGGCCGAATTGCTGGACAAAGAGACCCGAGGAAACTGCTGTTGCTGCGCCACGTCCCATCCTTGTGCCCAAGACGGTGCGGCGACCACCCAGGTGAAGAGGAGCAATAGACATCTCATATGTTAAAGGTAGCAGGGAGGTAGATATCCACGGTGTTGTCCTCGATGTGTTCCGGTAGTTCTTGAATCCCTGAAGGGCGCTCCGACGCCAGGCTGCGAACGGCGTTCAATGGGATCGTTGGGGCTTTCACGCCCGCACCCAATTCAATCGGACTGCGCAGGATGCGGATTTCATCCCACAGCCCATGATCCATTAGGCCCTGTAAAGTGGATGCACCCCCTTCAACGAAAATGCTACGTAGACCGCTTTCACGGGCAAACCGTTGAAACGCTTCCCAGGGCTTGGGATGGCGTTTCGCAGCCCAAATTTTCCACCCTTCTTCCACATCCCAAGTTCCCCGTGTAGACCACAGAATGCGCTGGGGTTGAGGGCCCGAAACTTCGCGCACCGTCAAGGCGGGCTCATCGGCTACATAGGTGCCCCAGCCAACGAGGATGCCTGCTTCTTCGCTTCGCCATTGGTGGACCCATCGGCGGGAAGCCTCATTGGAAATGCGGTAGGGGCCTGGATGTTCGATAGTTCGGATGCCGTCGATGTACCCATCCGCACTTTCGGCCCATTTGAGCACGAGGTAGGGCCTACCCGTTTGGATGGCATGAAAAAAGCGGCGGTTAAGCCACCGGCAGGCCGCCTCTTCGATGCCGACCGTGACCGAAATCCCCGCCTCGCGAAGCCGTGCAATGCCTTGGCCGCTCACCAATGGATTGGGGTCTACCGTGCCGACGACCACTTCGCCTATGCCGGCTTCTATCAGGGCGTCTGCGCAGGGTGGCGTCTTGCCCCGGTGGGCGCATGGCTCGAGGTTGACATACATGGTGGACTGAGAGAGTAGGGCGCGATCTTCCGCGGCCAAAGCGCGCAACGCTTCGATCTCCGCATGGGCTTGCCCTGATCTGTGGTGATACCCCTCTGCGAGCACACGGCCTTCATGCACAATCAGAGCCCCCACCCAAGGGTTGGGGTGAACATAGCCGCCGGCCTGTTGGGCGAGCGCTAAACAACGTAAAATCCCTTCTGAATGTGTCATGCTGCGAAGGTACATCCCTACCTTTATCCAATGACCCGCTCGGACTTTCATGCACACTTTCATTCTACCCTTGAAGCGGCAGGAATACCCCTGGAAGAAGTGCGGGCCTTGTGGGCGCGTTGGACCGAATGGGCCGGGGAGAGCCGATTGGGTTACGCGCTTCGGGACCCCCATGAAACAGTCCCGGAGGTGGAGCGCCATCTCGAGGTCCTACGTCGATTGGCGGCGTTGGAGCCCTGGGCACACATTGCCGGCGTGGTCGATTTTGCAGGACTCCAGCTCGGCATCGATCGCCGCGCGTTAATCCCTCGGCCCGAAACAGAAGAACTTCTGGGTTTCCTGCTCGCCAAGCATCCCGAGAATGCGCCCCTGCGCGCCCTGGATTGGTGTACCGGTAGCGGTTGTTTGGCCTTGGGCATGAAGCATGCCCGGCCAGCCTGGGATGTGGCGGGCTGGGACGCAAGCGCAGATGCCCTGGCCCTCGCTCGCTCCAACGGACGCCGCACCGGGCTCGACATCGCTTGGAGCGAAATGTCGCTCACGGATGCCCCCTCCGGTTCCAGCCATTCATGGGATATCATGGTCTCCAATCCCCCGTATATCCATCCGGATGAATCGGAGGGCTTGGATGCGAGCGTCCGGGATTATGAACCTGCGATGGCCCTCTTTTCGCCCATGGAGGACGTCTTGTTCTTCTATCGGCACATCGCTGTCTGGGCGGACTATCAACTTCGCTCGGGGGGCGTGCTTTGGTTGGAATGCCATGCAAACCACGCGGCCGCGACTTCGCAGCTTTTTGCCGATGCTTCGAGGTGGAGCCACGTTCAAATCCACCGAGATTTTTGTGCAAAAGAACGCTTCGTGACCGCCCAAAAGCTCTGAGCAGCCCCTATTTTTGACCTATGAGTCTCGACCGAATCCAGACATTGCGTGCAGAATTGCACGAACACAACCGACGGTACTACGTGGACGATGCCCCAAGCGTCTCCGATGCAGCCTTTGACGCGTTGTTGCGGGAATTGCAGGACTTAGAGGGGCAGTTTCCCGAGTCCTTTGATCCCAATAGCCCGACCCAACGCGTGGGGGGGATGGTGGTCAAATCCTTCGAGGCGGTGCCGCACAAACGCCCCATGCTGAGCTTGAGTAATTCCTACAGCTCGGAAGAATTGATCGAATTCGTTGAACGTGCCGAAACCAGTGCGGGTGAGCCCGTCACGTGGAGTGCGGAACTCAAGTACGACGGTGTGGCCATTTCCCTGTGGTATGAAAACAGGCAGTTGGTCCGAGCCCTCACTCGAGGGGACGGGGAGAAAGGGGACGACGTGTCGGTGAACATTCGGACCATCCCCTCCATTCCGCTCACGTTGCCCCCAGATGCCCCCCAAGAACTTGAGGTTCGCGGGGAGGTGGTTTACACCTTTGAGAAATTTGAAGCCCTTAATGCCCGCCGTGCGGCGGCAGGACAGGACACCTTTGCCAACCCACGCAATGCGGCAAGCGGAACGCTCAAAATGCAAGATTCGGCGGAAGTGGCACGACGGGGCTTGTCCGCCTTCATCTATGCCGTGTATTCCGAGGATCGGCAATTTGAAAGCCATCGGGTAGCGTTGGAGGCTATTCGCGGGTGGGGCTTTCCCACCCCTTCGCGGGAACATCGGTGGGTAGAGAGCTGCGCCCAGGTGGCAGATATCCAAGCATTTTTAGCTTATTGGGATGGTGCTCGACAACATTTGCCCTTTGCCATTGACGGCGCTGTGATCAAAATGGAATCCACGGCCCTTCAACAGCGTTTAGGCAGTACAGCGAAGTCCCCACGTTGGGCGATGGCCTACAAATTCAACGCGGAAAAGGCGCTCACACCACTGCAGGATGTCGTATACCAAGTCGGGCGCACCGGGGCCATAACACCCGTGGCGGTCCTAGAACCTGTTTGGCTATCTGGCACGGTGGTTAAACGCGCGTCCATTCACAATGCCGACCAAATAGCCAAATTGGATCTTCATTTGGGAGATTGGGTTTCCGTCGAAAAAGGGGGTGAAATCATCCCGAAAATCACGGAAGTTGACCACTCCAAGCGTCCAGCAGGGGCACTTCCCGTGGTCTTTTTAAGTCATTGCCCCGATTGCGGAACCGGCTTGCAGCGCAGAGAAGGGGAAGCCCAGCACTTTTGCCCCAACACAGATGGGTGCGCCCCCCAAATTAAGGGCCGCCTGGAGCATTTTGTCCACCGCAAGGCCATGGACATTGAGGGCATTGGAAGCGAAACAGTCGACCAATTGGTTGATTTGGGGCTGGTGCAATCGCCCGCAGATCTCTTTGACCTCCGTGGGGAGGATTGGGCCCGCTTGGACAAATTCAAAGAAAAGTCCATTCAAAATGCCCTCGATGGGCTCGCAGCGTCGAAAGAGGTTTCATTTGAGCGAGTCCTTTTCGCTTTGGGAATTCGCCATGTCGGCGAAACCGTTGCGAAGAAGCTTGCCAAGCATTTCGGGAGTATGGAGGCCCTTTCCGCCGCCTCACTGGAAGCCCTGGAAAACGTTGGAGACATCGGTCCCATGATCGCGGCGAGTGTAGGCGACTACTTCACTGATTTAGCGCACCTCCGGGAAGTGGACCGTCTTCGCGCACACGGACTTGCCATGAACTACCAAGCAGCCGAAGGCGCGTCCGATATTCTGGGCGGGAAAACCTTTGTCATCAGTGGGGTCTTTACCCACTTTACTCGGGATGGCATCAAAGCCGCGGTGGAGCAAAATGGAGGACGCATCGCGAGCTCTGTCAGTGGAAAAACCGACTACTTACTGGCCGGGGAGGGGGTGGGTCCTAGCAAGCGCACCAAGGCCGAAGCCCTCGGCGTAACTTGGCTCACTGAAGAAGCATTTATAACATGGATTGGCTCTACCGAATAAGCGCCGGCTACCGAGCCCGGCAATGGAACAAGGCGGCGCAGCGCAGCGTGGCACACCTTCCCTGGAAAGGGTGGGCCCATGCACGCCGTATCGGTATCCTCTTTGATGCGCATGCCCATCGATCCGATCTTGAAGCATTGCGAGCGGTCGTCGCCCAAATGAAGGCCCAGCAACGAGCAGTGACCCTTTGTGGTTGGACGGGTCAGATGCGTCCCAAAAACGTCCTCTACAACGGCCGGCAGCTGATATTCATCGATGACTTTACGTGGCAAGGGCAGCCCGAAAGCGGAAATGCCCTAGAGTTCATGCAAACGGAATTTGATGTGCTGATTTGCTTGCACCGCAGTCCAGGGACACCCTTGGATGAATTAGCCAGCCGAAGCCCGGCTGGACTGCGCATCGGTGGTGCAGGGAACCAAGACTTTTATGACCTTTGCATGCTGCCCGATGGCAGTGACTACCAGACCTATGTCGATTCACTCAGCGCTTGGCTGACTAAAATTGCCCCCACCACATGACCTCCGCCCCCCGCCACAATCCCTTTCACGGCACAGGAGTTGCCTTGGTAACCCCTTTTGATGCCTCCGGCCATGTTGACTTTGCTGGACTTCGTTCGCTCGTCACCCATTGCATTGCAGGGGGGGTGGACTTTTTGGTGGCCTTGGGGACAACCGGGGAGTCTGCCACACTTAGCAAAGCCGAAAAAGCGGCCGTGGTGGACAGCATTTTAGAGGCCAATGCGGGGCAGTTGCCCGTGGTACTCGGCGTTGGAGGCAACGACACTCGGGAGGTGGTCTCCGCCTTGAAGTCCGTCCCGGCGGGCATCGACGGCATACTTTCCGTCTCGCCATATTACAACAAACCTAGCCAAGAGGGTATCTACCAGCATTACTGCCAGGTAGCCGCCGCGACCACGTTGCCTATCATCCTTTATAATGTGCCCGGTCGAACCTCCTCCAATGTGACGGCTGCCACCACGGTGCGCATCGCCCAAGACTGCCCGAATGTAGTCGCCGTGAAAGAGGCAAGTGGCCAAATGGAGCAAATCATGGCCATCCTAGATCAGGCCCCCGAGGGCTTTGAAGTGCTCTCGGGTGATGACAACCTGACTCTCCCGATGATTGCCTGTGGTGCCACCGGGGTCATTTCCGTGTCGGGCCAGGCATTTCCCGCCATTTTTAGCCAATTGGTCCGAGATGCGCGCGCCCAGAATCTATCGGCGGCTCGGAAGGGCCATTTCGCCTTGTTTACGCTGACTCAGGACCTTTTTGCAGAAGGCAATCCAGCGGGAGTGAAGTCTGCGTTAGCCCATCTGGGAATCTGTGGCCCCGCGGTGCGCTTGCCGCTCTGGGGGGTGAGTGAGGTCTTGGACGCCAAAATGGCCGGGCATGTCGCGCGACTGCGGTCTGGTATTTGAATAGTCCCCCTGAATAATGCAACGTACCTTTGCCTCCATGCGAAACATCGCCTTTCTATTTCTTTCAGCCATCCTACTTGCGGGCTGTGGCGAATACCAAAAAGTGCTCAAAAGCGGGGATCCCGCCTTTAAATTCACCAAAGCGGTCGAATACTATGAGGCCGGCCAATGCAACAAGGCCTACCCACTATTCGATGAGTTAATGTCGGCCTACCGAGGAACGACTCGGGCCCAAGAGGTCTACAAGTTCTATGCGCAGACGCTCTACTGCCAAAAGGACTACATCTTGGCAGGCTACCATTTCAAGCGATTTTCTCAAACTTTCCCAAACCACGAATTTGCTTCGGAGGCGGCGTACCGAGCGGCCTATTGCTTTTATCTCGAAGCGCCGGTGTCCAGCTTGGATCCAGCCTACACCTACAAGGCGATGGACGAATTGCAGCTTTTCATCAATACGCACGAAGGAAGCCCGTACATCCCGGAGGCCAACGGGTACATCGATGAGTTGCGAGAGCGTTTGGAGAAGAAGGCATTTGACATTGCCAAAGGCTACCACCACCGTCAGTTGTATAGCTCGGCGGTGACATCCTTGAATGTCATGCTTTCGGAGTATCCCGATTCACCCTACCGAGAAGAAGCCTTGATGCTTCGTTTGGAATCCGCCTTTAAATTGGCCGAAAACTCCATCCAGGACAAGGAAGCTCAACGCTACAAGGAGGCCGAAACGGCCTACTTGGAATTCATGGATGCCTACCCCGAAACCCCTTACCTGAATCAGGCCGAAGCCTATTACGCAAAGATTCAAGCGTTTTTGCAAAAAGAATCGTAATTTTGCCCTCCTAATAATAGACCATGGACAAGAACCATCTTCAAGCCAGCAAGACCACCAAGACGTTAGATTTCAACGAATTGGATCAAAGCACGGGCAATATTTATGAAGCAATTTCTGTGATCTCTCGCCGCGCTGAGCAGATCAACGAAGGCATTCGTGCCGAGATCAACGAGAAATTGGAAGAGTTTACCACCTTCACGGACAGCTTGGATGAGGTGTTCGAGAACCGTGAGCAAATCGAATTTTCGAAGCAGTACGAGGCATTGCCCAAGCCCCATGCGATGGCGGTGCACGAGTGGTTGGATGGCAAGATCTACATGCGCTATCCTGACGCAGAGGAGACCCCCAATGCATGAGCTCCCTCGCGGGTAAGCACGTCCTTATTGGAATTACAGGAGGCATAGCCGCCTATAAACTTCCGTTTCTTGTTCGCCTGCTGCGCGCTCAAGAAGCGGAAGTTCGCATTTTGATGACCCCTTCCGCCGAGGAATTTGTCACCCCTTTAACGTTGGCGGCCCTTTCGGGTCAAGCGGTGCACCATCATTTGGTGGATCGTCAAGCAGATCAAACGGCTTGGAACAACCACGTGGCCCATGCAGAATGGGCCGACCTGATGATCATTGCTCCGGCCACAGCCAACACCCTAGCCAAAGCAGTGCAGGGCCTATGTGACAACCTGGTGATGGCCACTTACTTAAGTGCGAAATGTCCGGTGTTGTGGGCCCCCGCGATGGATTTGGACATGTACCAACATCCGGCAGTCCGGCAAAACCTTGAAACCTTGTCTGGTTGGGGGCAGTTTGTGATGGATAGTCCGTCAGGCCCACTCGCATCGGGCTTATTGGGAGCTGGGCGCATGGCGGAACCGGAGGCCATTTTCCAGCAGGCTCGCCGTATGCTTTGCTCCAATCACTCTCCTTGGCGTGGGAAAAAAATCTTATTGACCTCCGGACCAACGCAAGAACCGATAGACGCCGTTCGCTTTGTAACCAATGGGTCCTCGGGGCGGATGGGGAATGCGTTTGCGTTGGCTTGGAGTGCATTGGGAGCGGAAGTGACGTGGGTTCATGGGCCCTCTTCGGTGCAGACGGCCGCGCTGCCTGGGGTGCATTATATTCCAGTGAAAACGGCGGATGCCATGCTTCAAGCGTGCCAGGCCGTTGCAGATGAGCAAGATGTCATGGTCTTCTCCGCTGCGGTAGCCGATTATAAACCGTCCAACCCGCTCCCTGGAAAATGGAAAAAAGCGCAGGGTCCGCTTGCCATTCAGTGGGACGAGAATCCGGATGTCATTCAAACGGTGGCCGCCTCAAAAAAACCGCATCAGCGCATTCTTGGTTTTGCGTTGGAATCCACCTGGGATGAAGCGGAAGCGCTTCGTAAGTGCACCGCAAAACATGCAGATGCCATCGTGCTCAACCAAGCGGGCGATCCAGAAGGAGGAATGCATACGGAAACGAATCGGGTGGCGTTAATTTCACAGGCCGGAATAAGCCCATTGCCTGTGCAGTCCAAAGAGGATCTTGCCTGGGCCATATTGGACTGGATGGTAACAACATGGAAGTTTTGATTGCACGCACACATTTCATCCTTGGGATGTTCCTGGTACTTGGTTTCGGGGTGCAGGCCCAAGAATTTTTCGTGGACGTCAAGGTGCAGGCCCCGAAGGTTCAAACCAATGATCGTCAAGTATTTACAAATCTTGAAACGTCCCTACGGAACTTTGTCAATCAGCAGGCGTGGAGCCAAATCTCCTACGAAGACAAAGAGAAAATTCGGGGCTCCATCGTTATTACCATCAGCGATTACGACCAAGGCACGGGCCTGATGGCGGGCAATTTGCAATGCCAATTTGCCCGACCTGTGTTCATGACGGACTACCAATCTCCTACGTTGACGTTCTTGGATGGCGATGTGAGTTTTACCTACCGCAGCAATGAAGTCTTGGATTTTAACCCAGGCAGGCATGGGAACAACCTCACCGCGGTGACGGCCTTCTACTGCTACATTGCGTTGGGCTTGGACGCCGCTTCTTTTAGTACCCAACAAAACAACTTCTTTACCCAAGCGCAGATTGTGGCGGCCAATGCCGCCTCAGCGGGTGCAGGTGGGGGATGGGATCGCTTTACTTCGAGCCGAAATCGCTTTTGGCTGATTGAAGACCTCATGAATCCCGCGAATGCCGAATTCCTCACGGCCTGGTACGACTACCACAGAAAGGGGATGGACCGCATGCACGATCCCAAACAGCAGATGGCCGCGAAAGAGGCCATTTCGGGGGCTGTGATGTCCCTTCAAGCGATCCATACACGACAACCGAATATCTTCTTATTGCGCTGGTTTTTTGACACGAAATCAGACGAAATTTTACAGGTTTTTGGCGATGGTCCGCGCTTCCAAAGCGATGAGCTTATCAAGGCGCTCAAGGCCATGGATGCTTCGAACGCATCTAAGTATTTAAACATGGGGCGCTAAGTCGCTTTGATGTAATTTTCGGGTTGCTATGCTGTGCGCCCTCCGAATTCAGAATTTTGCCCTTATCCACACGCTGGATCTCACGGTAGAGCCAGGTTTCACCGTTTTAACGGGTGAGACCGGTGCAGGAAAATCCATCCTCCTCGGGGCCTTGCAATTGGCATTGGGTGGCCGAGCGGACGTGCAATCCCTGGCCCTCGATGGACAGAAATGTGTGGTGGAAGCCGACTTTCGGCTGCTACCCGAACGCTGGGCTGCGCGTTTGGAGGAGGCAGATGTAGATTTTGCAGCGACCACCACGCTGCGTCGGGAGATTTCGGCGGCAGGGAAGTCCCGAGCCTTCATCAACGACACCCCTGTGCGACTGGAGGTGCTCAAGGAGATTTCGGAGCAGCTGATTGACATCCACAGCCAGCGCGACAGTGCATTTTTATCCCAGCCCTCTTTCTTGGCCGAATTTCTCGACGCGTATGCCGGTTTGGACCAACAGGTTCAGCGCTACCATATGGCATGGACGGATTCGAAGATGGCCGACAAGGCCTTGATGGAACTTGAAGCGGAATTTGGCGCGGGGTTTGACGCGGACTACACCCAATTCATGTGGGAGGAGGTCAGCCAAGCGAACCTCCGGGAAGACGAAGAAGAGACGTTGCGTGAAGAATTGACGTGGTTGTCCAACATGGAAGCCATTCAATGGACCTATCGGGAGGCCCGTGCCGGCCTTGAAGAGGCGGGCGGAGCCCTCGAGCAATTGGGCGCCTTTAAATCCGCCTTGGACCGCCTTGCGCGCATGTCCAACCACTTTGAGGCAGCACAAGAGTTGGCGGCCACGTTAGATATCACCGCGCAGGAAGCCCTTCGTGAATTGGAAAATCAGGGAGACCGTTTGGAGTTGGATCCACAGCGCCTGGCAGAGGTGGAGGCGCGCTTGGCCCTGATCGATCAACTCCAACGGAAGCACCGGGTAGGAACCGTCCCAGAACTTCTAGCTCTTTCCAGCCAGTGGGAAGCCCAATTAGCACGACATGGCCAAGCCGAGGAGGAGCGCTCCAAAGCACAGCAGCGATGCGCCACAGCGAAAACCCACTTAAATGCCGAAGCAGAGGCCTTGCACGCGGCTCGGATGAAGGCCGTCCCGCATGTTCTTACTTCCTTGCACGAGACCCTTGCGGAGGTCAATATGGGAGAGGCGCGCATCGAGATTCGTCCAGAAACATTGACTTCGTGCACCACCTATGGGGCATACCGGTATGATTTGTTCTTTACAGCCAATCCGGGGGCGGCCCCTCAGCCGGTTCACAAAGTGGCGAGTGGTGGGGAACGCAACCGCTTGATGCTCGCGTTAAAGGCGCTTTTTGTTCAAGGTCGCGGACTCCAGACCATTCTCCTAGATGAAATTGACACCGGGGTGTCGGGGGGCACGGCTGCCCGGGTAGCCGATGTTTTCCGCCGAATGGCCAAAGATGTTCAGTTGATCGCCATCAGCCACTTGCCTCAAGTTGCGGGGGCGGGGACGCATCATTGGCGGGTAGAAAAGTGGGTTGAAGCGGGGCAGACCCATACGGGCTTGAAAGTTTTGACAGGCTCCGAACGAGAGGAGGAGGTCGCGCGGCTTTTGGCTGGGGAAGAGATTACGGAAACGGCACGCGCCCAAGCGCGTAGTCTTTTGACGACATAACCGATATTTGCACAACATAAACACGAGACATGAATCAACTACTAGCAGGTAAGAAGGGCATCATCTTTGGCGCCTTAAACAGTGAATCCATCGCTTGGAAAGTGGCCGAACTCTGCCATGCCCAAGGCGCTCAGATTGTTTTGACCAATGCACCCATGGCGATGCGCATGGGCGAAATCAACCAACTCGCCGAAGCCATTGGTGCGCCGGTTATTGGGGCAGACGCGACGAGCTTGGAAGACTTGAACAACCTTCTCGACCAATCTGTGGCCCATTTTGGTGGCAAGATTGACTTCATTCTACACAGCATTGGCATGAGTGTCAACGTGCGAAAGAACCGTCCTTATACGGATTTGAATTACGATTTCTTGCACAAGGGATGGGATGTTTCAGCCGTGAGCTTTCACAAGCTGCTGCAAACAGCCTATCAAAAAGACTGCATCAACGATTGGGGCTCTGTGCTCGCATTGAGCTACATGGCCGCCCAGCGTTCGTTCCCTGACTACAACGACATGGCGGAAAACAAAGCCTACCTGGAGTCGATTGCGCGCAGTTTTGGCTACCATTATGGCATCAAGCGTAAGGTGCGTATCAATACGATTTCACAGTCTCCCACTTTGACCACGGCCGGCAGTGGGGTGAAAGGCTTCATGGGTTTCTTGAATTTTGCGGAAAAAATGAGTCCCTTGGGCAACGCGACGGCCGAGGATTGTGCCAACTACTGTGTGGCCATGTTCTCGGATTTGACCAAGCGCGTCACGATGCAAAACCTCTACAACGATGGAGGTTTCAGCATGATGGGTGTGAGCCAAGAAGTGCTCGACCGCTACCTCGACGCCGAAGAATAAGCGGTGGTCTTCCCCCGAATAAAAAAGCCCGTGGATTTCCGCGGGCTTTTTTTACATCCCTGTATGTCTTTTAAAATTCGGACTTCGCGTGAAAACGAAGCTTGTCAAACTTCTCTTGAGACATTTGCAAGCTAAAGGCAGAGTCCGCCAAAAAGACCAATCGGCCGTATTTGTCCTCTGCGAGGTAGCGCGTCTTGAACTTTTTGAATTCTTCCAGCTGAGCGGCATCGTCCGACTGGATCCACATGGCCTTGTAGGCTTGGAATGGCTCGTATGCGCACTTGGCTCCGTATTCATGTTCGAGGCGGTATTGGATGACCTCATACTGGAGGGCGCCCACGGTACCAATGATCTTCCGGCCATTGCTAATCAAGGTGAAAAGCTGGGCTACGCCTTCGTCCATCAATTGGTCCACTCCTTTGGCCAATTGCTTGGATTTCATGGGGTCCGCGTTGTTGATGAAACGAAAGTGTTCGGGTGAAAAAGAGGGGATGCCTGTGAAATGGAGGGCTTCGCCTCCGGTTAGGGAGTCGCCAATTCGGAAGTTTCCGGTGTCGGGTAGGCCGACAATGTCCCCGGGAACGGCATAGTCCACCACTTCCTTCTTGCTGGCCAAGAAGGTCATGGGTGAACTGAATTTGAGATTCTTGCCCTCGCGCACATGGAGGTATGGGGTATTGCGTTCAAAAAGACCCGATACAATCTTCACGAAGGCGATGCGGCTCCGGTGATTAGGGTCGATGTTGGCGTGGATTTTGAAAACAAATCCGGAGAATTGCGACTCCGAAGGTAGGACCTCGCGTTCGGCCGCTTTCTTAGGTTGGGGGCTGGGGGCGATGTCCACAAAGCAGTCCAAGAGTTCCTTTACTCCGAAATTGTTGAGGGCCGATCCAAAGAATACTGGGCAAAGCTCCCCGTGCAAGTAGGCCTCCCGGTCAAACGCCGGGTACACTCCTTGGATCAATTCAATTTCTTCGCGCAGGGTATTGGCTGCTTCTTGGCCAATCCGTCGGTCGAGCTCCGGATCGTTCAAGTCCTTAAACGCCATGGAGCGCGCAATTTTTTGCTTGGACTGCTCTTCGTAGAGTAGGAGGGACTGATCCCAAATGTTGTATACCCCTTGGAAGCGAGCACCCATGCCAACGGGCCAGGATAGAGGGCATAGACGGAGGCCGAGCTTCCCTTCAATTTCGTCCAGGAGATCGAAACCGTCCCGCCCTTCGCGATCGAGTTTGTTAATGAATACCATGATGGGCGTGGCGCGCATCCGGCAGACCTCCACGAGTTTTTCCGTTTGGGTTTCGACTCCTTTGGCCACATCTACGACGACAATGGCCGAATCCACAGCGGTCAGCGTGCGAAAGGTGTCTTCTGCAAAGTCTTGGTGACCGGGTGTATCCAGAATGTTGATGTGGCGATTCTTATACTCGAAGGCCATCACGGAGGTCGCCACGGAAATCCCCCGTTGCTTTTCAATTTCCATGAAGTCGGAGGTTGCCGTCTTCTTGATTTTATTGTTCTTGACGGCCCCGGCTTCTTGGATGGCTCCCCCAAAAAGGAGCAGCTTTTCCGTGAGCGTCGTTTTCCCTGCGTCAGGGTGGGAGACAATTCCAAAGGTTCGTCTGCGGGCTATTTCGTCTTGAATCTTCACCAGGTATTATTTTCGCATGCAAATGTAGGGTTTGTGTACGTGAACCTTATGGCTAAACCTGTGTTATCGAAAGGATGGGATCAACCTATAGCATCAAGGACCTTGAGCACCTGACGGGCATTAAGGCGCACACACTCCGGATTTGGGAGCAGCGTTACAGCATTGTCGTGCCTCAGCGGACCGATACCAATATCCGGTACTACACGGATGAAGACCTAAAAACCCTTCTCAATGTGGCCGTGTTGATCCAAAAAGGCTGGCGAATTAGCAAAGTGGCGGATTTAAGCCGAGTGGAGCTCAACAAGCAAGTCCTGGATCTCGCTTTGAACGATGGACACTACCCGAGTCAAATTGCTCGCTTGCTGCAAGCCACCATTGATTTAGACGAACCCGCATTCACCGCGATTTTGGATGCCTGCATTCATGAAATGGGGGAGGACGAGACATTCACCAAGATTGTCGGCGGGTTTATCCATCAAGTGGGCGTGCTATGGCAAACTGATGCGATTGGTGTAGCCCATGAGCACTTCGCTAGCAATCTCATCAAACAGAAGCTCTACACAGCCTTGGACAAACTCCCTGCTCGGGTAGCCACGGCCGAAAATCCAGGCTATCTCGTATTCTTGGCGGACCAAGAGATGCACGAGTTAGGCTTGCTATATGTGCATTACATTCTCAAAGCCCAGGGTCAGCCCGTGGTTTACCTCGGTCAGAGCGTACCATTGCCCTACCTGCAGCCCCTACTTCAAGACGAGGGACGCTGGAAGACCATTATCTCGATTTGGACCACCCATCCGGATGTCGATAGCCGAGATGCCTACTGGACCCAGCTGCAAGAGATGATTGGCGGCACGCCGTTCTGGGTGACGGGAATTGGCAGCCATGAATGGGTCGGAAAAGGGGCTATTCAGGATGCCAAGGTGTATCCAAACCTCCGAAGCATGTGTTTGGCGCTTCGAGAAGAGAAGGTAAGCGCTTAAAAATCAATTAATTACAGTTTTTGTTCACTGTTTGTTGAAAAAACTTACACAAAACTCTTGTGGGCGGTCGGATTGTGTTTAACTTTGAAGAGTAATCGTTAAACAAGACGGACATGACTGCTTCAGATGCCTTCGGATATGAGATCTACCAACACACTGCCTTCCTACGAACGTTGGCGCTCAAATTGACCCATCATTCGGAAGATGCGGAAGACCTGATTCAAGAAACCTTCTACAAAGCGATCAAGAATCAGGACCGGTACCAAGAAGGAACCAACCTCAAAGGATGGTTGTATACGATTCTCAAGAACACCTTCATCAACAACTACCGGAAAAAACGTAACCAAAACACATACAGTGACGACACGGAGAACCAATTCATTTTGGGTTCCATGGCGTCAGATCGTGCGACGGAGGCGGATAGCCCGGCGGAGCTTTCCACGATTCTCGAAAACATTGAGAGCGTGGAAAAGTCCTACCTCGATGCCTTCATGATGTACTTCAACGGCTACAAATACGAGGAAATCGCCCAGGAGATGAACATTCCCCTTGGCACAGTCAAAAGCCGTATCTTCCTTGCTAGAAAGAAGATGATGGAGAAACTCAAAGACTTCCGCTAAGCGCTTCATTTCTCAACCGCCACGTACCCTTATCTATGCATGCAATTGTTATTGGCGCCGGATTTTCCGGCATGAGCACTGCCGCGTATCTTGCCCAAAAGGGCTACCGCGTTACTGTGCTTGAAAAGCACGACGGTCCAGGTGGCCGCGGACGCCAATGGCAATCGGAAGGGTACACCTTCGACATGGGTCCTTCGTGGTATTGGATGCCCGATGTGTTCGAAACCTTTTTTGGTCACTTTGGCAAAAAGCCCAGCGATTACTACACCTTAGAACGTCTAGATCCGTCGTACAGCATTTTTTATGAGGACGGTCCAATGACTATTCCTGCTTCCATGGACGAGATGGAAGCACTCTTTGAGCGCGTCGAGCCGGGTTCGGCCATTCGTTTGCGCAAGTTCCTTCAGGATGCGGCCTACAAATACGAAGTGGGCATCAACGACTTGGTGCGCAAGCCCTCTCGATCCGTGTTTGAATTTGCGGATACCCGCGTGCTGAAAGGTCTGCTTCAATTGGACTTGCTAAGCAACATTCGCTCGTCCATCAAGAAAGTGGTAAAGAACCCTCAATTGCAGCAGTTATTGGAGTTTCCTGTCCTGTTCCTCGGGGCGACTCCGAGCAATACGCCTGCTTTGTATTCGCTCATGAATTATGCGGACATGTCGTTGGGCACGTGGTATCCCCAAGGCGGCATGTACGCAGTAGTCAAGGCTTTTCACCAGCTGGCTGTGGAGCAAGGCGCTTCATTCCAGTTTGGAAAAGAGGTCAGCTCCTTCGAATACGCGAATGGGGCTATTTCCGCAGTGGTCTGTGGGGAAGAAGTGATTCCCTGCGACGTGGTGGTCGCGAGCGCCGATTATGCCCATGTGGATCAGAAAATTTTGGCTCCCGCTTACCGCAAATACAGCCCCTCCTATTGGGCAAAGCGGAAAATGGCCCCTTCTTCATTCTTGTATTATGTTGGCCTAGATGCCCCAATTCCTGGAATCGAGCACCACAGTTTATTTTTTGATGCGCCGTTTGACGTTCACGCGGACGCCATCTACACAGAACCTCGCTGGCCAGAAAAACCACTTTTCTATTTGAGTGCCGCGTCCAAAACGGATGCCGCTGCGGCGCCAAAAGGAGGGGAGGCCCTCGTCATTCTGATCCCAACAGCCCCTGGGTTGGAGGATACAGACGAAGTTTTGGATCGCTATTTTCACCTCGTGGCTGAGCGAATCAAAGACCATGTGGGTTTTGACATCCGTGAGCACATGGTCGTCAAGCGCACCTATGCGTACCGCGACTTTGTGAAAGATTACCATGCCCATCTGGGCAATGCGTATGGTTTGGCCAACACCTTGGACCAGACAGCTATTTTCAAGCCCAGTTTGAAAGGTAAACTGAGCAACTTGTATTATGCCGGACAATTGACCGTGCCCGGACCGGGCGTGCCTCCATGCATCATCAGCGGTGAGGTGGTGGCCCTGGAAATTCAAAAAGAACACCCCTTGGCTTTATGATGCATTTGTACCACTCGAGCTCCGATCGGATTAACAAGCTGATCACGCGAGCCTACAGCACCTCTTTCTCACTGGGAATTCTAGGTTTGAACCGCTCTTTGCGCGATCCGATTTATGGGATTTATGGCTTTGTTCGCGTCGCAGACGAAATTGTCGACACATTTCATGGATTTGACAAGGACACCTTGCTCAAGCGTTTTTGGAAGGATACCCACTTGGCCTTGGATGAAGGAGTGAGCACCAACCCTGTGCTGCACAGCTTTCAGCGCGTCGTAAACACCTACCAAATTGATCGTTCCTTGATCGATACCTTCTTGGCCTCTATGGAAATGGACTTAGATGACCGGACTTACAGCCAGGCGGAATATGAAAAGTACATTCTTGGTAGTGCCGAAGTCGTGGGACTAATGTGCTTAAAAGTTTTTGTGGGGGGCAATCAGGCCAAATATGAAGAACTGACCCCTTTTGCCATGAAGCTGGGTTCCGCCTTCCAAAAGATCAATTTCTTGCGTGATGTCAGTGCGGACTTCAACACGCTGGGCCGCACATACTTCCCCAACGTGGACCTGACAGCCTTTGATGACGACGCCAAGCGCGCCATCGAGGAAGACATCGCGGTCGACTTTCGCATGGGCTATGAAGGAATCTTACGCTTGCCAAAGGGTGCACGCTTTGGGGTCTACATTGCATACATGTACTACTACGCCTTATTCCAGAAGATCATGCGCACCCCGTCGACGCACATCTTCCAATCCCGTATTCGCATTAACAACCCTAAGAAATACCGACTCTTTGTGAGTAGTTACGTCCGTCACGCTCTCAATCTACTTTGACATGACTGAATATGTTATCCTCGTTTCAGCCGACGATCAGGCGCTGGGGCGGATGGAGAAAATGGAAGCTCACCAAAAAGGAGCCTTGCACCGTGCCTTCTCCGTCTTTTTATTCAATGAAAGCGGAGAAACGCTGCTTCAGCAGCGCGCCGCAAGCAAGTACCACAGCCCACTGCTTTGGACGAATACCTGCTGTAGCCATCCCCGCGAGGGGGAATCCGTACTGGAAGCCGCTCAGCGCCGAGTGCAGGAGGAACTAGGTATCGACCCACGTGACATTCAAGATCTTCAGCCTGCATTTCACTTTACATATCGGGCGGAATTTGACAACAACCTCATTGAGCACGAATTGGATCACGTGGTGATCGGACGGTATGCAGGGCCCTGTATCCTCGATCCCGAAGAAGTGGCGTCGGTCCGGTGGGTGTCCATGCCCGATTTGCTCGCGGACGTCGCTCAAAACCCTGAACATTATACGGCATGGTTCAAGATCATCTTGGATGAATACATCAAACACCTTCCGAACGGATGATTGCTACAGTTAGTCGACACGCCCACTTCAATGCCGCTCACCGCCTCCATGTCGAGGCCTGGAGCGATGCGCAAAACAAGGCCTTTTTTGGCGCCTGCAACAACCCGTTGTACCACGGTCACAACTACGAACTCATTGTGGCCTTGACGGGCCCCATTGATCCCATCTCGGGGTATGTCTATGACATGAAGGTTCTTGGTGATCAAATCAAGGAACATGTGGAATCCAAATTGGACCACAAGAACCTAAACCTCGAGGTGCCGGAGTTCGCGCAGCGAAATCCCACCGCAGAACATATCGCGGCCGTCATTCACGGCTGGTTACGCCCACATATTTCACCAGAATTAAAAATTAAAGTAACTCTTTATGAAACTCCCCGTAACTTTGTCGAATTCAACGACTAACGGTAACGGACACAAATCCGTTTCTACGCGGGTGAACCCCGCTATTTCGAGCCCCCTGCATGCGAATGCCTTCTTGCTCAGTGATGACGAAAAGGTGGTTTTGATTGCAGAAAAATTTGCCGAGATCATGGAAATCATGGGCTTGGACTTGAAGGATGATTCCCTGTCGGGCACTCCAGAACGTGTGGCAAAAATGTACATCCACGAGACCTTCCAGGGCCTCAACCCGCTGAATAAACCAGACATCACCCTCTTTGAAAACAACTACGCCTACGGGGAGATGCTCGTGGAGCGCAACATCACGCTACACAGCACCTGTGAGCACCACTTTGTGCCCATTCTTGGAGTGTGCCATGTCGCCTACTTCGCCACAGGAAAGGTCGTGGGCTTGTCCAAACTCAACCGGATTGTGAAATACTATGCCAAGCGTCCTCAAGTGCAGGAGCGTTTAACGGAGCAAATTGCGGCGGAATTGAAGCGCTCCCTGCAAACTGAAGATGTTGCGGTCTACATCGACGCCGAGCACTTGTGTGTCAAGACGCGAGGCATCGAGGATTGTGCCTCCTCCACGGTGACCAGCCATTACAGTGGTCGCTTTAAGGATGCGGGTGTCCGCAGCGAATTTTTGTCGGCGATCCGAAGCTAATACATGGTTCTCCACTGGTTTCGCCGCGACCTTCGGCTCGAGGACAATGCGGCCTTGGCCAAAGCCATGTCGTCCGGCGAATCGGTTCAGCCGGTCTTCATATTTGATTCACGGATTTTAGATCGCTTAGAGGATCCTTCGGATGCCCGGGTCTCGTTTATTCACGGGGAATTGATGCGCCTCCATGCCGAAATAGCGGCCCAAGGCGGCCATCTGTGGGTGGTTTACGGGGATCCTCTCGTTTGGCACCAAGCTTGGGCGTCTGACCCCGAAATTCAGGGAGTCTATGCGAACCGCGACTATGAACCCTATGCCGGAGAACGCGATGAGGCCGTGGCGAGGCTTTACCGAGAAGCCGGCAAGTGGAGCAAGTGGTCGAAGGACCATGTGTTGATGGAACCCAAAGAGGTGCTCAAGGACGACGGCACCCCATACACCGTATTTACGCCCTATTCGCGGAAATGGCGCAGCCATTTTACCCCTGATCATATTATGCCCTATCCCACCCCTAGAGGAGGGTGGAACGCGGGTGATGCCCCCTATGCCATGCCAACCTTGGAGGAAATGGGATTTAAGGCCCAGGACCGTTCGGTGCCGCATCGGGACATCCCTTTAGCTGTCCTCGATGCCTATGAATCCAAGCGTAATTTTCCGGCACTCCCGAATGGCACGACGCGTCTTGGGGTCCACTTGCGCTTTGGCACCATTTCCATTCGCTCGTTGGCCCGTGCGGCCTATCCAGATCACACCAAATTCCTGACGGAGTTGATCTGGCGAGACTTTTACCAAATGATTCTGAAGCATTTCCCGGAAAGTCCGAAGAAGGCCATCAAACCCGCCTATGACCGCATCGTTTGGGAAGCCAATGAGGACCACTTCACGGCCTGGTGCCAAGGCAAAACTGGCTATCCCTTGGTCGACGCCGGCATGCGTGAATTGAATGCCACCGGCTTTATGCACAATCGGGTACGCATGGTGGTAGCGAGCTTCTTGACCAAGCACCTTCTGCTCGATTGGCGTCTGGGAGAGGCGTACTTTGCTGCGAAGTTGATGGATTTTGATCTGGCCTCCAATGTGGGTGGATGGCAGTGGGCGAGTGGGTCAGGCTGTGATGCCGCCCCCTATTTCCGAATCTTCAATCCGGCGAGCCAGTTGGAAAAGTTTGACAAAGACCTCCGATACGTCCGGAAATGGGTACCTGAATATGGAACCGCCCATTACCCCAAGCCCATTGTGGATCACAAGGAGGCCAGGGAGCGTTGCTTACTTCGTTACAAAGAAGGTTTGGCCTCGGCCAATTCTGGGTTGTAGCCAAAAAGGCCTTTTTCTTTGATAATGGTGTCCACATAGGTGGGCAAGCCTTCTTCCCATCCGTTCTCGCCATGGCGAATTTTGTGGAGAATTTCTCGACTCCAAACATTTAAAATGGTTGGGTCAAAGTCCTCGATGTCGCGCATTCGGCGATTGTAAAAGAGGTAATCAAAAACGGGACGAAAACGCGGGTGCATTTCGACATCCTTGATGGTCGCCACACCGTTTTCATCATCCTTGCGGAAGGGATAGCCATAAATGACCAAGTCCTTGGAGAAAATCTTGCCGAAGGCTTCGAGGATGCCGCCATTGAGATCGCGGTAGTACTTCTCCTCAAAAATCTCTTGCAGGCTGGGTATGCCCATGATCAGGCCCATCCGCTTTTTGGTGTAGCCCGAGAAGTAGTCCACCAGCTTGTAGTACTCTTGGTAGTTAGAAATCAGGACCGTTTGACCAATGGAGCATAGGATCTCGGCCCGATCCAAGAAATCTTGTTCATCCAAATCGCCGTCTGTCAGCAAATTGTTGAGGGTGATTTCAAAAAGAACGACCATTTTATCCTTGTCAACCCGCTTGGATTCGATGAATTTCTGATAGCCCTTCTTCACCATGTCCATATTCACTTTGGTGACAGGACGGAAGGAGCCCCGCATGGCCAAAATGTTCTTTTTGTAGAGCAATTCCGCAGGCAAGAGATTCTTTCCTTCGGGGCCAAAGATGACGGCGTCGGTAAAGCCATTCTTGATCAACTGCAAGGACATCAATCGGTTGTCGACATGCTCAAAATCCGGTCCAACAAAATTGACGAGGTCAATCTCTATGGCTGAACGATCAATGCCGTCATACAAGCTGAGCAGGAGGGCTTTGGGATCCGCATGCATAAAGTGTACCCCATAGATCAGGTTCACCCCTAGGGTTCCGATCGTTTCCTGCTGGTGTTTGGCGTCGTTTTCGAGGAGGCGTACGTGAATGATCACTTCGTTGGCGGCACGTCCCGGTTCCGTTTGGAATCGGATACCAATCCATCCATGACCTTTGAAGGTCTTGGCAAAATTGATGGTCGCTACCGTATTGGCGAAAGCGAAATAGGTCTTCGTTGGGTGCTTGTCCCGGGAGAGGCGGTCCTCAAGAAGCATATATTCGTGGCCGAGCATTTTGCGCAAACGGCTTTCCGTCACATAGCGTCCGTCGGTTTCAATGCCATAGATCGCATCCGAAAAGTCTTTGTCGTAGGCACTCATGGCCTTGGCGATCGTGCCCGAAGCGCCACCTGCACGGAAAAAGTGCCGGACTGTTTCCTGCCCCGCACCGATTTCGGCAAAGGAACCGTAGATGTTCGAATTTAGGTTCACACGCAGCGCTTTTTGTGCTGCTGACAGTACCATGTCTCCCATAATCCAAAGGTATGGCTAAATTCGCAGGATGATGCCCATTCAACTTGAGTTTTTAGGCACCGGAACCTCCGGAGGTGTGCCCCTGATTGGCTGCGCTTGCCCGGTTTGTACGTCTACCGATTCCCGAAATCTTCGGTTGCGTTCTTCCGTGGTCATTCGCTACGGCTCAAGGGCGGTGCTCATTGATTGCGGTCCGGACTTTCGGCAGCAAATGCTTCGTGCGGGACAAACCCATCTGGACGCCATCGTGCTCACGCATGAGCACATGGACCATGTCGCTGGATTGGATGAAGTTCGGCCATTGAATTATCAGCAAAAGGCGGATATGTCCATCTACTGCACCGAGCGCGTAGCCAGCCGGCTTAAGCAGCAGTTTGCCTACGCCTTTGCGGAGGACAAGTACCCCGGTGCCCCGGGGCTAAACCTTGAAACGATTCACCCGGATCAACCGTTCTCCGTGGGAGGGCAGCCGTGGATACCGATTTTGGGACAACACGGTACGTGGCCCGTGCTCGGATTTCGGATTGGCGATGTGGTGTACCTCACGGATGTTTCGGGGATGGCGGAAGAGGAGGTGGCCAAAATTCGTGGAGCCAAGATTTTGGTCGTCAACGCATTGCGACGAGAATCGCATGTGAGCCACTTTTCTTTGTCTGAGGCCCAAGCCTTTGCGGCGTCAACAGGGGTCCCCAATACCTACTTCACCCATATCAGCCACCAAATGGGAGACCACGCGGAAACAGATCGTGAGCTCCCCGCAGGGATGCATTTGGCCTACGATGGATTGCAACTAGAGGCTTAAGCCAAGCCAGTGATGTGGGAACCGAGAATGGTTCCAACCGCCCGACCATTTTGCGTCCATGAGGGCACGTTCACGCCTTTTGTGGCCAAACCTTCTGCGGAGCCATCCAAGGCAAAGACCGTCAAATCGGCGGGCATGCCCACTTTGATTTCACAGGTTCCCAAGTGGTAGAGCTCACGCGCTCGGTGGGCGACGGCCTCGATCCAACGCTCCAGTGCCTCGTGGCTCGGATAAAGATGTCGGTACCATCCAAAGGTGTGTTCAATGGTCGCTGCGCCAAATAAAGCCTGGCCCCATTCACAGTCTTTGGCCTCCGTGTCCATGGGTTGGTGGTCACTGACAACGAGGTCCAAGGTCCCGTCCATAAAACCCTCCCACAGTGCTTCGCGGTCTTCCGAGCTCCGGAGTGGAGGCAGGACTTTATAGGTGGAATCGAAGCCGCGAATGTCTTCCTCGGTGCCAATGAGGTTGGCAATCGCGACATCTGCGCTAATCTGCTGTCCTCGCGCCTTCGCCGCTCGGATCGCTTCGACCCCTTCCGCCGAACTAACCCCAGCAATGTGGAGGTGGCCGCCTGCGTACTCTTGAATCATCACGTCCCGTTGGATGCGCAGACTTTCTGCCAACGTGGGGATAGGGGAGAGTCCTTGCGAAAGGGCCACAACGCCCTCATGTGCTTGCCCAGAGGGGCAGAGGTGACGTTCGTAGGCAAAGCTCTGCACATGTGTGGGCAAATCGGCCGAGTACTGCAAGGCCAGTTGAAGGAGGTGAGGATTGGAAATGGAATGGGTATCGTCGCTAAACGCCACAGCGCCTCCTTCGAGCATATCCAGCATTTCGGCCATTTGCTCACCCTGGAGCCCCTTAGAAACCGCCCCGATGGGAAGGAATTCCACGGGAAGGGAACCGGTAGCTTGGTGTAGGGCCTCCACATGGGGACGGCTGTCCCTTGCGGGAGTGGTGGAAGGCATGACGGCCACATGGGTAAAACCGCCATGGCTTGCTGCATGGGCTAAACTCGTGTAGGTTTCCCGCTCTTCGTGACCGGGTTCGCCGGAGCGCGCTCGACCATCGACCCAACCGGGACTGACCAATCGGCCCCGGGCAGATTCGAGCACCGTCGCTCCGCGGGCATCCAAGGTGTCGCCGATGGCCACAATGGAGCCATCTTCGAGGAGCAGGTCCACCGTTTGGCCGTGGTGTGGGGAACGGGGATCCATGATGAGCACGTGCGGGAGAAGAATCTTCATGGCGTGTAGGGTCGAACGTTAATCAAAGTAAAATAGAAACCGTTGTCCGGTTTCTGCACAAGTACCAGTTTTCCAGCGTAGGTTTTCACTGCGTCGGTCGGGAGCCTCCCAGGTGGGGTGGCGAATTCCAGGCCCATGACGGACTCCGGTCCAGCTCCACCGCAAAAGAAGCAAGAACTAAAAGGGTAGGCGCTGAGGGCGTAAATCTCTCCTTTGTTGTCCACGGGAAGGACATAGCCCGTGATGAAGATTTCCTTTCCGCGAAGGGCGTAGATCTGTTCGGGGTAGCTCGCCTCTAAGGACCAAATGCCTTTTTGGGTATCGTAAAACTCTGTGAATGAAACTGTTGCAAGTTCTCTCCACGTTAATTTGGTCGGGCTAAAAAGGGAAAAAGCGGTGGCCGTGAACAGAACCCCGATCAGGGTCAACGGCTTAAGAATCGACCAACGCACGGTGCAAAGGTATTTTTTGTAGCCAAACCCAAGGCCCTAAACCGGCAAAAAGTGCTAAAAAAAGATGGAGAACCCACCAAAGTTGGTCCGGTTGAAGGTCCCACCAAAGATCAGCATACAAGCTAAACCCGGCCGGAAGCCACCATTGGGAGGTGGCATATGCGAGGGCGAGTGTCGCGTAAGTCAAAGCAAAGGCCAGCAGCGCGAGTAGAAGGTTTTGTCCAAGAACAAGGGCGGCGATTTGGCCCCAGGTGCCACCCATGGCCCGGACGAGCGCATACTCCCCCAGTCGTTCGCGAATGTGGCTTTGGAGGAGCAGGAACATGGACAAAGAGGCGATGCCCGTAAGCAGCCATGAAATGAGCCGTAGGATGGCGCCCCCTTGGTTCATCCAGCCGACCATGCGGTTGGCCTCCATCGCCGGAGAAACCGCCATGAGAGGACTTTGCCGCTGGATTTGACCGGGCAACATGAGGCGGGTCATGGGGGATTCAATCCGGGCGAGGACGGCCGTGTACTCCGGTGCGCTGTGTTCATGGACGGCCCATACACTCTCGAGAGAAGTCCAAATCACCTCATTCCAAAAGGCTTGATCGGGTGTGACAATACCCACGACGGTGTAATGATGCTCGTCGTGATCACCTAGGTCATCCACGGCGCCATGACTGCCATGAAAATGATCACCCAAGGCCAACCCCTGGCGTTCGGCGATGGAACGCGGTAGGACTACCTCGAGGGCTCCCTCGGGCCATCGTCCTAGGATGGGTTGCCGGCTGACACCATTCCACGTGGCACTATCTGACCCGAGAATCCGGTATCCTTGGTAATTGTCTCCATACGCCAAACGGCGTACATGGCTCAAATCTGGATGACTCAGCCATTTTTCCGCTTCGGCGATGGAAATGTTGCCGGAGGCTTGATCCCGGTGAAATACATGGGCCAAGATGGCTTGGGTGGGGGATCCTTTCGCGGCGAGCAAAAGATCGGTCCCCTCAAGGGTCCGGGTAAGTTGTGCTTCGGCGGTACGCTCCAAGCGGGTCGTCATCGCCAATCCGATCATGCCCAAGGCCCATATTACCGCCACAAAGAAACTCGTCGCTTTACGGTGCCAAAGAGCTCGAAAGGCAAAATGAAGCGCCTTCATGGGAGCGTGATGATTCGGTCCACAAAGGGGGCGAGACGGGCGTCATGGCTAGATACCAGCATGGCACGATCGCCCAGGATTTCCCGAAAAAGATGGAGCAATTGCTCGGCATGCATGTCGTCCAAACTCGCAGTGGGCTCATCGGCTAAGATCACCGGAGCCGTTCCCATGAAAGCACGTAAGGCATTCACCCTTTGCTGTTCGCCCAAACTCAAAGTGCGGGCGGATTGCCCCTCTTTCCCCGCCAAGCCCACGCGACCAAGGGGTGCAGGTTCTGCGGTAAGTCCTTTGGACCACGCAGCGAGTGCGAGGTTCTCATTCAAGCTCAAGCTGTTCCAAAAAAAAGCTCGTTGAGGCATGAGGCCCAGAGCATGGCGACGCCAGCCACGTGGAGTAGGGGATGATGCATGGTATATGGGATGGCCAGTGATTTCGACATGGCCCGAATGCATGGGGAGCAAGCCGGCGAGGGCATGCATCCAGGTGGATTTGCCACTGCCAGAATTTCCTTGGAGGAGCACCAATTCCCCAGGGAGCAGTTCTAAGGGAGGGAAAACAAATGTTTTTCCCCCTTCCAGAGAAATTTCGAGTTCAGTGCTTTGTAGGACCCATGACATTTCTCCAAAACTACTCCGCTCAGCCGGAATATGAATTAATTTTGGCCGACCATTTCGGGATGTGGCGCAGTTGGTAGCGCACTACGTTCGGGACGTAGGGGTCGCTGGTTCAAGTCCAGTCATCCCGACCAGGTAACCCCGCGCTGCGAAAGCGGCCAGGGTTTTTTTATGTCAATAGGTCAAAAGGGCGGAGGCCCAGGTAAAGCCTGCTCCAAAAGCGGCTAGACACACGGTGTCGCCACGTTGGATGGACCCATCGCGTACCGCCTCACTGAAGGCAATAGGAATGGAAGCTCCCGTGGTATTACCGTAGCGTTGAATGTTGTTGTAGACCTGATCGTCGCGGAGACCCATTTTCGCCTGAATATATTGGGCAATCCGCAGATTGGCTTGGTGCGGAACGAGGCAATCGATATCGGAAGGTGATTTTCCGGTGGCGGCAAGGGCCTCCTGTATCACCTCCATAAAGCGCACTACGGCATTTTTGAAGATGAAATTACCATTCATGTGGGGCGCAAAGATGCTTGGGTCCCCATGTGTGTCGGCAATTTCGTTGAGCCAATGGATGGCTGAGGGTCCTTGCATGGATAGCTCCAGAGCGTGTTTGCCTTGCGCATGCAAGTGAACGGACTGTATGCCCGAATGTCCCTCCGGAGCCCGACCCAGCACGGCGGCCCCGGCGCCATCACCGAAAATGACGCTGACGTGCCGACCCGCATCACTTAAGTCCAAAACGGGGCTTTGAAGCTCGGCGCCAATGACCAAAACCGTTTTGTACTGTCCTGTTTGGATGAAAGCATTGGCGATACTCAGTGCGTACACGAAGCCGGAACAGGCATTCCGAACATCCGTCGCCCCCACCGTATCCAGTCCCAGCATTTCTTGGACCAAGACGCCATTACCGGGGAAGTAGTAGTCCGGGGAAATGGTGGCAAATACAATGTGATCGATTTCGCTGGCCGAAATGCCTGCATGCTCTATCGCCATCTTGGCCGCTTCATGGCCCATGGTGGCCGAGGTCCAGCCATCCCCTTTTTCCACCCATCGACGCGTTTGAATCCCTGTTCTTTCTTGAATCCAAGCATCGCTCGTATCCATGAATTGACTCAGGTGGGCATTATCAATTTCTCGAGGAGGCAGGAAATGTCCCAGGCCTTGGATAAATGAAGTATACATCGGGCTGTGATTTGCTCTAAAAACTTGAAACTAGAATCCCATTTAAGATACGGCAAACACAACTAAGCGTTCACCCTTTCACTCTTATTCCTCTAGATAATCCAAATCCTTCCCAAAGGTCTCTTCCAAGCCCCCAATTGCCCAGTACGTCATGGCCATCACAATCACTGCCGTCCAAATGCCTGCCTGGATGTACCCGGTTTGGGCCACTAAAAAGAGAAAGAGGGCTGAAATGCCATTCAAGGAACCGCGCACCATGTTGGGAATGGTGGTGGCCGCCGTCGCGCGAAGGTTGGTGCCAAAATTTTCCGCCCCAATGGTCACGAAGATGGCCCAGAAGCCCGTACCAAAACCGAGAACACCACACGCGAAATAGAGCATGGAAGCACTCGTAGCGGAAAAGAAGAGCACCATGCCCAGGATGGTGATTCCATAAAAAACGTGGAGCGCCTTTTTACGGCTGCGCAGGTACTGAGAAAGCAGCCCAATGAGTACATCTCCGATGGCGATGGCCGCGTAGGCGTAGAGGATGCCACGACCCGGATCTATGGGGGTTTCTATGCCGAGGTACACGCCGAATTCTTTGGAAAAACTCACCAAAATGCCAATGACAAACCACGTGGGAAGGCCAATGAGGATGCACCGGAGATAGCGAAGTGCGCGGCTCCGGGTAGCAAAGAGATGAAAGAAATTTCCACGTTGTACTGAGCGGTTCCGAACGGTCTTCTCAAAAAGACTGGACTCAAAGACTCCGAGTCGGAGGGCAAGCAGCATCAATCCCATGCCACCTCCTATGAAGTAGCACGTGCGCCAGTCGAAGGTTTGGGCGATGAAAAAAGCGGCCACCGCCCCGGTCAGTCCAATGCCCGCCACCAGGGATGTGCCGAGGCCTCGGTTCTCTTTGGACAAAAGTTCGGAAACTAGGGTAATCCCGGCACCTAATTCTCCTGCTAAACCAATGCCGGCCACGAAACGTATCCAGGTGTATTGTTCGGCATTGACTACAAAGCCATTCGCAATGTTCGCGGCGGAGTAGAGGAGGATGGAGAGGAAAAGGACGCGCGTTCGGCCCAGCCGGTCCCCAAGAACACCCCAGAGAATCCCGCCTAGTAAAAGTCCAAACATTTGCATGTTGATGATCAGCAAACCGGATTCGAACAGGTTTTCGACCCCCAGTGACTCGAGGCTGGGAACCCGGATGATGCTGAACAACAGCAGGTCGTAAATATCTACAAAGTAGCCCAATGCGGCCACCCACACGGCTAGATTTTTCAAAATGCTTCGCATCCCCGGAAGGTAGCACGGATTCCAAAAAGTAGGGCAAACCCCTATCTTTGAATCCACCCTATCAAATGTGATTTTCCATGAAAAAGATTTTATTGGCCCTTTTGGCCGCGGTATTCCTTTCAAGCCTGTCCGCTTACGCGCAAGAAGCCCCTACATCGTGCTGCAGCGAGAAGAAAGCCGAGCAGGCAGCCTGTGCTGAAAAGACGCCCGCCCT
>DFSS01000034.1:1390-8496 GCA_002381225.1 Flavobacteriales bacterium UBA3431 | reverse complement strand
ACGAGCTACCAACTGCTCCACCCCGCGATGTGGACGGCAAATGTACGGAAACTTTGCTGTAGATGTCAAAAGTGATTAAAATACAAGACAAGAAAACGGAAGTATCTTCAAGCGCATGGAGGACAGGCAGATGCATTCGTTTTCGGCCCCGATAGAACGGTTTGAAATGGACGGGGCGTGGGATTATTTGGCGATCCCCCTGTCCATCAGTGATGATTTTCGTTCAAAAAAGATAAAGAGGGTGCAAGTGGTGCTGCAGGGCTCGGCCCCCTACGCCTCTGGATTGTTGCCCTTGGGAGATGGACGGTTATTCTTGATTATCAGTAAGCAAAGGCAGAAGGAGATGGGCCAGTTCCTCGGAGCATGGCTTCAGGTTGAAATTTGGGAGGATCAGAGCAAATATGGAATGCCAGTGCCAGAGGAGTTACAAGAGTTGTTTGACTTCGACCCAGCTATTGAAAAAGCCTTTGAAAATCTCTTACCAGGGAAACGCCGCAACTACCTCCATCAAATTGCTTCGGCGAAAACGGAACCTACCCGAACCAAACGGGTCTTGAAGCTTCTAAAAGATTTGGGAATCCAAAATGTCGGATAGCCATTTGGGCGAATAAAACCCCGACCTTTGCACCATGGAAAAAGTGCACAAGGCAGGCTTCGTGAATCTCATTGGACATCCCAATGTGGGCAAGTCTACCCTGACCAATGCATTGGTTGGAGAGCGCTTGAACATCATCACCCCCAAGGCTCAGACTACACGTCATCGCATTTTTGGCATCCTCAATGGTGAAACACCCGCTTTTGACTACCAACTGGTTTTCAGCGATACTCCAGGGGTGCTAGATCCTGCCTATGCATTGCAAGAAACCATGCTTACGGCCGTCAAGTCAGCCTTTGAAGATGCCGACATCTTTTTGTATGTCGTGGAATTAGGCGAGGGCCCCTTAAAACATGAAGGCTTTTTCAAAGGGCTTCAAGAAGCGGAGCAACCCGTTTTGGTTTTGTTAAACAAGGTGGACTTGCATGACCAAGAACGCCTTGAGCGGGAAACCGCTTTATGGACCACTTGGATGCCTCGGGCTGAAATTATTCCCATTTCAGCCTTGACCAAATTCAATTTGGACTATGTTCTCAATCGGGTTCTTCAATTGATTCCCGAAAGCCCTCCCTATTTTGAGAAGGGTCAACTCACGGACCGCTCTGAACGATTTGTCACATCGGAGATTATTCGGGAGCAGGTTCTCATGAATTATAGCAAGGAGATTCCTTATTCTGTGGAAGTTGGCATAGATACCTTTGTCGAGGAAGAAAAGATTATTAAAATTCGCGCCGTTCTATACGTGGCACGTGATTCGCAAAAGGGCATTCTCATTGGGCACAAAGGAGCAGCGCTCAAACGCGTCGGTATCGGTGCACGAAAACGTATGCAGGACTTTTTTCAAAAACATGTGCACCTGGAGCTCTATGTAAAGGTG
Organism: Flavobacteriales bacterium UBA3431; assembly: GCA_002381225.1. Lineage (GTDB taxonomy): Bacteria > Bacteroidota > Bacteroidia > Flavobacteriales > Schleiferiaceae > TMED14. The sequence goes on along the minus strand of DFSS01000034.1, from coordinate 7,024 downwards.
CAAGCAGACTGGCGGAATGACCGCAGCAAACTCAAACGCTTCGGATACGAATGAAATCGCTTGTAGCCATCGTCGGACGCCCCAATGTGGGCAAGTCCACCTTCTTTAACCGACTCGTACAGCGCCGCGACGCCATTGTCGACGCGATTGCGGGCGTTACGCGAGACCGCCACTATGGACATAGTGAGTGGATTGGGAAGCATTTTAACATTGTCGACACGGGCGGTTACGTCCAAGGGTCGGAAGACATCTTTGAAGGCGAGATCCGGAAACAGGTTGAAGCCGCGCTAACCGAATGCGACGCCATACTCTTTCTCGTCGATGTCGAAGATGGCATCACCCACGATGACAAGGAGATCGCGGCCATCTTGCGTCGCCAGGATAAACCTGTCGTGCTGGTGGCCAACAAGGTGGACAATCACCAGCGCGCTGCCGATGCGGCCGAGTTTTATACCCTAGGCTTGGGAGAACCAATTTGTATGTCCAGTATCAATGGAAGTGGTACGGGCGAGGTATTGGACGCATTGGTCCAGCATATTCCCGATACTCCCGAAGGAGAAGGCACAGAAGATCCGTGGGATGGTCTCCCCAAACTGGCCATCGTCGGGCGACCCAACGTAGGTAAATCCTCCCTGACCAATGCCCTCTTCGAAGAGGAAAAGAGCATTGTGACCGACATCGCGGGGACAACCCGCGACACTGTCAACGCGCACTTCAATAAATTCGGCATGGAATTCATCCTGTTGGATACAGCGGGTTTGCGCAAAAAAGGCAAGGTGAATCAGGACCTCGAGTTCTACAGCAATATGCGTAGTATTCGAACCATCGAAGAATCGGATGTGTGCATCCTAGTCATTGATGCAACGCAAGGTTTTGAGTCCCAAGATTTGTCCATCCTCAATGTGATTGAAAAAAACCATAAGGGACTTGTTATCCTGGTAAATAAATGGGATTTGGTGGAGAAGGACCACAAATCCATGGATGAATACAAGAAGCTGATTTTGGAACGGACCAAGCCCTTTGTGGATATCCCTGTCATCTTTACTTCGGCGATCACCAAGCAACGGGTCTTGAAAGGCATCGAAGAAGCGATGGACGTGTACAAGCGACGGAGCAGCCGGATTACGACCTCTAAACTGAACGATGAAATGCTTCCTGTGGTCAAGCACATGCCGCCGCCCATCTATAAAGGCAAGGAAGTGAAAATCAAATACATCACCCAACTTCCTACGCGCTACCCGCAGTTTGTGTATTTCTGCAACCTGCCTCAGTATGTGAAAGAACCCTATTATCGCTATGTCGAAAATCAAATGCGAAAGCACTATGATTTCACAGGGGTTCCGATGGAAATCTACTTCCGCAAGAAATGAAAAAAGCCGGGTTTGCCCGGCTTTTTTTTGGGGATGGATTCCCGAATTACGAAGTAACCTTTCGGAATGCGGCCTCCAGATTTTCTCCGCCTGAGCGAGTAAATACATCCATGGAGGCTTCTCGAACAATTTTGCCTTGGCGGATGAAGATAACTCGGTCACAAAGTGCTTCCACCTCTTGCATGATGTGGGTGGAAAGCAACACTGTTTTGTTCGCTCCGACACGTCGGATGAGCTTCCGAATTTCCACCAATTGATTTGGGTCTAGGCCTGTCGTGGGTTCGTCCAAAATGAGTACCTCTGGGTCGTGCACGAGGGCCGCAGCCAGGCCCACCCGCTGGCGGTAGCCTTTGGAGAGTTGCTTGATCTGCTTGTGGCGTTCGGGGGTTAGTCCCACCTCGGCGATGCGTTGTTCCACCGCTTCTTCGGGCGCTCCGTAGAGGTTGGCAACAAAGCGTAAAAACTCTGTGACATACATGTCCAAATACAGCGGGTTGTGCTCAGGGAGGTAGCCTACTTTTTGACGAACAGCCAGGGAGTCCTTGGCGCAGTCCAACCCGCAGACCATGGCGCTGCCTTCACTGGCGGGGATGTAGCCGGTCAAAATTTTCATCAGGGTACTCTTCCCTGCTCCATTCGGTCCGAGGAGTCCGACGATTTGGCCTTTAGGAAGGTCCAAGGTGACTTGGTCCAAGGCCTTTTGGGTGCCATAGTGTTTGGACAATGCATGCGTGGTAATAGCCATCGCTTAACGCTTGCTAAATAAGAGGACCCACGTGGCCCAGCCGCCGGCCGCCTGCAGCGTCGCGGAGGTTTTTGCCCGATAACTGTAGCATTCAAGGTAAATGGGGTCGGAGAAATAGCCTTTGTTCCGGCTCAAAAGCAGAACGCGCTCGTCTTTGAGGGGATGATACGTCTTGACCAAATCGTAAATCACCGTAATCGGCCCGAAGAATACGCCTCCAAAGAAATTGTGCCACTGACGTCCGCGAAGGCGCGTGTCGTTGTAGGCACGTAGGCAGGCACCGACGTCATCCATGGACTCGGCTTCATCCAATCCGACGAAAGCAAGGTCCGAGGCGGGGATGCGGAAACGCTGTCCATCGTTCTCAAAAACGAGGTGCTGTGGGGACATGCGGACGATGTGTCCCTCAAAACGGAGCCCACTTTGGAGCACAATGAGGTCTTTGGCGTGGAGTAGCCCAGGCAAAAAAGCCAAAAGGAGGAGAAACTTTTTCATATTCATACTGCCCACCGAAAGTAAGGCAGATATCTTTGGAATGAAATGACAGGCAGGGTAATCAAATCGACCGGAAGTTGGTACCGCGTGCAGCTGGAAGACGGTGCACTGGTGGACGCACGCTTGCGCGGGGCTATGCGCCTGCAGGGAAGTCGAGCCACGAATCCCGTCGCGGTCGGCGACTTCGTCACCTTGGAGCCGGAATCGGAAGGCCGTTACGCCATTTCACATGTCCTCGAGCGCAAGAATCATATGGTTCGCCGCTCGGTCAACCTGTCGAAAAAAACCCAAGTCATTGCCGCCAATCTCGATCAGGCCATTTTGGTCTGCACCATTGCAGAGCCCAAAACCTTGTTGGGCTTCATGGATCGTTTCCTGGCCAGCGCGGAAGCCTACGGCATTCCGGCACGTCTCGTTTTCAATAAAATGGATGCTTGCGGCCCTGAGGAATTGGACGAGCTCCGCTACCGTGAAGCGGCCTACCAGCGGGCAGGCTATCCCTGTTTGCGCGTGTCAGCGGTGACGGGCGAGGGGCTTCCCGAACTCAAGGCCCTCCTGAAGGACCAGGTCACCCTTTTCTCGGGCCACTCCGGGGTGGGGAAGAGCACACTGGCCAATGCGCTTCAGCCGGGCCTGGACCTCAAAACGGGCGAAATCTCGGACGCGCATGGGCAAGGAAGGCATACGACCACCTTCGCTGAAATGCATCCCTTGGACTTCGGGGGCTACCTGATTGACACGCCGGGCATCCGTGGATTTGGCCTCGTCAACATGGAAAAGGACCAAGTCAGCCACTATTTCCCGGAGATCTTCGCGCTCGGGGAGGGCTGCAAATACCATAACTGCACGCACGTGGACGAGCCGAATTGCGCCGTGCTCGCCGCCTATGAGGCCCACCACATCGCGCCAAGCCGGTATGAGAATTACGTCCATATGCTGAAAGGGGATGAAGGCGAGGATCCCTACCGGCATGCCGAATCTAAAATGGACTAAGAATGCGGGTCGTACTCCAAAAGGTTACCCAAGCATCGGTCCAAATTCATGGAAAGGTGCATGCATCCATCGGCGCGGGCCTAGTTGTCTTGGCCGGATGGGAGGAAGGCGATACCCCCGAAGACAATACCTGGATGGCTCAGAAAATCGCGAAAATGCGCCTCTTCGAGGACCACGAGGGCGTCATGAATCGCTCGGTGATGGAAGTGGAAGGGCAAATTTTGGTGATTTCGCAGTTCACGCTCCATGCGGCTACCAAGAAAGGCAACCGTCCAAGCTATTTCCGAGCTGCCCATCCACGCACATCGAAGCCCTTGTATGAGGATTTTCTCGACCAGCTCTGGCATGCATCCAACCTATCTGTGAAGTCGGGAGAGTTTGGCGCGGATATGCAAGTCGCTTTAATCAACGACGGTCCCGTCACCATCACCATGGACTCCAAAAACAAAGAATAACATGGCCACACCCATTCAATCCCTCCAGTCCGAAGTCGATCAATGGATTCAAGACTTTGGTGTTCGCTACTTCAATGAACTGACCAACATGGCCCAACTCACCGAAGAAGTGGGCGAAGTGGCCCGCATCATTGCCCGTCGCTATGGGGAGCAGTCCGAAAAGGAAAGCGACAAGACCAAAGACCTGGGCGAGGAGCTCGCCGACGTACTCTTTGTTACTCTCTGTCTGGCTAATCAAACGGGCACGGACCTTCAAGCGGCTTTTGATCGACGCATGGCCGCCAAAGGGGCCCGCGACAAGGATCGCCACGAGAGCAATCCAAAACTTCGTTAAACAAACCGGAAAGGACTCTGCCGTACCTTTGCCGCCACAACCTCATAGACATGCGACCTGACCTCTTTGAAGCCCCCGATTATTACCTCTTGGACGAACTCCTCACGGAAGAGCACAAGCTCGTTCGCGACGCGACACGCGACTGGGTAAAGCGGGACGTGAGCCCCATCATCGAAGACTACGCCCAAAAGGCGGAATTTCCCACGCAAATCGTCCAAGGCTTGGCAGAAATTGGTGCCTTTGGCCCCTACATCCCCACCGAATACGGCGGTGCTGGCTTGGACCAAATCAGCTACGGTCTGATGATGCAGGAAATTGAGCGCGGCGACAGCGGTGTGCGGTCAACCTGTTCGGTGCAGTCTTCCTTAGTCATGTACCCCATCTATGCCTACGGGAATGAGGAGCAGCGTCAGAAGTACTTGCCCAAATTGGCCAGCGGCGAATGGCTCGGCAGCTTTGGTTTGACCGAACCCAACTTCGGCTCGAATCCTGGGGGCATGGTCACCAACTTCAAGGACATGGGCGACCACTACCTCCTCAACGGGGCCAAAATGTGGATCTCCAATGCGCCTTTCTGCCATGTCGCCGTGGTATGGGCCAAAAATGAAGAAGGCCGCATCCACGGACTGATTGTCGAGCGTGGCATGGAGGGCTTCACCACACCTGAAACCCATAACAAATGGTCGCTGCGTGCCTCCTCCACCGGTGAGCTGGTCTTCGACAATGTGAAGGTTCCCAAGGAGAATCTCCTGCCGAACAAATCTGGTTTGGGTGCTCCTCTTGGATGTTTGGATTCTGCCCGCTACGGCATCGCCTGGGGCGCCATCGGTGCGGCCATGGATTGCTACGACACGGCCCTTCGCTACTCTAAGGAACGCGTACAATTTGACAAGCCCATCGGAGGCTTCCAGCTTCAGCAAAAGAAACTGGCCGAAATGATCACCGAGATCACCAAAGCCCAATTGCTCACCTTCCGCTTGGGTCAACTCAAGAACGAAGGCCGCGCCACAACCGCCCAAATCTCCATGGCCAAGCGCAACAACGTCGACATGGCTTTGACGATCGCACGCGATGCGCGTCAAATGCTCGGCGGCATGGGCATCACCGGGGACTACCCCATCATGCGCCACATGATGAACTTGGAGTCCGTGGTGACCTACGAGGGTACCCACGACATTCACCTGCTCATCACGGGCATGGATGTGACGGGGATTCCTGCGTTCAAATAAGGAGCTAGAGGGC
>DFSS01000034.1:0-1126 GCA_002381225.1 Flavobacteriales bacterium UBA3431 | reverse complement strand
AGGAGCTAGAGGGCTTGAGAGCTAGGAAGCGAGAGTGTGCGCTACGCGCGCCTTTTTAAACGTTTCATCTCTTTTTTCCTGGACCCCGCAGGTGGACCTTCGCTGCGCGCATGAACCTTGGAGCAATAAAACAGAGCGCTTCAATGCTTTCGCCCTGAACCCCTCAATAGAGGAAGGTGTCGAAGGGGAAACGTGCGGCATGCAACGTCGCGACCGCGCGGTAGATGGACTCTCGAAGCGAGTCGAAATTGTCCTTGTTGGTGGCGGAAATGAACACGCATTGTCCACCCAACTCTTTTATCCAGCGATTCTGGACATCTTCAATGCGCCCCATGTGGCCATCCTCATCCGGCTGTGCCTCCCAGGCGTCTACCTTGTTAAACACGACAAGCGTCGGTTTTTCATGGGCTTTGAGTTCGGTGAGAATTTGGTTCACGGAGGCCATGTGGTCTTCGTAGGAATCATGGGAAATGTCGACCACGTGGAAGAGAATATCCGATTCACGGACCTCGTCCAAGGTCGATTTAAAGGATTCAACTAGCTGCGTGGGCAATTTGCGGATAAAACCAACGGTATCCGTGAGTAAAAAAGGCAGGTTGCCAATGACGATTTTGCGGACGGTCGTGTCCAGGGTGGCAAACAATTTATTTTCCGCGAGGACTTCGGTCTTTCCCAAGGCATTCATCAGGGTGGACTTCCCCACGTTGGTATACCCGACGAGGGAGGCGCGGATGAGGGTGCCGCGGTTGCCCCGTTGGGTGGCCATTTGGCGGTCAATTTTCACCAACTTTTCACGCAAAAGCGCGATTTTTATTTTGATGATACGGCGGTCGGTTTCAATTTGGGTTTCCCCCGGGCCACGCATGCCGATGCCGCCTTTTTGGCGCTCAAGGTGGGTCCACATGCGGGTCAAGCGAGGCAGTAGGTATTCGTACTGGGCCAATTCGACTTGGGTGCGGGCGTAGGAGGTTTGGGCGCGTGCCGCAAAAATGTCGAGGATCAGGTTGGTTCGGTCCATGACCTTGATCTCCAGCAATCGCTCGATGTTCTTGAGTTGTGATGGGGAGAGCTCGTCGTCAAAAATGGCCAAGTCTATGCCATGCTCTTGGACGTATTCTTTGATCTC
>DFSS01000049.1:4370-4771 GCA_002381225.1 Flavobacteriales bacterium UBA3431 | reverse complement strand
TGGCCCTGGATTTTGGTGGGCCTCGCCGCCATCACCCTCTTCCGACTTCCCAGCCATGTGCCCGAAGAACTACAGCCTGCCTTGGCCCAGGTGCAAGCCATGGAAGGATACAGTCCAAAATGGCTCTCGGGGGACGCTTCCCCCGATCAATTGGCCGACGCCACCCAAGTCCTCGTGGTACGGGAAGGGCTGCGCCAAGCGGCACAGAACAACCCAGCCCTGGCTGAAGCCCTGAAATACCATGTGGATCCCCGATTTGGATACATTTTCGCCATGAAGCACTACCTGCCTACTGGCTGGATGGGACTCATGCTCGTAGCCTTCTTCAGTGCCTACATGTCGACGATTTCGACGCAGCTCAATTGGGGCGCCTCCTACTTAATGAACGATGTTTGGATTCG
>DFSS01000049.1:0-3983 GCA_002381225.1 Flavobacteriales bacterium UBA3431 | reverse complement strand
ATGGAGTGCGGCGCCGGGCTCGGGCTTGTACTCATCCTTCGCTGGTTCTGGGGGCGCATCAACGCGTACGTCGAAATCACGGCCACCATCGCCCCCTTTGTTGGCTTCGGACTTTCCCGCAGCGGCTGGCTCCCGGAATCCCTTGCCTCCTTTCCGAATTCATTTTTCTTCACGGTGGCCTTTACCACGTTGTGCTGGCTCCTAGTCCTTTTGTTCACGCAACCGTCCCCATCTTGGCCCACGTTCAAAGCTCGGATATACAGTAAAGGTTTGACCTCCATCCGAATCCTCCTCTCCCGCTGGATCCTGGCGGTAGTTGCCGCGTACAGCTTGCTCTTTGCCCTCGGCAGCTTCCTGCTGCACCCTGGCTCCGAAGCGCTGTGGTATGGACTCTCCTTTCTGATTTCGGGAACCCTACTCCTGTTAACGTTCCGAATGTCCACGCTGTCGCGGATGTTTAAGGGGTGAACCAATTTAGGAAGTGCTTGTTCCTATTGGGTACATTCTGCACATCCCATGTTGACCGCACTCTTTCTGAGTATATCTAGTCTTTTCTATTCTGCCACGCCGGACAGCGTTTGCACGGTCCAAAGCGCCCCGAGTTTTGAGCCTTTTGAGGATTCCCAGTGGCAAATTGGTGCGCTTATTTTTGGCAACCCTGGGCAGCTTGACCCTTGTTGGTCCCGCAGCGACACGACGGGCTTTTATTGGACGCCTTTTGTGGGCAGCACCTCTGGCACTTGGACAGGGCCTGATTTTGGCGTTGGGGGATCTGGGAAATACCTCTACACTTCCCCCAGTTCGGGTCCATCGAGTACCTCACTCATCACCCCGAGGTACTACATAGCGCCATTGGACACCCCAGCCGTCGAGTTTTATACCCACATTTATAACGGGCCCTTCGGGGGAGGTGGTTTTAATTCATTCGTTGTTGACTGCGATACCGGAAATGGTTGGTTTTCCATTCAAACCATATCCACCTCATCTCAAACATCAAAGAATTCTCCATGGGACGCTAGGAATATTTACCTCGAGCCCTTCCGAGCGGATACCATGCGCTTTAAATTCACGGTAAATCGAGCATCAAACGCCTATCTTAAAGTGGGGTTCGATGAATTTTCCATCAGAGACACCACATGCCAAAGTTTTTCTTCCCCCTTTTCCTATAACGGATCCGGATTCACACGGAATTTCTCGGTGGTAAGCCCTCAGCTGAATTACACCTATTTCTGGTATTTTGGCGACGGTGCTTCTAGCCAAGGGCTGACCAGTACCCATACGTATGCCTCTACTGGAACTTATACGGTTAACCTGGTAACAACGTCCGACTGTGGCCGCATTGATTCATCTCAGGGGACCATTCAAATTTGTTCACCGATACAACCCGTTATTTCCTCGACGATTACAGGCAATACCGTTTCATTTACAGCTCAAGGTTCCGGCTTAACCAATGCGTCTTGGTCTTTTGGCGATGGGGCAACTTCCACATCGCTGAATCCCACACACACATACGCGTCAAGTGGGGTGTATGTCGTTCAACTAAGCACGTCAAATAGTTGTGGAGAGATAAGCAGCACCGTGGATACCCTTTTCATATGTGATGTTTTAGTCCCAGAATTCACCGCCCAAATTCTCACCACCAACGCCCAAGGGATGACCGTACAGTTTGATGCACAGGTAAGCCTAGGAAACATACAGTCGTATCAATGGAGTTTTGGTGACAATACGACGGGGGTAGGGAAAACTGTGACGAAAACCTATATAATCCCTGGATTAAACTATATCGTAACCCTCACCACGGTAGATTCCTGTGGACAGTCATTGAGCATAGCCAAACCCCTGACCCAAGTCTCAGTTCCTGACACGGATATGCCCGGACTTTTTGTGTACCCTAACCCCGCCCAAGATCGAATTTTCCTCGCTTCACCGCTATCCCATGGCTTCCTTTTTGGCCAAATCTTTCATCCAAGCGGAAAACAAGTCGCATTCCTGCCGCGGGGAACCGCAGAATGGGACATTCGCTACCTCTCACCCGGAATGTATTACCTGGTATTGACCTTTTCGGATCAGCGCACCACGGTACCGCTGATCGTCGCCCAACCATGAGGGGAAGCGAATCGCGCACCCTAGAATGAAAAAACCCCCCGCACGGTCGTGCGAAGGGTTGAATCAAGTGGAGAATATCGGAGTCGAACCGATGACCTCTTGCATGCCATGCAAGCGCTCTAGCCAGCTGAGCTAATCCCCCAAGTGGACGGCAAAGATAGACGGAAAAATTAATTCAATGCATAGGACAGCTGGAGAGAAATCGTGCGCGGTTCCGCCAATAACGCAGGGCGGGGAGAAGCGAGGCGATTCAATGCATTGGTCAAGCCTGCCTGGAGGACAAACCGTTCTGTGAGGCGTTTATTGAGGCGGAAATCCAAGAATAAGTCCCCTTGGTTCAATTGGTACCGGCTATCTGCCACCCCCGGGACAAAAATCGCAATCAGCGGATCCGTAAAAATGGCATCGATGTTTGCCATAAAGGAATTATAGCGCAGGCTTCCCCCTAACGTCCACCCCTTCCAAGTAGCTTGAACATCCGCTTTGGCGTTGTGCACATAACGGTACTTCAAGAGATTTTGGCTGGGGTCCAATGAGGTGCTCTCGTAAGACAAGGCTTGCCCATCCGCATCCGTGGCATACACCCCCGATGGATCCAGCGCAACGGGCAAGGCATAGGTGTAGCCGAGCATGCCTTCCACCTTCACAGGACCCATATAGCTGCGGGCTCCGCCGGTCAATTCCAACCCCGTAATCCGCGTGGGGCCCACATTAAGGGAGGTGAACCCATAATTCGCTAGCGTCGTTCCAGGAAGGTTCCCCCATTTGCCAAAGGTGAATTCGAGCATGTGGCGAAACTCCGTCCAAAAAATGGCGGCATCCAAATAGCCCTGCAGTCCGGCACGAGTTCCCTCTTTTTTCAGCCCTTGGCGCAAGCCCAATTCCGCTGTCCATCCAGACTCTGACTGGATCCCAGGGCTCGGGAATACTTGCAAGGCCCCCGCCGCAGATGCACTAAATCGCTCGGCAATGGACGGGAAGCGGTAGCCTTGTGCCCATGAGGCCCTCAGGTCGGTTCCTTCACGCACTTGGTAATGTCCCCCAAGCCGTAGCACCGGTTGGGCATCCGCTGTGCCATCCACGGCGAAGGATTCCCAGCGCAGGCCCACACTGAGGTCCCACCGGTCGGCAGATTTATCTGCTTGGGCGAACAACGCCTGATTTTGGGATGTATGGGCCCCACTAAAAAGAGGGCTATTCATGGCGCTTCCAATAAAAAGGGTCCCAGCGGAGAGGTTCCAGCCCTGCTCCATAAAGTACTGCCAGAGGTATTCCGCATGGAGGGATTGTCCGGCGTTGCTGTAGTCATTGCTATCCAGCCCAGACGCATTGGCATATCCCATACCTCGAACACGCAACGTATGAAGTTGTCGTCCTTGGCGGTATTTCAGGTGGCCTGTCAGGGCGGCAAGATCCGATTGAGTTTGGGTCGCAGAGGAATCCAAGGGGGTATACCCAAGCCGGAAGTCTTCCCAAATCAAGGCCGAACTGCGGTCGGATCGCCAAACTTGTCCTTGGAGCCCCATTTCCAGTTTGGAATTGGGCTTAAAGCGGTATTTGGCGTGCAGCCGGGCGGATTGATCCCCCACGAGATATTGGTAGCCTTGGTCCCCAAAAAGTTGGCCATGGAGGACCAAGCCATGCTGTTTTTTGGCGCCGTAGCTATCGGAAAAAGCAAAGCGCACCGCAGACCGAGCCCGCGGGGCTTCCCACCAGCCGAGACTGCGAATTTTGGGTCGGTCATAGGCTTCCATCATCGTGCTGACCCGAACGCGTTGCTCGGTGCTCGGCTCCCAAGTACGGAGGTGAATGACCCCATTCAAGGCCGAACTGCCATACAGGCTGGACGACGCCCCTTTCAACACTTCCACTTGCTG
>DFSS01000011.1:69127-69626 GCA_002381225.1 Flavobacteriales bacterium UBA3431 | reverse complement strand
CACTCCGGCGATTCCAATGCCACGTTGCCTCCGTTCAACTTGGGTGAGCTCGTGATGCAGCAAATTATTGACCACACCCACACCATTGCCAAGGGATTGGGCACGGTGGGCTTGATCAACATCCAGTTTGCGATTAAGAACGATACGGTCTACATCATTGAAGCCAACCCGCGTGCATCCCGCACGGTACCCTTCATCTGCAAGGCTTACAAAGAGCCCTATGTAAATGCGGCCGCCAAAGTGATGCTCGGGGCGAAAAAAGTGAAGGACTTTAACTTCAATCCCCAATTGAAAGGATGGGCCATTAAGGTTCCAGTCTTTAGCTTCAACAAGTTCCCAAATGTGAACAAGACCCTCGGGCCCCAGATGAAGTCGACCGGTGAGGCCATTCACTTCATTGAGAACCTGCGGGATCCTATGTTCCGAAAATTGTATTCCGAGCGGAACTTTTATCTCTCCAAGTAGGGTAGTTTGCTAGAGAGCTAGAAAGCGCGCGCTT
>DFSS01000011.1:46988-68827 GCA_002381225.1 Flavobacteriales bacterium UBA3431 | reverse complement strand
GCTTCGCGCTTTGGCATTTATGCTTAAACGTTTCGTCTCTTTTCCTCTCAAATTTTACTGTGGAACTTCGCTGCGCGCCGGGACTTTTCGGAGTCTTGCCTAGCCCTCTAGCCAACCAGCTTCTCCGCCAATCCCATTCGCGTATACGCGGCCCGTGCTTCGGGAGAGGCGCCAGCAGGGCAAGAGGCCATCCACGATTGCAGGATTTGGCTCGCCTCTGATGCAGACTCAAAGAGGGAACCGGCTTGGCTTTGAAGGAGAATTTCTTGCGCGTCTCCGTCGGTGGGACCAAAGCCCCAAATAGGACGACCGCTACCCAAATATTCGAAAATTTTTCCCGTCAGAATTCCCTGGTTGTTGGGGAGGTCTGGGATGAGGAGCATGAGGGCATCGGCAGTTTGTAGGTAGCCTACGGACTCAGAATGAGGCCGGTAGCCCAAGTTTTCCAATTGGAAATGTGGGAAGCGCTTTTGGAGTGCCTCCATGGATGCGACAAATTCGTTGGCGGGCCGCCCCACGAGGCGCAGTCGCAAGGAGGCTCCGGATTCGAGAACGTCTACCAAAGCTGCTTCCACCCGCGATACAGGATAGTCTAAAGTCAAGGTGCCTGTGTACGTCAGGGTAAAAACTTCATTGCTGGGTTCAATCCCTTCGCTGAAATCGGAGGGATCGTAGCCGTTGGGCAAGACATGGCAGCGCGGACGGACGCCGGGTACTTTTTCCTCGAAGAGGCGGACCAAATCTTTGGAGACCGTCAGGACGCGATCGGCCTCGGCGAGCACAGAGCGCTCCAAGGACGCGTCATGGGCCCGAGCCCAGGGGGTCGGGTAAAATTGGTCGTAGTAGTAGATGTCCGTCCACGGGTCGCGAAAATCGGCCCACCAGGCGATGCCCTGTTGGCGCTTCAAAGCACGGCCGATGAGGTGGGTAGAATGGGGTGGGCCAGTGGTGATGACCACATCAAAGGGCAACCTAGCGTGAAGCTGTCGGGCTTTGCCCAGGGCGAAACCATTCCATCCTCGGCGCGGGTCGGGCAGAAAGAAATTACCTCGAATGAAGCGAGACAGCCGTTGAATGGGGCCTGGGCGCCCAGCTTGGTTGGCGAAGCCGCTGAAGGGCACTTCCTTTCGGCGCGTAAGTTTTTGGTATGCGCCAAACCAATCGCGGGCCGGCGTTCGGTGCACGGGGAGGTCCTTGGCTTCCACCTCCAACGAAGCGTCGAGAAGGGGGTAGGTGGCCTTTTCGGGCGAGACCGTCAAGACTTCCACATCATGCCCTAAAGCGGTCAGCGCTTTGGACGTCTTGAGCCAGCGTTGCACCCCGGGCCCCCCAGCGGGCGGCCAGTAATAGGTGACAACGAGGAAGCGCATGAACTGGGCTTACGCCTTTTTCGTTTCGACAAAAACCGCCCCGCCGATCGCGATGAGCAACAAGAGGGAGAAGGCCAAATCCAATTTTTCTCCCGTGTAGTAGGTATCCGGACGGAACTCGAAAACGACCTCCGTGCATCCAGCAGGAAGGACCGTGGCGCGTAGGAGGTAGTCCGCACGCAAAATTTCCAAGGCCTCGCCATTCGCTGTGGCAGTCCAGGCTTGCCCGGGTGCTTGGTAGAAAATTTCTGAGAACACGGCCAATTGGTCCTTTTCAAGACCCGAAACTTGGTACACCATGCGGTTGGGCGCATAGGATGTCAAAACGACGGATGCTTGGCTACTATCCCCTGGGAGGGGCAATTTGTCTACCCATGCATCGGCTTGTTCGGCGGGAATGAAGTCACTTTCTACAATGGCCGTTTGAAGGGGTTCAAAGTCCGTCAACGCCGTCATGGCCTCTTTCGCGCCTGAGACCAATTTGATCTCATTCGGGAACCAGGCATGGCCACAGGCATTCGGATTCACCTGGGCGGTGGTCCCCCCCTGCCCATTGTCTACGATGAACCACTTGGCATTGAGCATGCTGAAGACGGCCATGTTGCCTTTGGACATTTGCTCGGTGATGAGATCCTGGTAGCGAGCGAGTTTAGCACCATGGTAGCCACCCACCGATTTGTGGAAGGCAGAGGTGTAGGCGTCCGAGGTCAGACTTACGGTGGTATTCAAAACGCGGTAATGCGGGTCCGCATCTTTGAGGATGAAGAGGTCCGTGGCGGTGGGTTCTTGCTGTTTGGCCAAATTCCGTTCGGAAATCAGATCGTCTTCGCCCAATTGATCCTTGTCAAAGCCCCAGAGGTCGACCAAAACAAGGAGCCCCAGCGCAACGGCCAGGTATTCCATTTTGATCTTCCGCGTGATGTGCAACCAAATGGCCGCGGCGGCCAACACAACAAAGATTAAACTGCGGAGGGCAGAACTGCGTAGAAGGGCTTTCCGGTCATCCAAAATCATATCCAGGTTGAGGCCCTGTTGGGTCCACATCGTATCGTTGGCGCCATCGACGCCCAACAAACTGCTTCCCAGCACCCACAGTACAGCGGCCAAGCCGCCCACGATGTACACGGCACGAAGCAGGGTCTTGGTGGCTTCCGCGCGCTCTTTTTGGAGCAGAATTTCAAGTCCTTTGAAACCGATCAGGGGCAGTACAACAAAGGCCACGACCAGGGACATGCTTGGCACGCGAAACTTGTTGTAGAGCGGCAGATGCTGGAAAAGGAATTCGTTAAACCATGCGGCATTCTTGCCCCAAGCCATCAACAAGGCAAAGGCCAATGCTCCGAGTGAACCCCAAAGCAACGGGCCGCGCACCAGCATCAAACCGATCACGAATAGTAAGAATACAATGGCCCCCACGTAGTAGGCTCCGTTGACCATGGATTGGTCACCTGAGTAGAGAATTTGGCCGGCGTATTGGTTGGCTGTGCGCTCTGCTTGCGCCTTATTCATGCCTTGATTCTGAAAATTCTGGGTCAGGAAGTCGACTGTCTGGGTTCCTTCGTAAGATTGCTTGGAACCGCCGCCTGTGGCGTTGGGGACGAAGAGATTGACGGTTTCGCCCACGCCGTAGGACCAACTCATGGCGTAATCAAAGTCCAAACCTTGGCTCTCTTCGCCGTCGGTCGCGGTGAGGGCGGAATGGCCACCCCGCATGGATTCCTGGGTGTAGGCATAGCTCGACCATAGGTTTCCCGCATTGGGCCCCATACCGATCAAGGCCGCGACAGCGAGGAGGGCGGTGCGCTTACCCCATGCGCCCAATTCACCGGAACGCAAGGCAGCCACGGCGAAGGCGACGATCATAGCCAAAACGGGAATGGCGGTGTAATAGGTTACTTGGAAGTGGTTGGCATGAATGCTCAAACCGGTAAATAAGGCCGTCAGGGCAAAACCCAGCCATAGGCGACCGCGCAGCGTGAGCAACACCCCCATGAGCAAGGGGGCCATGTAGGCGGCAGTCCGCACTTTCGCGTTGTGGCCTGCGCCCAGGGAAATGATGAAGAACGCACTAAAGCCAAAGGCCAAGGCTCCAACTACGGCTAGCGGCATGCGTACACCCTCGGTTCTCAACAAAGCAAAAAAGCCAATCATCAGCGATACGATGATGTAGATGCCCGATTTTTCAATCAGGAGGGTAGAGAGGATCCCTTGCACGTAACTCAAGCCATTGTTGGGGTAATCCGTGGCGATCTGGAAAGTGGGCATGCCGCTGAACATGGCATTGGTCCAGAGGGGCTCACCACCCTGCTCGGCGCGGAATTCGACAATCTCACGGCCCTTGGCGAGGCCCATGAGAATATCGTCTTGGGCAATTTGCTTGTCCCCAAAGACGACGGGGGCAAAATAGACCGCCGTAGTGGCGAGTAAAATCAAGCTAGGAAGGATCCAAGCGAAGAGGTGCTTTTTGAAAAGGTCCATCATCAAAGTGATATTGTTGCGAAAGGGCAATGTTACGAACAAATCATCGTTACTTTGGGCGAAATATGGACCCAAATCGCCTTCCGAACGCCATCGTGGCTGGGGCTCCCAAGTGCGGGACCAGCTCCTTGTACTTTTGGCTCTCCGCGCATCCCGACGTCTGCGCGTCGCCCGTCAAAGAAACCTTCTTCTTTGCGGACGAGGTCAATCGCTTCAATCGGGACGCGAATATCCTAGAACACGATTTGGCGGTCTATGCCCGGTATTTCCAAAAATGTTCCCAGGCCCCAGTTCGACTTGAGGCCACGGCGCCCTACATCTACTACGACAAGGCCCTTGCCCATATTCCTGCACTCTCATCGCAGCCTAAAGTGCTCTTTGTTCTGCGCGAACCCAGTGCGCGGCTCTATAGCCAATACCGCTTCGAGCGATTCCGGACCAAGCGTATCCAAGAGGATTGGGCCACGTATTCGGCCCGAGAAGACCTCCGTCTTCATGGGGACTACCACCATTACCTCCATGGATGGCTTCAAGCCTTGGGTCCCGAACGCATCCACGTGAGCACGTTTGAAGCCTTGGTCCAAAACCCACGGGAGGGCCTTCAGGACATGGCCCGCTTTCTCGGCCTGGACCCACAGTTCTATGACCGCTACGACTTTGTGCAGCACAATGAAACCGTCGCGATCAAGAGCAAAGGACTACACCGTGCGGGACTTGCCTTGCAGCGCTATGTTCCCCACCGCATCCAAGAAGCCTTGCTGCCGCTCTACCTCAAACTCAATGCGGGGAAGATGCCCCGAAAAGACGCGGGCGATGCCGCCATTACAGCCGCACTCAAAGCCCACTACCAGCCCAGTGTGGCCGCCCTGCAATCCGCCTTCCCGGACTTAGACCTCCGTCCATGGGCATAGTGCAGCGTCAATCTGCCTGGAACTTGGTTTCGGGCTACCTCGGTGTGCTGCTTGGGGCCTTGAATGCCTTGGTGCTGTTTCCGCTTGCCTTTCCAAACCCTGAGAACATGGGCGGGGTGCGGTGGCTGATTTCGGCCTCCCTATTGCTTGGTGCGGTGGCCCACCTCGGATGGCCCCAGACCATGGTCACCTTTTTCCCAAAAATCCCTGCACGTTTTCATGCGTCCACATTGCGTTTCGGACTCCTGCTGTCCGCCGGAGTGCTCGCCATCCTAGCCCTTGGACTCTACCATCCGATCGGAAAGGCCGCCCTAGTGGACCTTTCGGGTGGGGTGGAACGCGATGAACTAGCCTTCCTGCTTCCCATGGCCGTGGCCTATGTCGGCTTTGAACTCTTTGCTTCGCGGCTCATTCACGCCCAACAAGTCATCTTGCCTTACTGGCTGAAAGATGCGGGCCGAAAGGGCTGGCTGACCCTCCTATTGCTTGTACGCATGAGTGGATTTTTACGGGATCAAACTCCCTTTTTGATCGCTTTGCTTCTCGGCTATGTGTTGCAGGCAGGGTGGATTTGGTTCCGCAGTCGACAGCTTCCTGCCCCCTCTGAGGCCGATTCATCCGGAGACTGGCCGCGCAGAGCGATGTTGAAGTATTCGGCGGTGATGCTTGGAACGGTCGCGGCCCAAATGGCCTTCGGGCAACTGGATATCCTAATGGTCGGTGCATGGTTGGGTTTGACCGCGGTTGCGCACTACAGCATCGCGTTCAATTTTGGCATTGTGGTGTCCATGCCGATGAAGGCGATGAACGCCTCCTTGCGCCCCATTATCGCCAAATTGGTTGCGACGGAATCCTGGGAGGAAGTTCGAACACTCGGTGAACGCTCGCTTCAGAGTCAATGGCTGGCCTCCGGTTGGATCTTTCTGGTGGCGCTCGCGGTCAGCCCTTGGGCCTTCAATGTGCTCCCCGCCAATTACCAAGGGGGCTTGGGGGCCGTGATGTGGATTGCGGGGGCTCAAGTCGTCAACGTAGCGACCGGGCCGAGCGGTCTCGTTTTGGTTGCCTCCAAGTCCTTCCGTTGGGAGCTCTATGCCAATGTGGCCCTAATCACCTTTGCGGTAGGGATCGGTCAGTGGTGGATTCCCGATCACGGCGTGACCGGGGCGGCCCAAGTGATTTTTGTGGCCATGGTGCTTTATAATGGGGTCAAACTTTGGGCCTTGCACCGCTTAACGGGCCATGTCTGGTTGGGCGTCGGCTTTGTGAAGGCCTGTCTCTGGTTGGTGGGAGGTATCGCTCTGCACGCCCTCGTCTGGGCATGGATTGAGGGACCGAGTCAGGATCAATTTGGCGTCCCAATGCCTGGAATGAGCATTGAAACCCTCCCTGTCGGGAACCAAGTGCTCTATCCCGTGTTAGAAATTTGCCTGCATAGCCTGTGGGCCTGGATGGGGATGCGGTACTTGGGTTTGGCCCCAGACTTGCATACCTTCTTGAAACGAATTTTACAGCGACTTCGCCCATGATTCTTTGGCTCACATATTGGTATCCCGATGAAGCAAATCCCGTTCGGGGCAACTTCATTCGTGCCCAATGGCGTGCGGCGAAGGAGGCCGGGGTGGACGCCGAACTTCTGTTTGTCGACATAGCCCTAGGGCCGAAATTGTTGGATGTTCAATGGGGTCGTGGTTCGGAAGGGGAGCACATTTTACAGGTGCGTTCCCGAATGTGGAAGTCCCTCTACCACACGCCCATTTGGGCGGCCAACCTCTTGTCCAAGAAATGGACGAAGAAAACGGGGCTGCCCACTCCAGAGGCCATCCATGCACAGGTTGTTTTTCCTGCAGGTTTGCTTGCGGAGCAATTGGGCCGAAGGTGGAATGTCCCCTACTACATCACCGAACACTGGTCCAAGGCGGGCCGGTGGACGCGTCATAAGCTTTTTGGGAAGCGGGTGCGGACGGCCTACCACGATGCTAGCGCCATTCTTCCCGTTTCGGAGCACCTCAAGGCCGAATTGCAGCAAGCCTTGCCCAGTATTGGTGCGAGCCGATTTACCGTCGTTCCGAATGCGGTGGATTTGGGACGTTTCCCCCATGTCGAAAAGGCAAGTCAACCAAAGGCCTCCCGCGTGACCCTCTTGGGTGTTGCGAGCCTTATTCCGGCCAATGCCCTCATTAAACGGGTGGATTTGGTTCTCGAGGCGCTGGTGGAGCTCAAACGCCGTCATCCGGAAGTGGCATGGGTCTACCGCCATGTGGGCGATGGAGGACGCATGGCCCGCTTGCAAGACTACGCCAAAGGGTTGGGACTGGCCGATCAGGTGGAATGGGTGGGCGCCCTGGATGCGACAGCCCTTCATGCTGAGTATGCCGCCGCCGATGTTTTTGTGCAGCCCTCCAAGACGGAAACCTTTGGCATTGTCGTGCTCGAGGCACTACACACCGGATTGCCCGTTGTCGCTTCGGACATCCCGGCCTTTGAACAATGGTTGAGTCCCGAACGGGGCGTTCGGGTCGCCTTGGATCCCAAAGAGATCGCCCAAGGTGTTCTTACGGTTTGGGAGCAAGGTCTCCGTGTTGCGCCGATGGACATGGAGGCAAAAAAATACGCCCCCACCGAAGTAGGGGCGCAGTTAAAAGAGATGTACGCGAGACTAGTTCGCGCGAGTCCAGGTCGTTGAGCGGCCAATAAAGCGCATCCCAAGCAAGTACCCTTTGAAGTAGAGCGTACCGTCCTTTTGAAGGTATGCGTAGCAGTCGTACGTATTCCCAGACTTCGTGTCGTAGATCGTACCACCTGCCCATTCTTTGTCCTCAGCGTCGTACTTCAGACCGTTCAAAATCGTCGAGCCCTGGATAACGCGGCTGCGCAACTTGGCATCAGGGTTTTCGTTGTCTTTTTTGGGAGACGTACCATCGGGGTTCGTGTTATTCTTCACATACACGACACGGCCGCGGTACTCGTTGCCCACCTTGTAGACCTCGACTTTTCCGTCTTTTTCTTCATTCCACCAGACGCCCAAAATGCCGTCTGCGCTTTGTGCCATCATTTTGCCCCCGAGGAGCAAAGCGATCGCGAGGAGGATGCTTTTTTTCATGTTTTGTGTGTCTAAGTTTCGTTCTAGTCGACGGAAGATACGCGGTTTTTTGCTTCCGCCATACTTGCATTTAATTCAAACCCGATTAAAAGTCCGATTGCATTCACATAGATCCAAAGTTGAATGATGAGCAAGGTCCCAATCGAGCCATAGAATTGGTTGTAGTTGGAGAAGTGGGTGACATAGGTGCCGAAGAGGGCGGAAGAGAGCACCACTAAAAAGGTCGCTAGAATGGACCCCGGGGAAACAAATCGCCAGGGGGCCGAACGCATAGGTCCGAAGTAAAACAGGATGGAGATGGCTAAAAGAATGAGGGTCAGGAGGATAAAATTTCGGACCCAAATAAGAATCGAGGCGAGGGGAATGCCCAGCACGTCATCTTGAATGTAGTGGGACAGAAAGTCCTGGGAGATCATAATAAGGGAAATGCCCAAAATCAACAAGAACGACAAGACCAAGGTGAGAACCAGCGCGGCGAGGTACTGAGACCAAAATCCGCGCACATTCAATTTGTGAATGGTCAAGCCAAAATTGCCTATGAGTGAGAGGGTGCCATTCGTGGAGAAGATGAGTGTCGCAATAATGGTTACACTCAAAAGGTTTCCGCGCCGAATGGTGAGAATGTCGTTGATGGTGGTGTAGGCTGCATCAAAACTCGTCGGAGGCAAGACTTCCTGGAGGAGGAGAAAGAGTTGCTCTTGAAAGCCCTGCAAGGGGATAAAGGGAATGAGGGTAAACAGAAAAATGACCCCTGGAAAGAGGGCGAGAAAAAATGAAAAGCTGATGGCCGATGCTCGGCTCGGTACCGCTCCTTCAATCATTCCGCGCCAAAAAAAAGTGGCGACATCGTACAAGGAAAGGCCATCAAAAAAAGGAAGGATCACGCGTTTAGCGTAGGACATTCCTTGGTGGATGAGGCGTTTTTTTGAGTACACGTTGAGCAGAGAATTGGGCCAATGATCCGGAATAGTTCGCGAGGCGATTGACCCTGGCAAGATAGCCCATGCCCCCTAGATTTGCAGAATTTCGTCTCTTTGCCAGAGAGAATGATTCGCCATTCACCTTGAATACATGGAAATAGTTTTGCTCGTTGTGGGAGATACCCAAGAAGCCTATGTCAAAGAGGGCTTGGCCCATTTTCTGCCGCGTATCCAGCGTTATGGAAAGTTTTCCATCCACGCGGTGGCAAATCGGGATAAACAATTGGACGCCTTAAAATCGGGTGATCTCTTGGTTTTGTTGGATGAACGGGGAAAGACCTACACAAGCAATGGCTTTGCGGCCCAATGCCAAAAATGGATGAATCAAGGTCCCAAACGACTGGTTTTCGCGGTGGGGGATGCCTACGGGTTTTCCGAGGATTTTCGAGCGCAAGCGCAAAGTAGTATGGCCTTAGGTTTGATGACCTTCCCCCATGATTTGGTACGCCTACTCTTTGCGGAACAACTCTATCGGGCTTGGACGATTTTGAACAATGAGCCCTACCACCACCGCTGAGAATATGTAGGGGCAAAACACCGCAAGATCCAAGTCTTTCAAGCCTCCTCGGCGGGGAATTCCGCGTACTTTTGAACTATGGCGGTCACCTTGGATGTTTTGCAACGCGAATGGCAAGAAAAAAAGTTTCGCCCCCTGTATGTATTTGGGGGGGATGAGCCTTTTTTCATGGACCAAGCGATGGACACGCTGTCGACAGTCACGCTCGAGGAACACGAGCGGGATTTCAATCTGACAGTGCTTTACGGACGGGACACGGATGCAGCGACCATTATGTCGGAAGCGAAGCGCTTTCCCATGATGGCCGAGCGCACGGTGGTCTTGGTCAAAGAAGCCCAGCAAATCAAAGACATTGAAGCTTTGGCGAGCTATGTGGCGCAGGTGCAGCCGAGCACGGTGCTCGCCTTGGCCTTGAAAGGCAAAAAACTTGACAAGCGCAAAGCCCTCTACAAAGCCCTTCAAAAACACGATGGTGTGTATTTGGAGTTCCCCAAACTTTACGACAACCAAGTCCCTCCTTGGGTCGAGAGCCAAGCCCAACGCATGGGCCTCAAAATGAGTGGGAAGGCCGCCGCCCTGCTCGGGGAATACATCGGGGCTGACCTGTCACGCATCCATCATGAGTTGGAGAAAATTCAGGCCTTTGTGGGCCAGGGTGGTGAAGTGACGGCCAAAATCATCGAGGAGCGCACGGGTATCAGCCGAGAGTTCAACACGTTTGAGCTCATCAAGGCGCTCGCAGTTAAAGACATCGCACAGTCCTACCGCATTGCGAAAAGCATGGGCGAAAACCCGAAGAACAATCCGGTGGTAGTCACCCTGTCCCTCCTCTTTGGGAATTTTTCGAAAGCGCTGGTGTATGGCGCTTTGCCCGACAAAAATCCCCGTACAGCCGCAGCGGCATTAAAGATTTCGGAATTCGCGCTGCGCGACGTGGCCCGCATTGCTCAAAATTATCCGCCTTCCAAGTTGCTGCGCATCCTGGGGTATCTTCGCGAGGCCGATCGCCAAGCGAAAGGTATGGGCGCCCCACACATCAATGACTCAGACATCCTGCATGAACTTCTTTTTAAGATTCTTTACTAGCGCTTTCGCGCTGTTTATCCTGGGCTGGTTGCCGCTCCATGCCCAATCGCTACCTGGGGGTCTTCGCGGGAATGTGCAGGAAATGGGATCGCAAATGCCCTTGGAATATGCCTTGGTTGCGGTCGATATAGCCCAGCCGGGTTTGACGACGCCCCTGTCAGCCTACACGAACTCGGATGGCTATTTTCAGATCAATGGCATCCCCGCTGGGACCTACCAAGTCACCGTCAAATTGGCCGGCTACGGGACGACAGCGCGGAGCATCACAGTCAAGTCGGGACGCATTGGTTTTGAGCGCTTCTTGCTTGAAGAATCCACTGTGGTCCTCGATGATGTGGTCATTGATGTCAAACGTCAAGAACAGCAGACCAAGGTGGCCACTGCAGTGGTTCAGCTGAGTCCCAAATCCATCACCACCTTTTCCATAGGCGGTGAGCCGGATTTGATGCGTGCCCTCCAGGTGCTTCCGGGTGTTATCACTACGGGCGACCAAGGAGGCCAACTCTACATCCGTGGCGGTGCCCCAATCCAAAACCTCGTCAAACTTGATGGGATGATCCTCTACAATCCCTTCCACAGCATCGGTTTTTTCTCCGTGTTTGACACGGACATCTTGCAAAAGGCGGATGTCTACACCGCTGGTTTTGGGGCAGAGTACGGGGGACGCAATTCGTCGGTGATGGACATCCGAACGCGTTCCGGAAACCGCCAACGCATTGCGGGGAAGGTTTCCGGCTCCACCTACATGGCCAAGGCCTTATTGGAAGTGCCCGTGGGACCTCGCGGCAAGGATGGTTTGGCCCCCAGCTCCATCTTGGTGAGTGCCAAAAACTCCTACCTCAACGCCATCGCCCCCGTGGTCTATCCCTACGTCGCCACGGAGTATGGTGGTCTCCCCTTTACGTTCACCGATTTGTATGCCAAGTACACCGTGGAATCGACGGGTGGCAACAAGGCGAACCTCTTTGGATTCAATTTCAACGACGGCGTGCAATTTGCCGGGGACAAGGCGATCAATTGGCGGGCCACAGGGTATGGCGCAGACTTTTTGGTCGTTCCTGCCTCCTCGGGTACCATTATCGAAGGCCATTTGGCCCAAAGTGCCTACTTTATTGAATCCAGCGAATTGGAAAACCGTCCTCGCGAAAGCCAGATTGACGGGTTTAACGGGGGGCTAGACTTTACCTATCTATTGCGCAAGTACGACGAGTTCAAGTATGGCTTGGAATTCGTCGGATACCACACCCAGTACCAGTATACCAATACGGTCGGGCGGACCTTGGACCAGGAGCAGAATACCACCGAGTTAGGGGGCTACATGGACTATAAACGTCAGCAGGGCCGATGGTTGATTCAGCCAGGCTTGCGTTTGCACAATTATGGATCCTTGGCCATCGTGCGGGTGGAGCCGCGCCTTGGGCTCAAATACAACGCGACGGAATACCTGCGATTTAAGCTCTCAGCTGGACGCTACTCGCAAAACCTGGTGGCAGCCAACAGCGACCGCGATGTGGTCAACCTTTTCTACGGTTTCTTGAGTGGGGCGGATGACCTACCCAGTCAGTTCAATGGTCGACCCTTGAATACAAAGTTGCAAACGGCTGAGCATTTGGTCTTTGGCGGAGAATGGAATGTGGTGGGACGTTGGACCTTGGAGTTGGAGGGCTATGTGAAGCGGTTCAATCAAATCACCAACATCAACCGGTACAAACTCTATGACGACATCCCCGTCTATGAAGATCAACCCGAGAGCCTTCGAAAAGACTTTATGGTAGAAACGGGTCTAGCACGCGGGGTGGACGCTTTGGTTACCTACGAAGACAAGCATTGGTATTTCTGGGGAGTCTATTCGCTCGGGAAGGTGACCCGATTTGATGGCGTGACCACGTACGCTCCCCAATTTGACCGACGACACAACCTCAACCTTCTGGTGGCCTACAAGGGCGACAAGGACTGGGAGATCAATGTCCGGTGGAACTATGGTTCGGGCTTCCCCTTTACGCCGATTCGGGGCTACTACGAGCAGCAAACCTTTACGGACGGACTTGGTCAACCCAACATGGATTACCCCTATTCCACGGAGAATGGCCAGATGGGCATCCTGTATGGTGACTTGAACAGCCAGCGTTTGCCCGCCTACCACCGTTTGGATTTGACGGCCAAGAAGAATTGGCAAGTCGCTAAAAATCAGCGCATTGAAATGGCACTTGCCGCCACCAACGTGTACAACCGGGCCAATATTTTTTACTACGACACTCCCCGGGCCAAGCGCGTGAATCAATTGCCCATTATGCCCACTTTGATGTTGAGCTACGCGTTTTAAAACCCTAACTTTGCCAGAACCCACTCGTTCATGGCTTCAAGCACTAAATACATCTTCGTTACCGGCGGGGTCACCTCTTCCTTGGGAAAAGGTATTGTCGCGTCGTCCCTCGCCAATCTGCTCCAAGCGCGGGGCTTTTCGGTGACCATTCAGAAATTTGATCCCTACATCAACATCGATCCAGGGACTCTCAATCCCTACGAACACGGAGAATGTTACGTGACCGATGACGGGGCAGAAACGGATTTGGATTTGGGCCACTATGAGCGCTTCCTCAACCGTCCCACTTCGCAAGCCAACAACGTGACCACGGGCCGCATTTACCAGCACGTGATTGACAAGGAGCGCCGCGGGGATTACCTCGGTAAGACCGTACAGGTCATTCCGCATATTACGGACGAAATCAAGCGCCGCATGCAATTGCTGGGCGAGAGTGGGGAATACGAAATTGTGATTACCGAAATCGGTGGAA
Source organism: Flavobacteriales bacterium UBA3431 (assembly GCA_002381225.1). Classification (GTDB taxonomy): domain Bacteria; phylum Bacteroidota; class Bacteroidia; order Flavobacteriales; family Schleiferiaceae; genus TMED14. Next base: position 55,590 of record DFSS01000011.1, on the reverse strand, counting down.
CGGTGGGCGACATTGAGGCGCTCCCATACATCGAATCCGTTCGTCAGCTCCGCTGGGAGCTCGGTCGAAATTGCGTGAGCATCCACTTGACCTTGGTTCCTTACTTGAGTGCCACGGGCGAGTTGAAAACCAAGCCTACCCAGCACTCGGTGAAAATGCTTCAGGAAAGCGGCGTTCAGCCGGACATCCTTGTCTGCCGTTCGGAGCATGCTTTGGGGGAGGATATAAAGCGCAAATTGGCCCTCTTCTGTAACGTCACGCCCGACGCGGTTATTGAATCCTTGGATGCCAAAACCATCTATGAGGTTCCTCAACTTCTACTCGCCCAAAACATGGATGAAGTCGTTCTCAAGAAGTTGGAACTTCCTACGATTGGACGCCCCGACATGGGACGTTGGAACGACTTTATGGACCGTCTTCAAACCCCTAAATCTCAGGTGGAGATTGGTTTAATCGGAAAATATGTCGAGCTCAAAGACTCGTACAAATCCATTTTAGAAGCACTCATTCACGCCGGAGCGGAGAACCGAACCAAAGTAGAGGTTCGCTGGATTCACTCGGAAGATTTAACTCCCGAGAATGCTTCGGAGGCCTTGGCTGGGTTGCATGGGGTTTTGGTGGCACCAGGCTTTGGATCTCGTGGTTTTGAAGGCAAAATCGAAGCTGTGCGCATTGCCCGCGAAGAGGGAATTCCCTTCTTGGGTATTTGTTTTGGAATGCAAGCTTCCGTCATTGAATATGCCCGCCATGTCCTCGGCCTAAAAGACGCCAATTCCAGTGAAGTGGACCCAGACTCTGCACACCCTGTCATTGACTTGATGGAAGAACAAAAACAAGTCACGGATAAGGGGGGAACCATGCGCTTGGGAGCCTGCGACTGTGCCCTGACGGAAGGGACGCTGAGCAGCCAGCTCTATGGTCGGGCGACCATTTCCGAACGCCACCGCCATCGCTTTGAATTTAACAATGCCTACCTCGCAGATCTTGAAGCAGCAGGGATGAAGGCCGCAGGCATCAACCCGGAAACCGGTCTTGTCGAAATCGTGGAAATCCCCAGCCATCCTTGGTTTGTGGGCGTCCAATTTCACCCAGAATACAAATCCACGGTGGCCAATCCCCACCCCTTGTTTGTAGCCTTTGTATCGGCTGCATTGACCCATAAGAATCTGTAAGATGTTCGAAGAAAAAACCATCGACCGCAATCAAATCATCGGCTTTGTGCTGATCGCGGCTATCCTGTTTGGGATGAGTTTCTGGGCGTCCGAGCTTCAGCCGGATACCCCCGCGTCGGAAACCGCCGCCGCCCAGGTTGAAGAGTCGGTTCCCGAGGCCCCCGTTTCCGATGCCATCCCGGCCGCGGTCACGACCCAGGATAGCACCACCCCGGCCCCCGAGGAGGTCGTTCTCGAAAATGAGGTGGTGAAATACACCTTTACCACAGCGGGTGCCCAAATTCAGCAGGTGCAACTCAAGGACTACCAACGCTACGATGGGGAAGATCTTTACCTCGTCAACGGCCGCCAATCGATGGTTGGGGCCCACGAAGGGGTGTTTACCGCCATCGTATCGAAAGGAAATGATGGCAGTCAAACCATCACCATGACTTCGGGTGCCACCACGTGGACCTATACCTTGAGAGAAGGGTATGGTCTGACATGGGCCTTAGATGTAGAGGGTGCCGCGAATGTGACCCTTGATTGGAAACAGGATGGAATCCGCAACGAGAAAAGCTTGACGAACGAATCTCAAAATACGTCAACCTACTTCTGGGACGCGGTCGATGAATCCGACGATTACCTCAGCGACGGACGCGACGACGAGGAAACCGTCTCCAACATCGGGTGGGTGGCGCACAAGCAGCAGTACTTTTCCAGCATTTTTGCTTCGGAGACCCCTTTCACGACGGCGCATTTATTGACGAAAACGCCCGACGCGAGCGACACGGGCCACACCCGTCTCTTCCGTTCGGAATTGACCTTGGCGGGTAGCAATGGCGGGGTGCACGCCAAAGGACTGTGGTACCATGGACCCAACCAGTACACTACGTTGAAGGACTACGGCCAGCATTTTGACGAGATTATTCCCTTTGGTTGGGGCATCTTCGGCTGGATCTCCAAGGGAGCGGTCATCCCGATGTTCAACTTCTTTGATGATTTTGGGTGGAACTATGGTTTCATCATCTTCTTGATGGCGCTCATCATCAAGCTGGTCCTGTCTCCTTTGACTTTCTCTTCGTACAAGAGCATGGCCAAAATGCGTGTCCTCAAGCCGGAGTTGGATGAAATCAATGAGCGCCACAAAGACAGCGATGCCGCTAAAAAGCAGCAAGAAGTGATGGCCCTCTATCAAAAGGCGGGTGTCAATCCCTTAGGTGGTTGCATTCCTCAGCTCCTTCAATTCCCAATTTTGATCGCGATGTTCCGCTTCTTCCCTGCGAGCATTGAGCTGCGCCAAAAGTCCTTCCTCTGGGCGGACGATTTATCGGCCTACGATTCCATCTTTGAATTTGGTCAATGGTTTAGTATTCCTTTCTACGGCGACCACGTGAGCTTGTTCACCATCCTCATGGCCATCTCGACCTATTTGTACACCAAGTTCAACAACTCCATGACGCCTCAGTCCGGCAATAGTATGATGCAGCAGCAAATGGTGATCATCCAGTATTTGATGCCCTTCATGCTGTTGGTGTGGTTCAACAACTACGCCTCGGGCTTGTCCTTCTACTACTTCGTGAGCAACATTCTGATTTTTGCTCAGCAATGGGCGATCCGAAAGTTTTTTATCGATGAAAAGGCGATTCATGCGCAACTCATGGCGAACAAGGCCAGCGGCAAAACGTCCAAATTCCAAAAGCGCATGAATGATATGCTTGAAGCGCAAAAGGAAGCGGGCAATCGCCGGACGCGCCGCATGGATAAATAAGCATGTCGGCCACACCCTCCCATCCGGAATACTGCTTTCGCACATGGGAATCGGGAGATGGTCGCCACCTCTTTGAACTGAATGCAGATCCCCGTGTCCTCCGTTGGACCGGGGATTTGCCTTTTTTAGATGTCCACGAGGCCGAAGCCTTCGTTGGCCGCTACACCCATTTTTCAGATTTTGGATTTGGCCGTTGGCTGGTTACGAGAAAGGAGGATGGTGCCCTCTTGGGATGGGCCGGATTGCGTCAAGCCAATGGCCAAATCGATCTGGGCTTTCGATGGCACCATCGGTACTGGAATCAAGGGCATGCGCGGAGGACAGGCAAGGCTATTTTGAGTTGGGCGAGGCACCAGAATATCCTGGAAATCTTTGCACAGCACCATCCAGAAAACCAGGCGTCCTCCGCGTTGCTCATGGGACTTGGTTTTCGCCCCGCTTCCGCATGGCAAGGGGCCGATGCAGGATGGAGAACTTATGTCTGGTCCACCGACCTCGCGCCGGGAAAGTAGGGCACAAAAAAAGCGCGCCCCGAGGGGCGCGCTGATCGTTTCAAGGAAAACGGCTTAAAGTCCTTCGTATCCGTTGACAAAGAGTACGCCGGCCGTGCCGTCAAAGCGCTCGGACCAAATAATGGTTACGACCTCATACTCCACACCGGGAACAGAAGGAAGTATTTTGGGGAGCTTGATTTGGATGGGGGTATACTTCGAGCCGAAGATGTCGCCTTTGAAGTAGGAGCGGCCCAAGGGGTTGACCGTATCCAAGGTGACGCCCCACTGGAAATCTGTCACGCCCTGAACCACGGGAATGTGGTCATGGGTATAGATGTCGCCAGACTTCTTGCCTACGGTATCCACCGCCCAGGTTGAGGGCGTTGCGCCGGAACCCGTGGTTACAATGGGTACAGAAGAAACTTGGTTCAGGTTAACCGGCATGCCATTGACCGTGTATTCACGGGCTTCGATGCCAGTGGCCAGCAAGTACGATTGAACATAGTAGGACGTGTTTTTGCTGTCTTCGAAGAATTGCACCTTCACATCGACCACTACGGTATCACCCGTGGCGTTTTCATGCGTGACGTGGGCCACACCGACGACGGGAATGCCGCTCAAGGCTGCCGCAGTGGGGCCTGAAATGCTCTGGCCCGCGTCGGCGTTGTTGACGTAGAAGTTGGGTACACCACTTGTTGGGAAGGTGGCATTCAAAAGGGTTTGAACGGGCGTCTCCAAGGGATCCCCGGTGTGGGAAGCAAAACCGATGACACGGATGTTGCTGTCGCCGTTTACGTTGTACTTGCGCATTTCCTTGAGCATCAAGGCTGCGCCGTTGGGGCAATACTGGCACCATGTGCCGGTGGTTTCAATGAGGAACGCCTTCTGATCTTCGGTGACCACCAAGTCATCCGTGATATACTTTTCGGGCGTAGGATCTGGCTCGTTCTTGGTGCAACTAGCTAAGGCTAGTGTGGCAAGTGAAAACAGGACAAACTTTTTCATGGTACCTAAAGGGTCTAATTAGAAGGATAAATGTACGGCAAAGGCTCGCACGTCCATAAGGTGAATCGAAGCGGGAGGTGGTCCGATGCGCCGCCGCAATACCTCCCCGCGTAAAAGGTGGCTTGGATAGAGGGGGTGTGATCTTCGTAATGTCTGATTCCAAAGGGGATAGCATGCATTTCCCCGTGCCATTTGGAGGAGTTATGCCGCCACCCGCTGTCCAAAAAGCTCCAGCGAGACCCAAAGGCATAGGTCCCCCACCGCACATGACTGGGCATGCAAGACCAATTGTACGCCTGGAGGTTGGCGCCTAAGAGCCCCTCGGGATGGCTATTGAGGTCGCCGAGTAAAAAGTCCACGTGTGGGTAGGTACGAATGGGCTCCAAAGCCCGAATGCGTTGAGCGATTCGTGGATCCCGTTGGCTGGGCAAGTGGACCCAAAATCCCGATAACGTCTGCCCCGTTTGTTTATGGCAAAAGGCTGTGTAGACAATGTCTCGGCTTCCACTCAAATCGGAAGCGTGGAGAAAATCAATCGAATCCAGTCGCCAGCGGTCCTGTGCATACAAGACCGCCACGTCAATGCCTCGCGCATCGGGACTATCCTGATGGCAGGTCCATATCGCCCATTCCCAGGGTAACTGGCGAACAAGATCCGCCAATACGGTGGCGTTTTCAATCTCACATAGCCCAATAAAATCGGGAGGGGTGGAGCCCGCCGCGGTGCGAAGCCCTTTAGCGATGTGACGGAGTTTGCGATAGTAGCGTTTCGAGGTCCATTCCTTGGAGCCGCTGGGGGTGAAGGCTTCGTCCCTCGTTTGGGGGTCGTCCAGGGTATCGAAGGCATTTTCCACATTCCACCACAGAAGGTGGACACTGTCCTGCACCCCTGCGATCGCCGGTTGCCCCAAAGCGAAAGGAGCGGGCGTCAGGGCCAAGGCCAAAAGCAGTTCAATCGGGGCAGGCATGGAACAAAATTGGGCTACAACCCCCAGCGAGTCGGGAAGAAACGACTGCAATCAGCCATTCAGCCGGACATTCCTCTACAACGTAGCGGAAGGTTCTTGAACCTTAAACAAGCAGGCATCTCCATAGCTCAAAAAGCGGTAGTCTTCGGCCAAGGCATGTGCATAGGCCTCTTTCCAACGCGGTCCGATCGCCGCGGCCACTAAGAGCAGGAGGGTACTCTGGGGCTGGTGAAAATTGGTCATCAATACATCGACCATCCGAAAATGGTAGGGCGGAGCAATGAGGAGCGCTGTCGGGCCCGTGAAGGCCTTTTTCCCGGCCTGTTCCAGGGCCGTCGCCAAGGCCAACAATGCCTCCGATCGGTTCGGCTGAGAGCCATTATTTTGATAGGGGAGCCATTGATCCACCGAGGCGGGAAGCGGGCGACCATGCCATGCCTCACATCCTAACCAATAGAGCGATTCCAGGGTGCGTGCAGCCGTGGTGCCCACCGCCCAGATGGGTCGTCCATCGGCGAGATCCCGAATGGTATCCACCGGCACGTGGAGCTCCTCGGCATGCATTGGGTGGTCGGACATGCGTTCGCTACTGACTGGCTGAAACGTTCCAGCACCCACGTGAAGGCGGACGGGAGTGCGGCGCCACCCCTCCGCTGCCACGGCATCAAGCAGGGCGGTGGTCCAATGCAATCCGGCAGTTGGGGCGGCTACGGACCCTTCCACCCGCGCAAAAACGGTTTGGTACCGCTCTTGGTCTTCTGGTGCAACCAACCGCTGCATGTAAGGCGGTAGGGGAAGTTGTCCTAGATGGGCGAGAAGTTCGGACCACGTTTCGGGACCTTCCCACGTGAATTCCACCAGCGAGGTATCCGCCTCAAAGCCAACTCGGCGGGCTTGAAGGCGATCCATCTCAAGCACCTGATCGGGTTTCCATTTTTTTGAATAGCGCACCTTGCACGCCGCGACGAGACGCCCCGTGGCAGCCATCGCTTGCTCTATGGAGCCTTGGGCTGGATGGAGGTAGAAGAGTTCAAACGGTTTGGCTTCCCCGCGAGGGAAGAATAGCCGAGCCTGCACCACACGAGTTTCGTTCAATACCAGGTGTCCTCCCGTATGAAACCCCATGGCGCGCATGACTTTTGGGAGGTCTGCGACAGAGGAAGAGCCAAAACGCGCCCCATCGAAGGTCAGGAGCTTCGCCGCATCGCGGGGTTCCACGGCAAATTGGGCAATTCGTTCCTCGGGGAGTTCGTAGGTAAAGTCCGCAATGCGGAGCTGGCGGGGATCCATGGCGCAAAGATAGCCGTGGCTTTGGCCTACCTTCGTGATTATGCCCAAAGTCTTTCTGTCGGTCATCAACGATTTGCATTCGGACCAGCGCGTGCACCGAACGTGCATGGTTTGGCAGGAGATGGGCTACGAAGTGGTGCTTTCAGGCCGGAACTACCCCAATCCCGCCCCGCTTGCGCGTCCCTACCGCACGGAACGCTTCACCTGTTTTTTTCACCGAGGGCCTCTCTTTTATCTGGAATTTCAATGGCGCTTGTGGGAAATACTGCGTAGGGAAAAACCAGACGTCTACTTGGCCAACGATCTCGACACGCTTTGGCCCAACGCATACTGGGCGCGCCGCCGTGGTAAGCCCCTCGTGTATGACAGCCACGAGTACTTTTTGGGCGCCCCGGAACTCGAATCCCGCCCCTTCATTCAAAGCCTTTGGCGCTGGGTAGAAAGGCGCTATGTCCCACAGATCACCGCAGGAGTGACGGTCAATGCGTCCATCGCGCAGGCCTACTATGCCGAATATGGGCAGTCGATGGACATCGTTCGGAACGTGCCGCTCTTGCCCCAAGATGGCTTGCCTTTCCCGCCCGCCGGCGACGACCAGCAAGAGTCCCGCCGACTGGCCGCCTGCAAAGCACTGGACCTCCCCACGGACCGCCCCCTCTGGATCCTCCAGGGAGCGGGCATTAACATCGATCGTGGGGCCGAAGAACTCCTCGAGGCCGTCGGCCTGCATCCCAATGCTCTGTTACTCGTCGTGGGTTCCGGCGACGCCTTTCCGCACCTTCAGCGCACGGCCGAAGCCCAGGGCTGGACGGGATCCAAAGTCCGCTTCATTGGCCGCGTACCGCGCGAGGCCTTGGCCCGCTATACCGAAGCCGCCCACCTTGGCTTTTCCCTGGATAAACCCAAAAGTCAGAACTACCGTTGGAGCCTGCCCAACAAACTCTTTGATTACTTCCAAGCGGGCATCCCAGTCATCGCTAGCAACCTGGTCGAAGTCGCCGCGCATCTCGGCGCGGCCGGTCGGGTGATTCACGAAACGACGCCGGAAGCGATTCTGAGCGCCGCAAACGAGCTCCTCCAGCCCGAAGTGTACCGTCACGCTGTTCAAGCCGCACAACAGGCGGCCCACCGCTACCATTGGGACCATGAAAAAGATTCTTGGAAGCGTCTGATTCGCCGGCTGCAAGGAGAAAAAACCGTGCACGTCTGGTCCATGGACCGCTTGGAACCGCCCCCCTATGGCGGCACCTTGGAAGTCGGAGGTCAGGTGGAACGCCTCGTGCAATCCGGCTACCAAGTTGTTTTGCACGCCACGACGAAGGCGGCCCTTGCCCATACCCAGGCGCTGACGTTGAGCGAGCACCCGGGCGTTCAGTTCAAGACCTACCCCCGCAACCGATGGGCGATACTTTCGGGGTCTCGGCCCTACATCGTGGGCAGTCGGAGCACTCGGGTGCTTCGTGCGGCCTTGGCCACCGCAAACGGGAAGCACCTTGTGCAGGGAACCCACTTGACCGGGCTGAATTTTCCGGCGGACGCCATCCTGCGTTGGCACAACCCGGAGGCCACGTACTACCGCAGTTTGGGTGCCTATGCAACCGGGCTAAAGCGGGCGTATTTGCGTTGGGAGGCGGCGAAGCTGCTGCGCTGGGAGCGCAACCTAGCCAAACGTTGGCAAGGTCCCGTTTGGGCCCTGACGGCGGGCGATGCTCAGGCCTGGCAAGCGTTGGGAGGGCATACTGCCAAGATCGTCCCTCCTCAGAAACGCTTTCCCGGGACGCCCCCCGAACATGGAGCAATGAGAAAGAGTCTCGTGGTTCCGGGGAAATTTTCCGTCGTAGAGAACGAGCGCGCGGCACGCTGGACGGCCGCGCTCCCGGTGGAGGTCATGTGGGCGGGCCATGATTTTTCAGACGAACTGCG
>DFSS01000011.1:17679-46662 GCA_002381225.1 Flavobacteriales bacterium UBA3431 | reverse complement strand
CGCCATGGCTCGAGCGTTTCACGACGCGGCCATGGTCCTTGTCCATGCCGAACATAGCCTCGGCCTCAAGCTTAAACTCATACAAGCGTTTTACCAGGCGCGCTGGATCGTCGCACATGAAGCCGCGGTGCAGGGTTTGGATTGGACCCCTGACATGGGAATTTTTACCTACCACAGCCCGGAAAGCCTCTCGGAGGCCGTCAACCAAGCCTTGAATACGCCATGGGACGCTCAACGGGCGCAAGCTGTAAGAGCGGCGCGTAGCCCCTGGACCCAGCCCAGCTCGATCGCGACGCTCCTCGATTAAAGGGTGCGCTGTACCGTGCTGCTAATTTGCCCGCCCGCGCATTTCCAGGTGGGATGCGGAAACTTCAAAAGAAGGGCGTAGTCATGGGTGGCCATCAGGATGGTCCGGCCGGAGGCCGAAATTTCTTCCATCAAATGCATGATTTCCTCGCTGGTATGCGGATCCAAATTGCCCGTCGGCTCATCCGCGAGGATGAAGGGGGGATTGTTGAGAAGCGCCCGCGCAATGGCCACGCGTTGCTGTTCTCCCCCTGAAAGCTGGTAGGGCATCTTGTGCTCCTTGGTGGCCATGCCCACGCGTTTCAGCACTTGCTGAATGCGGTCTGCATTTTCAGACTTGGTATGCTGGCCCGTGGCTTGCAGGACAAAATCCAAATTGTCAAAAACAGATCGGTCCATCAAAAGTTGGAAATCTTGGAAGACAATGCCGAGGTTCCGACGGAGGAAGGGGATATCTCGATCGGGGAGGTTTCTCAAGTCATAGCCCACAAATTCACCTTCGCCGGCCGTCAAAGGCAAGTCTGCGTAGAGGGTTTTGAGCAAGGAGGACTTTCCCGAACCGGTCGCCCCGATCAAATAAATGAAGTCACCTTTGTGCATTTCGAGGCTTACTTGGCTCAAAATCAGGTGGTCACCTTGATAAATATCGGCGTTTCGGAGGGAGAGTATGGGGCTGTTGGAGGCCATAGGCATGGTTTATGCCACAAATTAACAGGATTTTGTTGGTCCGGACTACCTTTATGCTTCCAACAATGATGCGAAGACTTCTCCTTCTTGTATTCTTGGCTGGGGCCGCAGCGGCTCATGGCCAAGCCCCGTTCTCCCATACCACTCCGCAATCGGTTTATGCCGACAGCCGTGGATTGTTTGATCGAGCGCTTTATTCTCCGGCCGCGGAGGGATTTGCGCAGGTCCTTCAACAGGTGGATGCCCAGACCGATTTGGCCGAGCAAGCGGCCTTTTTCAAAGCTATTTGTGCCGTTCGACTCCTCAACCGCGATGCGGGGGACCAAGTCTTGGCCTTTTTGGATGCCTACCCAAGTACGGCCCGCCGAAAAGAAGCCGTGCTCGAGATGGCTGAATATTCCTTCAACCGCCGAAAGTATTCGGATGCCCGCGATTGGTTGCGCCGTTTGGACGGGCTCTACCTGCCCAAAGCCGAGCGCGCGGAGGTGCAATTCAAGCTCGGCTACTCGCATTTCTTGTTGGAGGAATATGATTTGGCCCGGCCCCAGTTGGCTGCCGCCAAAGCGACCAAGTACCCCATTGCCGCTTCGGCCCAGTATTACTACGGGCACATCGCTTATTTGGACACCAACGATGTGACGGCGATGGAGAATTTGGAGCCCTTGCAGAACCACGAAGAGTTCGGCATGGTCGTTCCCTATTACTTGGCCCAAATCTATGCCCGTCAAGGCTTAGACGATAAGCTCTTGAAACTCGGGGAATCCCTGCTGAAAAACGCCACAGCCAAACGCACCCCTGAAATTGCGAAACTGATTGGCCAAAGCCTCTTCAAGAAAAAGCGCTACCCGGAAGCCCTGCCATACCTTGCCATGCACCGTGATTTGGGCGGAAAAATGTCGGCAGACGATTACTACCAGCTCGGGGTGGTCAATGCCCAAACGGGCCGCTACAAAGAGGCCATTCAGGCGCTCAATAAAATCCCATCCAATGTGGGTCAAGTATCGGAATTTGGCCTCTACCTCCTAGCGGAGTGCTACGTAAAAGAAGGGCAATTGGAAGAAGCCCTGAACGCCTTCAAGGCAGTTAGCGAGCGGGCAAAAGATCCGGTTATTCTGGAAGAATCCTCCTTCCAAGCGGCCAAACTGACCTACAAGAGTTCGAGCCCCTTTGGCGATGCCATTGATATGTTCAAACGTTTCTTGAGCGACTTCCCCCAAACGGAACACCGCCGTGAAGCCAATGAATACTTGGCTAATCTGTACATCACCTCCAAGGATTATGGTCGCGCTATGGAGGCTATTGTTCAGACAGGAATGGGCACGATGGCCATGCGCGAAGCCTACCAACGCGTGGCCTACTTCCGCGCCGTGGAATGCTTCCAGATTAGCGATTGGTCCGGTGCACAGGAATACTTCAACAAGTCGTTGGGTTATCCGCAGAATTTGACTTTTGTGGCCTTGAGCCACTTTTGGTTGGGTGAATTAGCCTACCGCAAAGGGGATGCCCAAGAAGCTTTGGCACAATTTGAGTCCTTTCTGAAAACCCCAGGTAGCTACACGCTAACCGAGCGCCCGACGGCCCTCTACAACAAGGCCTACTGCCTGTATAAATTGGATCGCTTGGAAGATGCCTCTGCGGCCTTCCGGGTCTATTTGCAGGATGCCAAGGGCAAGGACCGAAAAATAGAAGATGCCACCCTTCGTCTCGCGGATTTGTACTTCCTGCTGGGCAAGCATGCTTTGGCTCAGGAATACTATGAGAAGTCGGTGCGCCTGGACCCCAAGGGCCGCTATGCGGGCTACGCCACGTTCCAACAAGCCCTTTGTTTGGGCCTTTTGAATAAGGACGTCAAAAAAATGGAGGTCTTGCAGCGATTGTCCATCACATCCAATGAGCAAGACGCCTATGGAGGAAAATATTGCAGTGAGGCGCTATATGAGCTGGCTCAAACCCATCTGCGCCGAGGAGAAAATGCCGAAGCCGAGCATGATTTCTTGGCCTACATAAGAATGGTGGGAGGGTCGGAGCGGGCCCGTCGCGCCGCCCTCAACATCGCCATTGCCCAACGCAATGATCAACGATTGGATGCAGCCATCTCTACGTTTCAAGAAATCGTCAATAAATATCCCGGAACGCCCGAAGCAAGGGAGGCGATTACCACGGCCCGGAGTGTGTACGACGAGGCGAATCGAATTGACGATTATCTCACGTGGGTTCAGGGGATTGATTTTGCCCAGGTGCGGGCGAGCGAACTTGACAGTGTGGCGTACATGTCGGCCTACGACAAATATGCTTCCAGCAAGTTTGAGGAGGCCATGTCTGGATTTGACCGATATATGAAGCGTTTCCCAGACGGGTTTTTCACGGTAAAAGCCAACCACTATGCCGGGGAATCTGCGCGTCGTCTCAACAAGCCAGATGAGGCATTGGCATATTTCCGCAAGGTGACCCAAGCACCTGTGGGCGAGCACCACATCAATGCGTGGACGTGGATCTTGCGTATCGTATCGGCTCGAAAGAATGCCGACGAAATGCTGATTGCGGCTGAATCTGTCCTTGCCTTGAGCGACGATGCCAGCCTACTTCGCGAAGCCAATGTGGCCATGATGCGGGGACACCAAGCCTTGAAGCACCTCGAAGTGGCCTACGGCTATTCGGAGGTGGTGGCTGCCGACGAACGCAACAGCCCTGAAATTCGAACGGAAGCCAAAGCGAACGTAGCGCGTGACGCGATGACCATGGCCATGGGCCCACGCGCCCGCAAGGCAGACTTCCTTGCTTCGTGGGGAGAGGATAGTATCAATGGCGCAGAGTGGCAATGGATAACCAAGTCCCTCAGTGCTTACGGAGACTTGAAGAAAAATGGTCCGGCGGTTTTGCAGGCGGAAGCATCCTACTACGAGGCCTTGATTTTGTACTTGTATGGATCGCATACGGCCTCCAATGAGGAAATCTTTTGGCTCATTGACAACCTGCCCGGTCAAGGCGAATGGCGCTTCAAAGCCTTGCTGATTTTGGCCCACAACTACGCCGCTTTGGACGATGTGTTCCAAGCGAACTATACCTTGGACTTCATCATCGCGGAGAACTTCATCGCCGAAACGGTGGAGCAAGCGAAGGTCTTCCAAGCTATTTTAAACAGCCCCGCGGAAGATGCGGCGGGTCCTGATGAAGAAACCATCTCCGAAATGCCCACCCTCCCATGAAACGTATTCTCGTCTCAATTTTTACGCTGACCACAGCCCTTATTTGGGCGCAGCCAGTCATGAATGGCCTGGAAATTTCGGTGACCGAAAAATACAATGCTCAAGTGGCAGAGGGCATTAAAATCACAGGACAGCCCAATGTCATGGATACCACGGTCGAGAAACTGCCCGTGGCCATCAGTGTGCGGAACCGCACATGGGTGCCCGAACCGCGCTTGGAGGTTATCCCTCCATTGAAAATTTCCCGCGCTCGCCTCGAGCGCCTTCCTGCGAATACGGTCCACATGTCTCTTGGGAATTATGCAACGGCCGATGTGGGTTTTGCCTTGGGCAATGCGCGTTCCGATCTTCAGCGATGGGGGGTGCAGGGCCAGCATTTCTCGACCCAAGGGGGCTTCAAGGCCAACGATATGGCGGGTCAACCGTTCAACGTATACAACCGAACAACGTGGATGGAAAACGGGCTCTCCGGGCAGTATGCGCGTATTGTCGGTCGCGGTCGATTGAGCACCGAAGCGTCCGCCGACTGGAACCGGTATGCTTTTTACGGTACCCCTTTGACGGCCAACAATGCGGCGGACACCGCCTCCGCCGCTCCGGGCCGATGGACCCAAGATTACCAAGTTGGACTGTCTTACCGCCAAAGCCGCATGCGTCGGAAGCAAATCTTTCACGGGGCGGAGCTCACGGGCCACCATTGGATTGACCAAGGTGGTCGTCAAACGGAAAGCGGTTTGGCCGCCGGCGTAGACTGGCGATTGCCCGTCCAAGATGTCTTCTTGGAACTGCCCATACACGGGTCTTGGAACCATCTGATGCAAACGGCAAACCGGGATAGCCTGGGACTGCCTGTGGGCCCTTTGGACTATTGGTCCGCACAGTTCTCTCCTGCGGTTTCCGATAGTGTGGGTTCCATCTACTTCCGAGTGGGCTTGAACGCCATATTTACGGGCCAAGGAAGCACCTGGGACAAGCCCTACTTGCCCCCGGTCGTTCACCTCGAGTTCCCCTTGGTCAAGCACGTGCTGAATCTGTATGCAGGCCTGGAAGGGTCTGCCGACAATGGGGGCATGCGCGCTCGGGTCGAAGCCATGCCCTTCCTGAGTGAGGCAGCACAGTATGAAGCGGTGCGCCAAGCCTCCCTTTATGCCGGGGCTTCCGGACGCTTGACCTCGACCATTGGCTACCGATTTGGTATTCGTCAACGTTCGTTTGCCAACTACGCCATGTACACGCGAAGCTTCGAGGGCTGGCAGTCCTCGGCGGACAGTGGCCGATTTGGCGTGGAATATGTGGGCGTGAAGATGCTCGAACCCTCTGGGGAATTGAGCTTTCAAAACGGCCTTGGTTGGGAGGTCCGCGCCTTTGCCACCTTGAGAACGGCCACCCGCTTGGATGGGGGCACCGTGTACCACGTTCCCTCGTCCGAAATCGGCGGCCAAGCCTTTTTCAATTTGAAGGATAAGATTCGCTTTGAATCCACCATCATATACCGCGGAAGCCGCATGGCACAAGGGCAAACAGGGGATGAAACGCTGCCCGCTTTTCTCGATGGTCGCCTGAGTGCGGTCTACACGTACAACAAGCAATTGAACGCCACGTTCAAGGTGGACAATCTCTTCCACAGCCGCACGACGTGGTGGACGGGCTATCCGGTTCAGGGAATTCGAGCAAATTTGGGCCTGGTTTACAAGTTTTAAGCCGAAATATCCCATCTATCACCTGGGCGCGAGAAATGCGCTCATGTTGAAAAAAATGTTGATAAACGGGCCGGTTTTTCTTCTCGGTACACCCCTAGGAAAAGTGCTGAAGTTATCTTTGTGGGATAGACATTTTTACCCCCACACAACATGAGTGAAGCCAAGAATTACGGCGCCGATAGTATTCAGGTTCTCGAAGGCCTCGAAGCCGTCCGCAAACGTCCTGCGATGTACATCGGGGACGTGGGTCAGAAAGGACTCCACCACTTGGTCTATGAAGTTGTCGACAACTCCATTGACGAAGCGCTTGCCGGACATGCTACCTCGGTTCAGGTTACCATCAACGAAGGCAACTCCATTACGGTGAAGGATGATGGTCGGGGAATTCCCGTGGCCTTGCACACCAAGGAGAATCGTTCGGCCTTGGAAGTCGTAATGACCGTCCTCCACGCAGGAGGCAAGTTTGACAAGGATTCCTACAAGGTTTCTGGTGGTCTGCACGGGGTCGGTGTATCCTGTGTCAATGCCCTGTCGACGCACCTTGAAGTCCGTGTCCACCGCGATGGCAAAGAATACATGCAGGAATACTCCATCGGGAAGCCCTTGTATCCGGTGAAAGAGGTGGGTAATTCGGACTACCGCGGCACGATTGTCACGTTCCAGCCGGATGCGAGCATCTTCTATGAGGCCACCTACCAGTATGACATTTTGGCCGCACGTCTGCGTGAGTTAGCTTACCTCAATCGGGGTATACGCATTCAACTGACGGATGACCGCGACAAGGATGAGCAAGGCGTGGCACGCACCGAAGAATTTCATTCGGAGGGAGGCTTGCGCGAGTTCGTGGTCTATGTGGACCAAAACCGCGAGGCGCTGATTCCCGAGCCGATGTACATGGAGGGCGAGATCGAAGGGATTCCCGTCGAAGTAGCCATGGCCTATAACACGAGCTATGCGGAGAACATTCACTCCTACGTCAACAACATCAACACCCATGAAGGAGGTACCCACCTCGCTGGTTTCCGCCGTGCGCTAACCCGTACCTTGAAGAAGTATGCCGATGAGAGCGGCATCTTGACCAAGGAAAAAGTGGAAGTGGCGGGGGATGACTTCCGTGAAGGACTCACCGCGGTCATTTCTGTCAAGGTCATGGAACCTCAGTTTGAGGGCCAAACCAAGACCAAATTGGGCAACTCCGAAGTATCGGGTGCGGTGGACCGCATCGTCGGCGAAATGCTGACCAACTATTTGGAAGAGCACCCCAACGAAGCCCGCATCATTGTTCAAAAAGTGGTTCTTGCAGCCAAGGCGCGGATCGCAGCCCGGAAAGCCCGTGAAATGGTGCAACGCAAGACGGTATTGGGAGGCAACAGCCTACCCGGTAAGTTGGCGGATTGCTCCGAAACCGACCCCGCCCAGTGCGAAATCTTCCTCGTAGAGGGGGATTCGGCCGGAGGTACGGCCAAGCAAGGCCGCGACCGCAAATTCCAGGCGATCATGCCCCTTCGAGGAAAGATTTTGAACGTAGAGAAAGCCATGCAGCACAAGGCGTTCGAGAATGAAGAAATCCGCAACATCTTTACGGCCTTGGGCGTCAGCATTGGAACCGAAGAGGACAGCAAAGCCTTGAATACCGCCAAATTGCGGTACCACAAGATTGTCATCATGTGTGACGCCGACGTCGACGGGTCCCACATTGCAACCCTAATCATGACCTTCTTCTTCCGCTATATGAAGGAGTTGATTGAGAATGGCTACATCTACATCGCTTCTCCTCCCTTGTACCTGGTAAAGAAAGGCTCCAAGTCGGCCTATGCCTGGAACGAGGCACAACGCGACCAAATCGCCCGTGAATTGGGTGGGGAAGAGCAATCGGGCATTGGCATCCAACGCTACAAGGGCTTGGGTGAGATGAATGCGGAACAACTCTGGGTCACCACGATGAATCCCGAAGGCCGTACGCTCAAGCAGGTCACGATTGACAATGCGTCGGAAGCAGATCGCATCTTCTCCATGTTGATGGGAGATGATGTTCCACCACGCCGCGAATTCATCGAGAAAAATGCGCGCTACGCCCGCATTGACGCGTAGTCGGCCCCTACCTTTGCGCAAGATTTAGGATTCAAAAAATCGCATTATGAAAATTACAGTTGTTGGAGCTGGGAACGTAGGTGCAACCTGTGCGGAAGCCATGGTACGCATGGAGCTCGCTACCGAAATCGTGTTGCTCGACATTAAAGAAGGCTTCGCAGAAGGCAAAGCCATGGACATGAACCAATGTGCTACCCTGCACGGCTTTGATGCCAAAGTGAAGGGTGTGACCAGCGATTATGCGGCCACCGCGGGTTCCGAAGTGGTGGTGATCACGAGCGGTTTGCCCCGCAAGCCAGGTATGACTCGGGAAGAATTGATCGGCACCAATGCCGGTATTGTTCGCTCCGTCGTGACCAATGCGCTTCAGCATTCGCCTAACGCGATAATCGTCGTGATCTCGAATCCCATGGATACGATGACCTACTTGGCCGCGACTCAGAGTGGATTGCCCAAAAACCGCATCATTGGTATGGGTGGCATCTTGGACAGCAGCCGATTCAAATATTACCTATCGGAGGCCATGGGTGTTCCCGCCAGCGATTTGCAGGGAACCGTCATCGGTGGACACGGCGACACCACCATGATACCCTTGACGCGGCTGGCGACCTACCAGTCTACGCCTGTTTCCTCCCACATGACGGAAGAGAAATTGGCCGAAGTGAAAGCAGCGACCATGGTAGGCGGTGCCACATTGACGGGCTTAATTGGCACCTCTGCATGGTATGCCCCCGGTGCGGCGGGTGCGGCCCTCGTGGCGAGCATTGTACGCGACCAAAAGAAGGTCTTCCCCTGTTGCGTTTACCTCGACGGCGAATACGGCCAAAGCGATATCTGCTTGGGCGTGCCAGTGGTCATCGGCAAAAACGGCTGGGAGAAGATCGTCGACTACAAACTCAATGACGAGGAGCAGGCAGCTTTCAACAAGAGTGCGGACGCGGTTCGCGCCATGAACGCGGTGCTGGGCACGTTGTAAGGAGTTCTTCTTTTTTCCCAAACCAGGTATACCGGTGCTGCGCGAGCCACCGGTATATTTTTTTTCGGCCAGGTAGGATGCGGTAGGCCCACCCCAAAAGCGGATAAGGAAAGGGAAGTTTTCTACAAACCATGGTTACGGCATCGGCTCCCACCCAATGTTGGTCGCCCCAAATTAAAACGACCTCATCGGGCCAGTCACGAGTCGGTGCATACTGCGCTTTCCATGATGCCGCCCAGGGACCTTGAAGTGGGCTGTAGCAAAAGTGCCGGGCTCGATCTCGGGCCATGATCCATTGAACAGCCCCTTGGCACAGCGCACAGGGTCCGTCATAGAGGAGCACCCATTCTGGGCGATCGTTAGCGGTCATGGGTTTTTATCCATCGGCCAACGCCCTCCGCGGAATGGATGACGTACAGCCCAGCGGGCCACGTGGCGGCCTCTATGTAGGTCCGTCCAGACACATCTCCGGACCAGAACACTTGGCCCTGTGCATTCACGATGTGTACTCGTCCGGGTTGGGCATCCACCCAAAAACCTGAACTCCCCGGATTGGGATAAAGTCGGAGGGTTTGGGACATCGTCGTGGAGAATCCTGGCCATTCGGGCAGGCCGATCGACGTCGTGTCGCCCGCGTAATAGCGCAGCCCTCCTGTGGATAGACCCATGACCATTTCGGGTCGTCCATCCCCATCCATATCCGCGATGACGGGAGTATTGTGGCGGCCATCTTGAACCCAGTGGCGTCGAATCGGCATGCGGGGCAGCAAGGTGAACCGGAAATCGGGACGTAGGCTGTCGCTCCCCAAGAAGGGCATTGTGCAGCCATTCGAGGTGATGGAATTGTTGTTGAAGACATCTCCATAGGCATGGGATGGGTAGGGTGTGGTGCTCGCGCTGAGGTGCACATCGCTGCTGGGCACGTTTTTACTGAAGCAGATTTCGACAATGAGGTTGGACACCCCGTCGTAGTCGAAGGGGGATTGCAGTGCAATGGTATTCCAACCTTGAGTAGGCACATGGATGTAGGAATAGCACAGTTGGCCACTGGGGGCAAATCCGGTGAGACTGTCTAATGAGCTATGGCCGATGCGTATGCTAAAACCCTGACTCAGGTAGGGAGAGCTCTGGGAGGTGACTTGGAGACTGAGGTGGGTAATTCGGCTTGTCGTCAGCCCAGATGCCGCCAGTTCATTGGCCCGAATCAAGTACTGATGCCGACCAGTTCGTTTGCTGCTCCCCCAGGGGGTTTCCAGGAGGCTCGAGGTGGAGGTCGTGGCGGTACCGACGGTCAGATCCAGCGAGGCAGGCGCATTTTGGGTGAAGGCCAAAGAATCCATTTGGTAGACCCCAGAATCGGCGGTGCCTAGTGCCAAGAATCCCCGGCCGTCCAAATTCACATACCTCGGAATGGCTCGCCCGGAGGAGGTGCCGCGGAAGTCCGCGTCGATCGCTCCGAAGGTCTCGGTGACTAAGGTGAAGGCTCCGTTGCTGTTTTCGAAATAGGCCACCTTCCCCAATTCATTTCCCACCAATAGATCCATATCCCCGTCCCCATCTAAATCGGCCAATTCTGGCGTTGCAAATTGCCCCACATCGATGGATTGGTAATTCGCCGAGGTTTGGCCTGTGAACGCGGGATTAAAAAAGGTCCCCGTGTTGGCCCAAAAAGCCAGTTTTCCGTCGCTTCGTCCGATGAGGAGGTCGTACAAGCCGTCGCCATTGAGGTCCGCCGCGGTGGGCGCGCACCACTCCGCTTTGAGGGTCAAGGCCGCCGAGCCCGAAACCGATAGAGGACTTCGTTGCCAATCCGGATAGCTGGCTGAGCCAACATTTTTCCAGTATTCGATGCCGCGGGCAGTCCCGACAAGCAAATCTAGGAGGCCATCGGTATTGAGGTCTACCAGTTCGGGTACCGCATAGCGACCCGCTTCGTACATCGTCCCTTGGAGGAAGCTCGAATCGACCAAGGTCCACTGCGGCGCGTTGGCCGTTCCTGTGTTTTCGTAGAGCCACACGCAGGTGTCGCTGATGCCGGTGGGCATGGTCGGGGAGACGGCGATATCGGGCAAGCCATCCAGGTTGGCATCTACTGCCGAGAACATGGGGTAGACGGGCAGGTTAACGGGGATATGGGTGCTCGGCCACGTGCTGTCTTGCGATTCAATGTTGGCCACCGCAGGCGTTCCCACATTGTATCCTGCTACCGCGGTCGCAAAACTGACATCCCCCAACAAGATATCTAGCAAGCCGTTGCCTGTGAGGTCCATGGCTAGGATGGTGGACCCAGAATGCAGCAGACCTTCGGTCGTCGGATTTGCTACGCTGCCTGTGCACGCATCGATGGTGATGGCATTCGTCAGATTGTTTTCCAAGAAATCGCCCCAGCAGGCATCCACGCGTTCAAACGTGAGACCACAGTTGCTCGTGTTTCGGTGAAATTCCACCGCAGAGGCTTGTTGGCCAAAGGTGAGGATGTCCACCATTCCGTCGCCGTCGACATCTCGGATGGCGGGCACGTCCGTCGAACTGACCAAGAGGTTGATGGGGTTGGTGCCGGAGCTATAGGTGGACAAGAGATAGGTGCCAGGGAGGGCCCAGGTAAATTGGAGAAAACCATTGACGCGGCTAGCGCTGTACACTCCAACCCCATTGACGACGGAGCAAAAGAGGTCGGGGAGGCCGTCGCAAGAATAATCCGCAAAGACTACCCAATTGGAAACCGCGGGGAAGTGTGTCGTCCAATTGGGCCGAAATTTCCACCGGCCATTGACGCGCTCGAAGGGCAGCCAGCGGCTTCCTTCTCGGTCAAAAATTATGAGGTCGGTGGCGCCATCGCCATTGATGTCCAGAGTGGAAAGTTGAGGGTTGTTTAGGCCGCCCGCGAAGCCATTCACGAGGGAATCCGTCGAAGAGGTCCAGAGTTGGGCTTTGGTGGATGGGGTGAATCTATAGCTTTCTTGCCCGTAACTGTTTGGTATACAGGCAACCAGTATAAATAAAGTCCATCCCCACACAGCGGGATCCCAAGGTTTCTTCCACATAGCCTATAAAGGTCCGTATTCTTCCGCGGTTGAGGCGAACAAAAATTTGGCCATTTTAGGAAAATGAGTCACCGACTTGGAACTCTTTGTATACGGAAAGAAGGCCTATATTTGCCGACTATTTCCAAAAAGAAGAACCATGCAGAATAAAGGGGTAATCCGTCTGTTCGCCGTCATTTTCGCACTCGCGTCCTTGTTTGAACTGTCGTTCAGCTACATCGCCGGTCAAGTAGAATCTGATATTCAAGCGAAGTATGGCCAAGACGCGGCCAAAGTGCAATATGCCTTGGACTCGATGTCCAACGAAGTCGTGTACGACTTGGGCGTCACTTCCTATACCTACAAAGAGGTGAAGTCCAAAGAGATGAATTTGGGCTTGGACTTGCGCGGAGGCATGAACGTGATTTTGGAGGTGTCTGTGCGCGACGTCCTGAAAGGGCTCGTAGGCAATGCTGAAGATGCCCAGTTCAAGACGGCCATCGCGAATGCCGATGCAGCTCAGCGCAATAGCCAGTTGGGTTACTTGCCTCTCTTTATGGACGCCTTGGACGCTGAGCGCGGTACTCGCCCCTTGAGCGATCCTGGTTTGTATGGAACCAAAGACATGACCGACCGTTTGGGCTTCAATGCCACAGACGATGCCATCAAGCAAGCCATCACCGAAGACGTGGAGGCGGCAATTCAAAACGTTTACACCGTTCTCAAGGCGCGTATTGACCAATTTGGGGTCGTGCAGCCCAACATCCAGCGATTGGATGGCACGGGCCGCATCCTTGTGGAGCTTCCCGGTGTCAAAGATCCAGTCCGTGTTCAGCGCCTGCTCCAGAGCACCGCGCGCCTCGAATTCTGGCGTGCGGACCAAGGGGCTGCATGGATGCAGTACATGGTGAATGCCAATGAAAAGTTGGGCGCGATTCTCGAAGATCCCAAAGCCGCTAAGGCCGAAGCCACGGAAGGCGAAGCCGCCGTGGACTTGACCTTGCCTACTGCGGTCGGTGAGGAGGGTGCCGCAGCGACGTCCGACGAGGTGGCTTCTAATGAAGTCAATGGCGCGGATTCGACGTCCACCGGCTTTAACCCCTTATTGAGCATTTTCCAACTCAACGTCAACCCCCAAACCTTCGTTCCGAATGAGGGCCCCATTGTCGGATACGCCTTGACGCGCGACACTGCCACGATCAACGATTACTTGGCGATGCCTGAGGTGCGCAACCTCATTCCTGGCAATGCACGCTACGTGCGCTTTGCTTGGACGCGCCCTGAGAACAACAGTGAAGTCACCTTGCTCATCGCCTTGCAGGGCAACCGAGACAATGAGCCTGAATTGGATGGTGGCGTAATTGTCGATGCCCGCCAAGAGTTTGACCAAGGCAACAACCCCGTGGTCACGATGGCTATGAACGGCCAGGGTGCCCAAATTTGGCAGCAATTGACCAAAGAGGAGGGAAGCAAGACCCCCAAGGGCCACGTAGCCGTGGTGTTGGACAATTTGGTCTACAGCTATCCCCGTGTAAACGGTGAGATCTCTGGCGGCCGTACCCAAATCGAAGGTGGATTCAGCCTCGATGAAGCTACGGACTTGGCCAATGTACTGAAGGCAGGTAAACTGCCTGTGCCTGCGCGCATCATCCAATCCGACGTAGTCGGCCCAAGCTTGGGTAAGGAAGCCATTGCGGCCAGCATGAACTCCTTCGCCTTCGCCTTGCTTGTTGTCCTACTGTATATGGTATTCTACTACAGCGGTGCAGGCCTGGGTGCAAGCATGGCACTGATCGTCAACATGTTCTTCATCTTCGGTATCCTGGATGCCTTTGGGGCCGTTTTGACCCTTCCTGGCATGGCGGGTATCGTCTTGACCATCGGTATGGCGGTGGACGCGAACGTGCTCATCTATGACCGTATCCGCGAGGAGTTGGCCACGGGCAAAGCGGTGCGCACCGCGATTGCCGATGGTTACAAAGGATCACGTAGCGCCATCATCGACGCCAACGTGACGACCTTGTTGACGGCGATCATCCTGTTTGTTTTCGGAACCGGCCCAATCCGTGGTTTTGCTACGACGCTGATCATCGGTATTGCATCCTCCCTCTTTACGGCCATCTTCATCACCCGTTTGTACTTCGAATGGCGTTTGAAGCGTTCGGAGGAGATGAGCTTTGCGACGTCCATCACCAAAAATTGGTTCACCAACACGAACTTCCAGTTCATGTCCTTGCGCAAGCCGGCCTACATTTTCTCTGCGTTGATGATTGTAGTCAGCCTGGGATCTCTGATGACGCGAGGACTCTCTTTGGGTGTAGACTTCGAAGGAGGTCGTACGTACCAAGTGCGTTTTGACCAGCCTGTTGAGGTGGCCGCGGTGGCGGACGCGTTGGGCGCACAATGGGTTGGCGAAGACGGCCGAGCTTATGCTCCCGCCGTCAAGACCCTGGGTAGCCCGGATCAAGTGGTCATTACCACCAACTACCGCGTAGACGACAATGGCGCAGACGTCGAAGAGGCCCTTCAGGCGAGCCTGTATGAAGGGGTCAAAGGTTTCTATGCCGCTCCTGTTTCACTCGAAAACTTTGTCTCTCCTTTAAGCGAAGAGGCTGTTGGCTTGGTGGCATCGCGTCAAGTGGGTCCCACGGTGGCAGACGACATCAAAGACACCGCGGTCTGGGCGGTTATCTTCTCCCTCATCGCCATCTTCTTATACCTTCTCCTGCGTTTTAGCAAATGGCAGTATTCACTCGGTGCCGTCGCTGCAACGGTGCACGATACGATCATTGTTTTGGGTGCCTTCTCCTTGTTGGACGGGGTATTGCCCTTCTCTATGGAGGTAGACCAAGCGTTCATTGCCGCTATCTTGACGGTCATTGGATACTCGTTGAACGACACGGTTGTCGTCTTTGACCGTATCCGTGAGTTCTTTGGAGAGAGCACGAAACAAGACATGAAGTCAGATGTATTGGACAATGCCTTGAATGCGACCTTGAGCCGTACGTTCAACACATCCTTTACGACCATCATTGTTCTGTTGATCATCTTCATCTTTGGCGGTGAAGTTTTGCGTGGATTCATCTTTGCCATTCTGCTCGGTATTGTCATCGGTACCTACTCGTCGCTCTTTATCGCGTCGCCAGTCCTGTATGACTCCTCCAAGCGACTCGGAAAAGAAAAAGCGTAATACCACCCTATGTTCCTATTCATCAGCACCGGAGAAGTAGTCTTTCTGCTCTTTGCGGTGCTGATGCTTTTTGGGACCGATAAGTTGCCCGAAATCGCCCGAATGGCGGCCCGGACCATCAAAATGGTTCGAAATGCCTCGAACGATCTCAAGGCGGAAATAAGCAAAGCGGCGGATGCCGACCCAAGCCTGAAAGAGGCAAAAGAAAGCGTCCAGGAAATCAAGGACTCCATCGACGACACCGTCGGTCGATTGAAATAAGAGCGCTACGGCGCTCTTTTTTTTTGGCAAATCGCCCCTAGAAGCAAAGTTTTGAACAAAATCAACGTTGTCAGTCCTATTTTTAGGGGGTAGATGGTTGAAAAATTACATTTATACCTGTTGTTGGGTTCAAAAAAGGGGGGTACCTTTGAAAAAAAAACAAAAACCCCCATGGCAAGAGCACGTTTTTCGGGTCTAGAGCAGGCTAGTCAGCATAAACCCATCGATTTCGTCAACCCTCACGCGAAATCTTCAGAATACTACGGTTCGCATGTCTTCAATCAGAAGGCCATGCGTGAGTACATGTCGAAGGAGGCGTACGAGAGTGTGTTGAGCGCCATCGATAAGGGCAACAAGATTGATCGCGACATTGCCGATCAAGTCGCCACAGCCATGAAAGCTTGGTCCATCTCCAAGGGGGCGTCCCACTACACACACTGGTTCCAACCTTTAACGGGCGCCACGGCCGAAAAGCACGACGGATTTTTCGAGCCCACCTCCGACGGCCATGCCATTGAAAAATTCAACGGAGGTATGTTGGTTCAAGCTGAACCAGACGCGTCATCCTTCCCCAACGGCGGCATCCGCAATACGTTTGAAGCACGTGGGTACACTGCATGGGATCCAACGTCGCCCGCTTTTGTATTTGGGAGCACCCTCTGCATTCCCTCCGTATTTGTCTCCTACACGGGCGAAGCCTTGGATCACAAAGTGCCCCTTTTGCGCGCCTTGCAAGCGATCGATCAAGCGGCCACGGAAGTGGGGCAGTACTTTGACAAGAACATCACCAAAGTGAATGCAACGCTGGGTTGGGAGCAGGAGTACTTCCTTGTGGACGAAGCGCTGTTCAATGCGCGTCCTGATTTGGTCATGACCGGCCGAACCCTCCTCGGGCACTCACCCGCCAAAGGCCAGCAAATGGACGACCACTACTTTGGCAGCATCCCCGAGCGCGTCATGGGTTACATGCGTGAGGTAGAGTACGAGTGCCACAAATTGGGCATACCCGTCAAGACCCGCCACAACGAAGTGGCTCCAGGCCAATTTGAATTTGCGCCCATTTTCGAAGAGGCCAACGTCGCAGTGGACCACAACTCATTGTTCATGGATATATTGGACAAGGTTGCACGCCGCCACGCCTTCCGCGTGCTCTTGCACGAGAAGCCTTTCGCTGGCATCAACGGTTCGGGCAAGCACAACAACTGGAGCTTGAGCACCAACACGGGCATTAACCTCTTGGCTCCGGGTAGCACGCCCAAGCGCAACTTGCTGTTCTTGACCTATTTCATTAACACCATTAAGGCCGTGAATGACCGAGCGGATTTGATCCGTGCGGCCATCGCCGCGGCGTCCAACGACCACCGCTTGGGTGCCAACGAAGCGCCTCCTGCCATCATTTCGGTCTTTATTGGCTCCCAGCTTTCCGAAGTTTTGGACGAACTCGAGAAGTTGGAGAGCGGCAAGATGTCTCCCGAGAAGAAGACTGAGCTCAAGCTCAACGTGGTCGGTAAGATTCCCGAAATTTTGTTGGACAACACGGACCGAAACCGCACGTCCCCCTTTGCTTTTACGGGCAACAAGTTCGAATTGCGCGCCGTAGGATCCACGGCCAACTGTTCGGCCTCGATGACCGTCATCAATCTCATCGTTGCGGACCAATTGAAGCAATTCAAGGTTGAGGTGGACGGCCTCATCAAAGGCGGTATGAAGAAGGACGACGCCATCTTCAACGTTTTGAAAGACTACATCAAGTCCTCGAAGGCCGTTCGTTTTGAAGGCGATGGCTATTCCGATGACTGGAAGGTGGAAGCGGCCAAGCGCGGTTTGAACAATACACCGGATACCCCCCGTGCTTTGGACTTTTATGTGACCCCCGAGGCCCAGGACTTGTTTGCCAAGCATGGCGTACTCAGTCACGTGGAACTGGAGGCCCGGTATGAAATCCTGCAAGAGGAATACTACAAGAAGATTCAAATTGAATCCCGCACCTTGTCCGATCTGGTGAAAAACCATATCGTTCCAACCGCCATTGAATACCAATCCATCTTGAGCCAAAACGTAATGCGTTTGAAGGAGGTACTTCCCGCAGACAGCTTCAAGCGTTTGAGCAAAGAGCAAATCGATATGATCATCGAAATTTCTGAACGCATTTCCAAGGTGCTCTCTCAGGCGGATGCCATGACGCAGGAGCGCAAGGCGGCCAACCAAATTGACTCCGCACGCGATCGGGCATTGGCCTACTGTGACAAGGTAAAGCCCTACTTTGACACCATCCGCTACGAAGTGGACAAGTTGGAGTTGCTTGTGGACAATGAGATGTGGCCCTTGCCGAAGTACCGCGAAATGCTTTACATCCGCTAAGGAATTAGTCAAAACAAGAAAATAAGACCCCCCGGTTTGGCCGCGGGGGTCTTATTTTTGCTCGGATTTGGCTACTTTAGTGGTTTAACCCCCATATGCACAGTTGCACGCGGCTATGAAGAAGGCACTTTACCTGTTTACCCTCCTCTTTTTGTTCGGTTCCACCGTATCCGTTTTCGCACAAGATGCGGCAGAAGAGGAGACTAAGCGTCCTCGAATCGTACGTCAAGGAGATGGATTTTACGACGCGAAGGAATACGCCCAGGCTATCAAGGTGTACAAGAAGGCCTATTCAAAGGTTAAGTCCCGCAATGAAAAGGCAGAAATCGCCTTTCGTCTGGGCGAGTGCTACCGCTATACGTTTCAATACAAAGCTGCTGAGGCGCAGTATTCGCGCGCCCTTAAGATGAAATTGGAAACCCCAGAGGCCTACCTCGGTGTCGCCGAAATGCTGAAATATCAGAGCGAATACGAAGATGCCCTCAAGGCCTACGAAGATTTTGCGCGCGCCTTCCCCAATGACGAGCGTGGCGCTCTGGGAATCGCCTCATGCCGCGATGCGGTCGCATGGCAGAAATCCCTCACACGGTATCAAGTGGGCAACCTGACTTCCTTGAATTCTTCCTCTCACGAGTTCGGAATGACCTTCAGTGGACGCCCCGAAACTTATGAAGAGGTCCTCTTCACCTCCATGCGCGAAGGCGGCATTGGCCGCAAGAAAGACGGCTGGACCGGGGAGCGTTTTTCGGATATATACAGTGCTGAGCGCTTGAATGCGGATGGCAGCTCTCGCAGCAAGCGCAGCCGGGGCCGGGCCCCTAAATCCGACCCTTCCGCGGCGAAAGTGCAGACTTTCTCGGAGCCTGTGCTGCTTCCCGAGGCCATCAATACGGAGGACCACGAAGGCAGCCCTGTTTTTGATCAACGCCGCCGCACCATGTACTTCACGCGGTGTATGGATGTGCGCCGCCAGCAATTGGGATGTGCCATTTATTCAACTCGTAAGGCAGGTTTGACATGGCAAGAACCCCAACTCATTGTGATTGCTGCGGATTCTTCGAAGTCCGTTGGGCATCCGGCCATCAGCCCAGACGACCAGACTTTGTTCTTCGCCGGTGATTTGGACGGATCGGTCAACGGCTCCAAGGACTTGTGGATGGTTAAAGTTGACAAGAAGTCGCGTGGTTGGGGAGAGCCTATCAACCTCGGCAGTTTCGTCAATACCCCGGGGGATGAGCTGTATCCTTTCTTGCACGACGATGGGTACCTCTATTTCGCCTCAAGTGGCCTACCAGGCATGGGCGGATTTGACCTTTTCCGCGTGGAACTCGGTGCCGACGGTATGCCCACAGGCATCCCCGAAAACCTCAAGGCGCCCATCAATAGCCCGGCGGATGATTTTGGCATCCTCTTGCGCCCCGGTGGTCTGCAGGATGGCTACTTTGTGTCCAACCGCGAGGGTGGCCAAGGCGGAGATGACATTTGGACCCTGTATGAAGTGCCCTTGAAATACCGCATTAGTGGAACCCTTGTAAGCTCGAAGGACAACAGCCCACTGGGAGGTGCGGCCGTGAAGATTAGCGGCAACGACGGCTTTAGCCAAGTGGTGCAAACGAGTAAGGACGGATCCTTTGTGTTAGAATCCGACGACTTGAGTGGCGACGTCGTGTACAGTTTCTCCTTTGATAAAAAGAAATTCTTGAATTCTGGGGCACGGGCAAACACCAATGCATTGGCATTGGAGGCGTTCAATTATTTGGAGGCCCAAAACGTCTACATGCACACCGTCGATGTCAAGGCCAAGATGGACCCTATCGAGATCCCCATCGTACTTCCCGATGTATACTTTGCCTTGGCCAAGTGGGACTTGAACGACCAGGCTCGTGCTGCGCTCGATACCGTCGTGAAGACCTTGACGCTCAATCCCAACATCGTCATCGAACTGCGTTCACACACGGACTACCGTGATGTGGATGAGAAAAACGTGGTGCTTTCTCAGCATCGTGCAGACACCTCTGTCAGCTACTTGATTTCACGGGGCATACACCCTGATCGCCTTGTGGCCTTGGGTATGGGTGAGAGCCAGCCCTTTGAGATTCCCCAAGGGTATAAAGGTCTTGGTTCGGACGTCTTCCCTGCAGGCACGCAATTGACGGAACGAAACATCAAGAAGATGTCGGCAGCGCAGCAAGAGGTGGCCAACCAAATCAACCGCCGTACGGACTTCCGTGTCATCCGTGACGACTATGTTCCCCCCGTCGATGAAGCAGCCCTCGCCGCCGCGGCTGAGGAGCAGGCCAAGGAGGATGCCAAGCCCGTGATCGGACAGATGTACACGGTGCAGGAGCGCGATACGTACACCACCATTTGCCGGAACAACAACATTACGATTTCGGACTTGAAGCGTCTGAACGGTGGATTGCGCGGCGTGCGTCCTTTCCCCGGCATGGTGCTCAAGGTAACGGCAAAAGGGGACTACACGGACTATGACAAGACACACCGTCAGGTGGCCGTCGGTGAGTCCTTCAAGTCCATTGCCAAGGAATTGGGCATGAAACCCAAAGACTTGGAGGCCCTGAATCCTGAGTACGAAGACGAGCTACCCGCAGGCACCTACATCCGCATTCAGTAAGCCGAGCATCGTACCTTTGCGGTATGGAGCAAAGCGCACGGTATGCAGGCCGCGGGGTGTCCTCGGGCAAAGAAGAAGTTCATCAAGCCATTGCGCACATTGACAAAGGGCTCTTCCCTAAGGCCTTCTGTAAAATTGTCCCGGATGATTTGACCGGCAGCCCCGAACATTGCTTGGTGATGCACGCTGATGGCGCCGGCACAAAGTCCTCGCTTGCCTACATGTACTGGAAAGAGACGGGTGACCTCTCCGTCTGGCGCGGCATTGCCCAAGACGCCGTCATCATGAACGTGGATGACCTCCTCTGTGTGGGCGCGACGGGACCTATTTTGCTTTCCAGCACCATCGGCCGAAACAAAAACCGCATTCCTGGCGAAGTGATTGCGGCCCTTATTGAGGGAACCGAGTCCGTTTTGGCGGATTTGCGCGCCAACGGCGTCGATATTCGCTCTACAGGAGGCGAGACTGCGGATGTAGGCGACTTGGTTCGAACCATCATTGTGGACAGTACCGTGGTCGCACGTATGCGCCGCGAAGAGGTGATTGATAATGCCGGCATTGCGCCTGGTCAGGTCATCGTGGGCTTGTCTTCCTATGGTCAAGCGAAATACGAGCACGAATACAACGGAGGCATGGGGTCCAATGGACTGACCTCGGCCCGCCACGACGTCTTCCACCACCTTTTGGCGGAGCGCTATCCCGAAAGTTTTGACGCCGAAATCGATCCCTCCTTGGTCTATTCGGGTACCAAATCCTTGACGGATGCCATCGCCGGCAGCCCACTGGACGCCGGCAAACTCGTCTTGTCGCCCACCCGGACCTATGCCCCCATTATAGTGGCGCTCCTCCAGACCCTTCGCCCGCACATCGGGGGAATGGTCCATTGTTCAGGCGGCGCTCAAACCAAGGTGCTGCACTTTGCCACACAAGGCAAGATTATCAAGGACAACCTCTTTCCCATCCCGCCCCTGTTTAAGTTGATTCAATCCGAGTCCAATACATCTTGGCGTGAAATGTACCGGGTGTTCAACATGGGCCACCGCATGGAAATCTATTTGGATCCCGCCCACGCACAGGAGGCCATTCGCATCGCCGAGGAGTTTGGCGTGGCAGCCCAAATTATTGGCCGAGTTGAACCCCATCCTACGCCGGAGGTCCACCTCAAGGCCCCGGATGGCTGGCAGATTTATACCGCCTAAGCCATGGATTTACTCCGGAAGCTCGATGCGATCCACGTGCGCTACGAGGAGGTCAATGACCTACTCATGCAGCCTGAACTTGCCGCGGATCGACAACGCTTTGTCCGACTCCATCGCGAGTTTAAAGACTTGCAGGCCGTGATGGAAGCACGCCAGCGATATGAGGAATTGACGGGCCGATTGGCGGAAGCCAAAGAACTGATTGCCATTGAAAAAGATCCGGAAATGCGCGACATGGCGCACGAGGAACTTTCGGCCATTCAGCCGGCCATCGAAGCCCTGATCACCGAAATCCAGCAACTTCTAATACCCAAAGATCCAGAGGACGCCAAGGACGCCGTGTTGGAAGTTCGCGCAGGCACCGGGGGCGATGAAGCAGGCCTTTTCGCCGGCGAACTCCTGCGCATGTACCTCCGCTTCATCGAAGAGCGCGGTTGGACCTATGAACTCTTGAGCGCGACAGAAGGCTCGGCTGGTGGGTACAAGGAAGCGAGCATTCAAGTTCGGGGGGAAGACGTGTACGGCACCCTAAAATACGAGTCCGGTGTCCACCGGGTGCAGCGCGTACCCGCCACGGAGTCACAAGGGCGCGTCCATACCTCGGCCGCCACGGTGGCTGTCCTGCCGGAAGCGGATGAATTGGACGTGGTAATCCGGGATGTGGACATCCGCAAGGATACCTTCCGCTCGAGTGGAGCAGGAGGGCAGCACGTCAACAAGACGGAATCCGGCGTTCGCTTGACCCACTTTCCCACGGGGTTGGTCGTGGAATGCCAGGACGGCCGCTCCCAGCACCAAAACTATGACCGGGCGCTGACCGTTCTTCGGGCCCGAATTTGGGATCAAGCACGGGCTGCCCAAGATGCGGAAGTGGCCCAGAAACGAAAGACTTTGGTGAGCACGGGAGACCGTTCGGCCAAAATCCGGACGTACAATTTCCCCCAAGGTCGTGTCACCGATCACCGCATTGGTTTGACCCTATACAATTTGACGGAGGTCATGAATGGCCAAGTCGGTAAGTTTATGGATGAATTGCGCATGGCAGAGAATGCGGAGCGCCTCAAAGAAGGAAGTGGAGAATGACACGAGCCCAATTGATTGCCCAAATTCAAGCGAAGAAATCCGTCCTATGCGTCGGATTGGATCCAGACATGGACAAAATGCCGGCGCATTTTCCCCGCACGGCCGAGGGCTTGGCCGATTTTTGCTGTGCCATCATTGATGCCACCGCGCCCTATGCCGTGGCCTACAAACCAAATTTGGCCTTTTTCGAAGCCCTGGGGGTTGGGGGTTGGCAGGCATTGGCTCGGGTGGCCGATCATTTAGGCAGCTACCCCCATCATTTGAGCATTGCCGACGCCAAGCGTGGCGATATTGGCAATACCGCCACGAAGTACGCCCAGGGTATTCTGAATGAACTGGGCTTTGATGCCATCACCGTGGCTCCGTACATGGGCCAGGATAGCTTGCAGCCCTTTGCGCTACCCGGAAAATGGGGCATCGCCTTGGGCCTTACGAGCAACCCCGGGGCCAACGATTTTCAGCTTCAGTCCATGGCTGATGGCCGTCCGCTCTATGCCCATGTCTTGGATGCCTACCGTACATGGATGTCTCCAGAGCAGTGGATGGTCGTCGTCGGTGCGACCCGCCCCGAAGGCCTCGCTTCAGTCCGGGCTCAACTTCCCGAACACTTCTTCTTGGTTCCCGGTGTCGGGGCCCAGGGCGGAACGGTTGAAGAAGTCATGCGCGCAGGGGCGATATCCGGTGATCTGGGCCTTCTGATTAATTCCTCCCGGGGCATTCTCTATGCCAGTGCTGGGGATGATTTTGCGGAAGCTGCGGCCGCCGAGGCAGAGCGCTTGGTGGCGGATATGCAAACCCATTGGCCCGACGAGGTATGAAAAAGCGCATCCTCGTCACGGGAGCGAATGGTCTCTTGGGCCAATCCCTCTTGCATGCGAACCAGGGTCGCTTTGACCTCTGCGCGACCGGTCGTGGGGTGGCTCGAGGCGATTTGCAAGGAGCCGAGTACGAAGTCCTGGATACGACGTCCCCCGAAGACTATGCGCGGGCCTTTGCCGCCTTTCGCCCCGATGTGGTGATCCACGGGGCGGCGATGACCCAAGTAGATGATTGCGAGCTTCAACCGGACCTTTGCCATCAGCTTAATGTGGAGGCGACGGCCCATTGCATTGCGGCCTGCGAAGCAGTTGGGGCGCATCTCATTTTTATCAGCACAGACTTCATTTTTGACGGGACGGCGGGTCCATACTCTGAAGAGGCTCCGGCCCATCCCTTGTCGGTGTATGGGCAATCCAAAGCCGATGCGGAGGCGCTCGTGAGGGCGGCCACCTGTCCGTGGTCCATC
Source organism: Flavobacteriales bacterium UBA3431 (assembly GCA_002381225.1). Taxonomy (GTDB): domain Bacteria; phylum Bacteroidota; class Bacteroidia; order Flavobacteriales; family Schleiferiaceae; genus TMED14. The sequence continues at coordinate 22,662 of DFSS01000011.1, read as the reverse complement.
GCACGCACCGTGCTCGTCATCGGCTACGTGCCGGGTTTGAGCCGAAGCAACATCATTTTGTGGGCACGTGGGGCTTTTCAACGTGGGGAACGCATTCGCGTGGTCGATGACCAAGTTCGGAGCCCGACATGGTCCATGGATTTAGCGGAAGGATGCTTGCTCATCGCCGAAAAAGGCGCCACGGGCATTTACCACCTTTCCGGCCCGGAAACGATGACGATCTATGCTCTGGTGGAGCGGGTAGCGGCCCATGGCGGCTATGACGCTAGCCTGATGGACCGGGTAGACAGCACCACCTTGGGGCAGCCTGCCAAGCGCCCCCCTATTACGGGCTTTGACATTCGGAAGGCCCAAAAAGATTTAGGCTTCGCCCCCCATACTTTGCAAGAGGTCTTAGATGTGATTCCCTATATTTGAGGGATATCCAAAAAACATGAGTTCAGAAACACAATCATGGGGTTCACGGGTGGGCCTCATCCTCGCTATGGCAGGAAATGCCGTGGGACTAGGAAACTTCCTTCGATTCCCGGTACAAGCCGTCCAAAATGGGGGAGGTACCTTTATCATTCCCTACCTCGTTTGCTTCCTGCTTATGGGTATCCCACTGCTGTGGATTGAATGGTCCTCTGGCCGCTATGGCGGAAAGTCGGGCAACCACTCCACGCCCTTTATCCTTGGCTCGATGGGACGGCGCAAATTCTGGCGCTACTTCGGCGTATTCGGGATTTACACCAACATCGCGGTGGCGGCCTACTATTGCTACATCGAAAGCTGGACGTTGTCCTATGTCTTCCACTCCTTGGCCCAAACTTTTACCGGTATGAGCCAAACGGAGGTGGCGGCCTTCTTTACCACGTATGTGGACATTTCTCAAAACACCCTGGGTATTCCTTACGAAGCGGTTTTCTTCTACGTGCTTTGTCTCGTGCTCAATACCTGGATTCTCTCCAAAGGCTTAAAAGGTGGGGTGGAAAAAGTGGCGAAAATCGGGATGCCTATGCTGATTCTCTTTGGTGTCTTCTTGGCTATTCGCGCCTTGACGCTTGGTACCTCCGGGGCATCAGAGGGATGCTTGGATTGCGATTCCACCCTGGGTCTCAACTTCTTGTGGGAACCGCAATTTGACTCCTTGACCAACTTTAATGTGTGGTTGGCCGCAGCAGGCCAAATCTTCTTCACCCTCTCCGTCGGCATGGGAACGATACATTGCTACGCAGCCTACGTTCGCCCAAAGGATGACATCGCCCTCAATGCGATGACTGCCGGTTGGATGAATGGTTTCGTCGAAATTGTCCTCGGAGCGTCCATTGTGATCCCTATTGCCGTCGGGTATTTGGGACTGGACTGGGTCAAAGAGAATGCCGGATTCTCCATGGCGTTCCAAACCATGCCCTTCCTCTTCGGAAAGTGGGGTGTCGCCTTGGGCACGCTCGCCGGCGTGATGTGGTTTGGCTTGCTCTTCTTTGCGGGCATCACTAGCTCCTTGGCTATGGGCACACCATGGATGGGCTTCATGCAGGATGAATTTGGGTTTAGCATCAAGAAGTCAGCCATCACCTTTGGTATGATCACCTTGGTGATGGGACTGCCTACGGTGTTCTTCTTTAACGAGGGCGTCTTCGACCAATACGATTATTGGGGCGCCACGGTGGGCATTGTCATCTTTGCGCTGGCCGAATCCATTCTCTTCTCATGGATTTTTGGGATCGATAAAGGCTGGGATGAAATCAACGCGGGCTCGGACATCACCCTCCCGCGCATCTACAAACCTATCATTAAGTACATCACGCCCACGATTCTTTTGGTCATTTTCGTGATGAGCCTCATTACTCCCAAGAACAACGACTACGCCAACGCCCTGGAAAATGGCTGGGAGCTCGATGAAGGTTCCATCATCGGGCGGGCTATGAACATGAGCCGTCCCTACAACCGGGAATCCTTTGCGGACCACTTTGAAACCGAGCATGCCGGAGTGGTGGAACTTCAAACTCAGGAAGAAGGCTTCGCGGTGATTGTACATGAAACAGATGCTCCGGAGGAAATCGCCGCCATGTATGTCTTCACCGAGGAGGATCAAGCCCCGATGGTGCGCTCTGGCGAAGTCATTACAGCAGGCCAACCCATCGCGTCGGGATCCTTCTTGAATGATATTTTTTACATTCATCTTGCCCGGTTCATGCTGATCGGCCTATTTGTCTTTATCTGCGCGCTCGTATGGCGTGCCTCTATGAACCGAACACAGAACGAATCATGAGTACAAGCGCTTTTTGGATGATGGTGATCACGCAGGTCACCGTAACCTGCATCACGGGATATTTCTTCTTAAAGGTCCTCCGCACGCCGGCGAAGCCCGAACCTGACTCCTTCGAGGACAACGATTTGGAATGAGGCGAACGGAATGGTTTACCACAATGGCTTGGGCGGGGATTTTCCTCGCCCTTTTCATTTTAAATAGGTACCAACGAAACCGAGAACCTTCCTGGATAGGGTGGGTGGCTTGGGAGGCGGAGGCCGGCCTGGAGGATTCGACCATTTGGCGGGAGCCGCCCCTGTACCGGCGTCAAAACCCTCGTTCCTGGAAGTCCTATGCTCGGGATTCGATGCGCACGGTATCCGTGCCTGCGTTCGTTCGGAGTGATACGGTTTCGGCCAAATGGCTTGCTGGGTATTGGCCGCAGTGGAAAGCGGATCGCTTTATCACGCAAAGAGCACGCTGGGGAGGGATGGATTCGGCCATCGCCGCAAAGGAGGACTGGTTGGACATGCGCTGGAGATGGGAGTGGGTCGTCCCACCGCGTCAGGCCTTGCCCGACTTGGAATTGGAATCGTGGTATGCCCACCCGCTTTGGCGCTCGGCCCAAATTCAATCTGTTCACCGCTATCAATCGCGCATTCGCCCCTTGCGCACTTGGGAAGAGGTCTTTGCCTTGGCCCCCTTTGATTCGGTACAGCAGAGTTGGATCCCGAAGTACTTCCTTCTTCGCGCGCCGGGAAATTGAGATAGAGGATAGGGGCGTGTGGGAATTTGCACTACATTTGCCACCCTAAAGAAAGGAGGTGACTCAAGTATGTTAGTTATTCAAGTTAAAGAAGGAGAAGGCATCGACCGCGCGCTCAAGCGTTACAAGCGGAAGTTTGACCGTACGCAGACGATGCGCCAATTGCGCAAGCGCCAAGCGTTTACCAAACCCTCCATTTCCCGTCGCGAAGAATTTATCAAAGCGGCCTACGTGCAGAATTTGCGCATCAAGGAAGCCGAATAATCCGGTTCCCTATTCGATACTGCCCCGAGAAGTTCTATCTTCTCGGGGCTTTTTTTTGATCCGTCCCTCATGCTTGAATCCTATGCTGAATACCTCGCCCTCGAGCGGCGCCTGTCCCCCGCGACGGTGGAGGCCTATGTTTCGGACATGGGCCAATGGGTGGTGTTCTTGGAATGGCATGTCGGCCTGGAGGACCTTCTCGAGGCCGACCGAAGCCACGTACGGGCCTGGGTCGCCAACATGGTTGATCGGGGCATGGATGCGCGTTCCGTCAACCGCAAGCTCTCGACCTTGCGTTCATTCTATCGGTTTGCCGAGCAGTCCGCCGGGGCGGCACGCAATCCGGCGCTGGGCATTCCGGCGCTCAAGGAAAAAAAGCGCTTAGTTCGTGCGCTGACTACCGATGAAGTGGAAGCCCTGCTAGATCCCAACCTCTTCCCTGCTACCCGGGAAGGCCAGCGCGATCAATTCTTGCTCTTTACCCTGTATGCGTTTGGACTGCGACGGGCGGAGTTGATCGGCCTTAAGCACAGCGACGTGGATGTGCGAGAAGGCACGATCCGGGTGGTGGGCAAGCGAAACAAAGAACGTCAGTTGCCCGTGCTGCCTGCCTGGGCGGAGGCCTATGGCGCATATCTGCTCGTGTGGCCCTTGCTGGGGCCGAGTGCTCCCGTTTTTTCCTCGGATTCGGGAAAATCCTTGTCTCCAAGGCTTGTATACCGCGTCGTTCATTCGTATCTTCAAGGGACTAGCACCGTCGAGACAAAGAGTCCGCACATCTTGCGGCATACGTTTGCCACGCATTTGCTAGACATGGGAGCAGATCTATCTGCGATTCGCAGCCTCTTGGGTCACGCGAATTTGTCGGCCACGCAGATATACACGCATGCTTCCATGGAGCAGTTAAAGCGTGTATATCATCAATCGCATCCCAAAGGCCGATAGGGTGCAGGTAAAATTCTTGTCTCATGAATGTTGCAGTCCATTCCGTTCACTTCAAAGCCAGCGAGCGCCTTCTTTCCTACATCCAGTCCAAAGTAGAAACGGTCACCAAGGTCTCGAACCGCGTATCCGCAGCCACGGTCTTCTTGCGCTTGGACAACAACCACATGCATGAAAACAAGATTGCCGAAGTATGCATTCATCTACCTGGCAAGGAAGTAGTGGTGAAAAAGGAGGCCAAGACCTTTGAGAAATCGGTGAGTTTAGCCATGTTGGCACTCCGCCGAATCGTCAAGCGCAGCAAGGGGAAAAACTTGTCTGCGAAAAAGCGTTAGAGACCGCTTGTAGACATCCTTTTATTTTCTACATTTGCAGTCCGTTTGAAAATAGCGGGAAAGCTGCTATGCAGCAACGTTCTTTTTTGACGCACTGCTTGGGACCGCTTGTCCTTTACTTTTTGCCAGCATAGCTCAGTTGGTAGAGCTACTGATTTGTAATCAGTAGGTCGGGGGTTCGAGTCCCTCTGCTGGCTCGAAGCTCAACCAAGCATTACGTCAATCTTTTAGGGCATATCAAATTTGGGAGTGTCGCATAGTGGCTATTGCAGCAGACTGTAAATCTGTCGTCGGAAGACATCGTTGGTTCGAGTCCATCCACTCCCACAACACAAACGCGGAAGTAGCTCAGTTGGTAGAGCATCAGCCTTCCAAGCTGAGGGTCGCGGGTTCGAACCCCGTCTTCCGCTCATGACACATCAGCCGATGTAGCTCAGGGGTAG
>DFSS01000011.1:9747-17421 GCA_002381225.1 Flavobacteriales bacterium UBA3431 | reverse complement strand
TAGAGCGTTTCCTTGGTAAGGAAAAGGTCAGGGGTTCAATTCCCCTCATTGGCTCAATCAACGACTTCTTTCTTTGGGTTCAATCACTTAATCTTAAAACAAATGGCAAAGGAGAATTTCGTGCGGAACAAGCCGCACTTGAATATCGGTACCATCGGTCACGTTGACCACGGTAAAACAACCCTGACGGCCGCCATCACTACGGTATTGGCGAATGCAGGTCTTTCTAAGGCGCGTAGCTTCGATTCTATCGACGCAGCTCCTGAAGAAAAAGAGCGTGGTATCACGATCAACACAGCTCACGTAGAGTATGAAACGGCTGCCCGCCACTATGCTCACGTGGATTGCCCTGGTCACGCTGACTATGTAAAGAACATGGTAACGGGTGCTGCCCAAATGGACGGCGCAATCTTGGTTGTGGCTTCTACGGACGGTCCTATGCCTCAGACCCGCGAGCACATCCTTTTGGCTCGCCAGGTTGGTGTACCCCGTATCGTGGTGTTCATGAACAAAGTGGACATGGTCGACGACGAGGAACTCCTCGAGTTGGTTGAAATGGAAATCCGTGACTTGTTGACTTTCTACAAGTATGACGGCGACAACACGCCTGTGATCCAAGGTTCGGCCCTCGGTGGTTTGAACGGTGAGCAGAAGTGGGTAGACACCATCATGGAGTTGATGAACTCTGTTGATGCGTGGATCGAGGAGCCAGAGCGCGAAATCGACAAGCCTTTCTTGATGCCTATCGAAGACGTATTCACCATCACGGGTCGTGGAACGGTTGCTACCGGTCGTATCGAAACGGGTGTTGCCTTGACTGGTGACGCAGTGGATATCATCGGTTTCGGTGACGAGAAATTGACTTCTACCGTTACAGGTGTTGAAATGTTCCGTAAGATCTTGGATCGCGGTGAAGCAGGTGACAACGTAGGTCTGTTGTTGCGCGGTATCGACAAGGCGGACATCCGCCGCGGTATGGTAGTCTGCAAGCCAGGTTCACAGAAGCCTGCTAGCAAATTCAAGGCTGAGGTCTACATCTTGAAGAAGGAAGAAGGTGGTCGCCACACTCCTTTCCACAACAAGTACCGTCCCCAGTTCTACCTCCGTACGACAGACGTTACGGGCGAAATCATGCTCCCCGCTGGAGTTGAGATGGTTATGCCTGGTGACAACTTGTCTATCGACGTAAACTTGATCGCTCCCGTTGCTGTTAGCAAGGGTCTCCGCTTCGCTATCCGCGAAGGTGGTCGCACCGTAGGTGCTGGTCAAGTTACCGAGATCATCGGGTAATTGTACATCAAAGAAGGAAGTAAGGTATCCCGGATTTTCCGGGATGCCTTTTTCCATCTACGGGTGTAGTTCAAGGGTAGAATAGTGGTCTCCAAAACCATTGATGGGAGTTCGAATCTCTCCACCCGTGCAATCAACGTTTAACCTAGGGAATCCCATGGAAACTATTCGTCAATATCTCAAAGACTCCTACTCCGAGTTCATGCACCGCGTGACTTGGCCTACATGGATCAGCTTGCAAAAGAGCACCCTTGTGGTGATTGCGGGTTCGTTGGTTTTTGCTTTGGCCATTTTTGCCATGGACAAAGTGATTACCCAAGTGTTTGACTTCGTATATACCCTCTTTGCGTAATCTGATGAGTGTAAACGAAGGAATGAAATGGTATGTGGTTCGGGCTATTAGTGGCCAGGAAACCAAGACCAAGCATTACATTGAGACGGAGATGGCCCGTACGGGCATGTCTGACTTGTTGGGTCAAGTATTGATTCCAACCGAAAAAGTGTACCAAATCCGCAACGGCAAGAAAGTGCTCAAGGAGCGCAATTTCTTCCCAGGTTACATCATGGTGGAAGCCGTGTTGACTGGTGAGTTGGTTCACACCCTCAAAAATATCCCCGGCGTCATTGGTTTCTTGGGTGAGACCAAAGGCGGCGAACCCACTCCCTTGCGTCTCAGCGAAGTCAATCGCATGTTGGGCAAGGTCGACGAATTGGCGGAATCTGCCGAGCAGGTTTCGATTCCCTTCGTTTTGGGCGAATCAGTCAAGGTTATCGACGGTCCTTTCCGCGATTTCGTTGGCTCTATTGAAAAAATTCACGAAGACAAGCGCAAGCTGGAAGTGATGGTCAAAATTTTTGGCCGCCGCACGCCGCTTGAGCTCAGCTTCATGCAAGTCGAAAAAGAAAGTTAAAACGGTGTGAGCTCCCGTCCGTTCTGAAGCAGAGCTTCCAACTGCGAACGAACACAACAAGCTGTCAAATAAAGCAAATACGAACAACAGAATATGGCGAAAGAAATCAGTGCGATGATCAAGCTGCAAGTTCGTGGTGGTGCCGCAAACCCTTCACCTCCCGTAGGTCCTGCCTTGGGTGCGAAGGGTGTCAACATCATGGAATTCTGCAAGCAGTTCAATGCACGTACGCAGGAAAAGCAAGGCAAGCTGTTGCCCGTTGTTATTACGGTATACACAGACAAGTCTTTTGATTTCATCGTAAAGCAACCCCCAGTGGCTGTTCAATTATTGGAAGCGGCGAAGCTTAAGAGCGGATCCGGAGTACCTAACCGCGAGAAAGTCGGTAAGGTTACTTGGGCTCAAGTTCAAGCGATTGCTGAAGATAAAATGGTAGACCTGAATTGCTTCACAATGGACTCGGCGATGTCAATGGTCGCGGGAACGGCTCGAAGCATGGGCTTAACCGTAACCGGAACGAAACCGAGCAACAATTAATCCTCAGAATCATGGCAAAATTGACAAAAAAGCAAAAGGCCGCTGAGGATAAAATTGTTCCCGGCAAATTGTATTCTTTGGATGAGGCGTCTGCCTTGGTCAAAGAAGTGAGCACCACCAAATTTGATGGATCTGTCGACTTGGCAGTCCGTTTGGGCGTAGATCCCCGTAAAGCCAATCAAATGGTTCGCGGTGTGGTTAGCCTTCCAAACGGTACAGGTAAGTCCATCCGTGTTTTGGCCTTGGTAACTCCTGATAAGGAGGCTGAAGCGAAAGAAGCGGGTGCAGACTTCGTCGGTATGGACGAGTACTTGGATAAAATCAAGGGCGGATGGACGGACATCGATGTCATCATCACCGTTCCCGCTGCGATGGGCAAACTCGGTCCCTTGGGCCGTGTTCTCGGCCCCCGTGGATTGATGCCCAACCCCAAGTCTGGTACGGTCACCATGGATGTAGCCAAAGCGGTTGCAGAAGTGAAGGCTGGTAAAATTGACTTTAAGGTGGACCGTTATGGCATCGTACACGCCGGAATCGGCAAGGTGTCTTTCACAGCCGAGGCAATCAAGGAAAATGCGGATGAAGTCATCAAGACTTTGGTTCGTTTGAAGCCTACCTCTGCCAAGGGTACCTATATCAAGAGCATCACATTGAGCCCTACCATGGGCCCTGGTGTTCCCGTTGAAGCGAAAAACGCCTAATGCGATAGTCCTATGACCCGCGAAGAAAAGAATCAACTCATCGAAGATCTCACCGCTGCGCTAGAATCTACCGCAACGGTGTACATCACGGACATTGCCGGATTGGATGCAGAAAACACGAGCAACTTGCGTCGTGCCTGCCACAAAGCCGACATCAAAATGACCGTGGTCAAGAACGCCCTCTTGAAGAAGGCCATGGAGCGCTCCACCAAGGATTTTGGTGAGCTCTCGGACGTCCTCAAGGGCAACTCAAGCATCATGATGGCTGAGGCAGGCAATGCCCCCGCTAAATTGATCAAGGAATTCCGCAAGAAGAGCCCAAAGCCCATCTTGAAGGGAGCCTATGTCGAGGAAGCCATTTTCATTGGCGACACTCAGCTTGATGCATTGACCAGCTTGAAGTCGAAGAACGAATTGATTGGGGACGTTATCCTGTTGTTGCAGAGCCCAATCAAGAATGTTGTTTCGGGCCTCCAGGCTGGCAGTGGTCAAACCATCGCTGGTTTGATCAAGGCGCTGGAAGAGCGCAATTCCTAACCCCTGTACGCACTCACGCTTCCAACTACGTGCATTTTAATTAGAAATCTCAAACTCAACCAAAATGGCTGATATCAAAAACCTCGGAGACTCTTTGGTCAACCTGACCGTGAAAGAAGTTAATGAACTCGCAAACTACCTCAAAGAAGAATACGGCATCGAGCCCGCTGCTGCGGCTGTAGCTGTAGCTGCTCCCGCTGCTGGCGGTGGCGAAGCTGCTGCTGAAGAGAAATCTTCTTTCGACGTAATCCTTAAGAGCGCTGGCGCTTCTAAGTTGGCCGTCGTGAAGGTCGTTAAAGAATTGACTGGACTTGGCTTGAAAGAAGCGAAGGACGCCGTTGATGCTGCTCCTGCTCCTATCAAGGAAGGCGTTAGCAAAGACGAAGCAGAAGCCCTCAAGAAGCAACTTGAAGAGGCTGGTGCTGAAGTAGAGCTCAAGTAAGAGCCCTGTCAACCACTCAGGTTTAGGCCCTTGAAACGCTGTTTCAAGGCCTAAACCTTTTCGTATTTCAAATCATATTCATCAATCTGTCGAGCTCCATGGCGCACGTTCAATCGCGAATCAATTTCTCCTCAACCTTCGCACAGGCGGATTGCCCGGATTTTCTTGATATCCAAATCAAGTCGTTCCGGGATTTTTTTCAGATCGATACCAAACCGGAAAATCGGTCGAATGAAGGCTTGTTTAAGACCTTCAATGAAAACTTCCCCATTACGGATTCCCGCAACCAGTTTGTACTGGAATTCATTGATTATTTCGTAGATCCCCCCCGTTACAGCGAGATGGAATGCATCGAGCGCGGGCTGACCTACAGCGTACCTCTCAAGGCACGTCTCAAGCTTTACTGTACGGACCCCGAACACGAGGACTTTGAAACCATCGTCCAGGATGTGTACTTGGGAACCATTCCCTACATGACCCCACGCGGTACGTTCATTGTGAACGGAGCCGAGCGTGTAATTGTTTCCCAGCTGCACCGTTCGCCCGGTGTCTTCTTTGGCCAAAGCTTCCACGCGAACGGCACCAAGTTGTACTCGGCACGTGTCATCCCCTTCAAGGGTAGCTGGATTGAATTTGCTACGGACATCAACAACGTCATGTACGCGTACATCGACCGGAAAAAGAAGTTGCCCGTAACCACTCTTTTCCGCGCGATCGGATACGAACGCGACAAGGACATCTTGGAGATTTTTGACCTAGCCGAAGAAGTGAAAGTTTCAAAGGCAGGCCTCAAGCGCACAGTCGGCCGCAAATTGGCGGCGCGTGTCTTGAAGAGCTGGATCGAAGACTTCGTGGATGAAGATACCGGAGAAGTTGTATCCATCGAACGCAACGAGGTGATCCTCGATCGCGACACCATCCTGGAGAAGGAGCATGTCGACATGATCTTGGAGGCGGAAGTTGCGACGATTTTGTTGCATAAAGAAGATATTATTGAGGGAGAATACTCCATCATTTACAATACGTTGCAGAAGGACCCCACGAACTCGGAAATCGAGGCCGTGGAGCACATCTACCGTCAACTGCGCAATGCTGAACCACCGGATGAGGAGACCGCGCGGGGCATCATTGACAAACTTTTCTTCTCCGAGCAGCGCTATAGCTTGGGTGAAGTAGGCCGGTACCGCTTGAACAAGAAACTCAATCTCGAAATCGAGAAGGAGAAGCAGGTATTGACCAAGCAGGACATCATCTCGATCATCAAGTATTTGATTGAGTTGATCAACTCAAAGGCCGAGATTGACGACATCGACCACTTGTCTAACCGCCGTGTTCGTACGGTAGGTGAGCAAATGGCCAATCAATTTGGTGTGGGCTTAGCCCGCATGGCTCGTACCATCCGTGAGCGAATGAACGTGCGCGACAACGAGGTATTCACGCCAATCGACCTGATCAACGCCAAGACCTTGAGTTCAGTGATCAATTCCTTCTTTGGAACAAATCAGCTGAGCCAATTCATGGACCAGACAAACCCCTTGTCTGAAATCACGCACAAGCGCCGTCTGTCCGCTCTCGGACCCGGTGGTTTGAGCCGCGAACGCGCCGGCTTCGAAGTTCGTGACGTCCACTACACTCACTACGGACGCCTTTGCCCCATTGAAACGCCAGAAGGACCCAACATCGGTTTGATTTCTTCTCTCTGTGTCTACGCGAAGGTGAACAGCATGGGCTTCATCGAAACACCCTACCGCGAAGTAGAGGACGGTCAAGTGAAATTGAGCTCTGCTCCCTTGTACCTCTCTGCCGAGGAAGAGGAGGCGAAAGTCATTGCTCAGGCGAATGCCCCATTGAACCAAAATGGCACGTTTGTCAACGATCGAATCAAAGCACGCGACGAGGGCGATTTCCCCGTTGTAGAGCCCGCGAAAGTCGATTTGATGGACGTAGCCCCCAACCAGATCGCTTCGATTTCGGCTTCTTTGATTCCGTTCTTGGAGCACGACGACGCCAACCGTGCTTTGATGGGATCAAACATGATGCGCCAGGCGGTGCCCTTGCTCCGCCCCGAGGCCCCGATTGTGGGAACCGGATTGGAACGTCAAGTGGCCCACGACTCGCGCGTTTTGGTGAATGCGGAAGGGCCTGGTACGGTTCGCTACGTGGACGCCAATGAAATTGTGATCGAATACGATCGCACGGAGGACGAAGAATTGGTCAGCTTCGAGCCGGCCACAAAGTCCTACCCATTGACCAAATTCTTGAAGACCAACCAAAGCACCACGATCAACTTGAAGCCGATTGTTTCGGCGGGAGAGCGCGTGGACTTGGGCCAGGTTCTTTGTGAGGGTTATGCCACACAAGGCGGTGAATTGGCTTTGGGCCGCAACTTATTGGTGGCCTTTATGCCTTGGAAGGGGTACAACTTCGAGGATGCGATCGTGATCAACGAGCGCGTTGTCCGCGAAGACATCTTTACCTCCATCCACATCGACGAATACACACTCGACGTGCGCGACACCAAGTTGGGCATGGAGGAATTGACCGCCGATATCCCCAACGTGAGTGAAGAAGCGACGAAAGACTTGGACGAAAACGGTATTATCCGTGTCGGAGCTGAAGTCAATCCGGGCGACATCCTCATTGGTAAAATCACGCCGAAAGGGGAAAGCGACCCTTCTCCAGAAGAGAAACTCTTGCGTGCCATCTTTGGTGACAAAGCGGGTGACGTGAAAGACGCTTCCTTGAAGGCCTCTCCCTCTTTGAGTGGAGTGGTGATCGACAAAAAGCTCTTCAGCCGCAGCATGAAGGACAAGCGCCAGCGTGTTCGCGACAAGGAGGAATTGGAAGCGTTGGATTTGGAATTCGCCACCCAGTTGGAGGAGATCCGCACCACCTTTATTGAGAAGTTGGCCAAATTAGTCAGCGGCAAGACCGCCCAAGGCGTGACCAACGACTTGAACGAAGAGGTGATCCCCAAAGGCACCAAGTTCACCTTGAAAGTGCTAAATGCGGTAGAAGACTACACGCACCTGACGGGCGGAACCTGGACCACGGACGATGAGAAGAATAAACTCATCGACAATCTGCTCCACAACTACAAGATCAAGGTGAGCGATGTCGCCGGTGTACACCGCCGACGCAAATTCACGATCAGCGTAGGAGACGAATTGCCTGCAGGTATCGTGAAGATGGCCAAAGTGATCATCGCTAAAAAGCGCAAGCTGAAAGTAGGTGATAAGATGGCAGGTCGCCACGG
>DFSS01000011.1:3199-9412 GCA_002381225.1 Flavobacteriales bacterium UBA3431 | reverse complement strand
CCCGTGGATATCGTCTTGAACCCGCTTGGTGTACCTTCTCGTATGAACATCGGTCAGATCTATGAGACCGTGTTGGGTTGGGCTGGTCTGAAGACGGGTCAGAAATTCTCAACGCCGATTTTCGACGGAGCAACCTTGGATGAAATCACCCAGCACACGGAAGCCGCAGGCATCCCCATGTTCGGACACACGCAATTGTATGATGGCGGTTCCGGCGAGGCGTTTGACCAAAAGGCGACGGTAGGGGTCATCTATATGTTAAAACTCGGCCACATGGTGGACGATAAGATGCACGCACGTTCTATTGGACCGTACTCTCTGATCACACAGCAGCCGCTGGGTGGTAAGGCACAGTTTGGTGGACAGCGTTTTGGTGAGATGGAAGTTTGGGCTTTGGAAGCGTTTGGCGCCTCCAACATCCTGCGTGAAATCTTGACGGTGAAGTCGGATGACGTCGTTGGACGTGCGAAGACCTACGAAGCCATTGTGAAGGGCGACCGGATGCCTGAACCAGGTATTCCTGAATCCTTCAATGTCTTGCTCCATGAGTTGCAAGGCCTTGGCTTGAAAGTATCCTTAGACTAATCCGACCCTTCGGGAACCTCATTTAGAATACCATGCGAAAAATCGAACAGCAAACCTCAGGCAGCTTCAACTCCATCACCATTGGATTGGCTTCTCCTGAATTCCTTTTGGAGCGCTCCAGCGGTGAAGTGCTGAAGCCCGAAACGATCAACTATCGCACCCACAAACCCGAGCGCGACGGCTTGTTCTGTGAGCGCATTTTCGGTCCTGTGAAGGATTTCGAATGTGCTTGCGGTAAATACAAGCGCATCCGCTACAAGGGCATCGTGTGTGACCGTTGTGGTGTGGAAGTGACGGAGAAGAAAGTACGCCGTGAGCGCATTGGCCACATCAACTTGGTGGTGCCTGTAGCGCACATCTGGTACTTCCGTTCCTTGCCCAACAAGTTGGGATACCTTTTGGGTATTCCCACCAAGAAATTGGACATGATCATTTATTACGAGCGCTATATCGTCATTCAGACGGGTGAGGCGGTCGATAATGAAGGCAATCCTTTTGAGCACATGCAGTTCTTGACCGAAGAGGAGTACCTCGACGCCCAAGACCGCTTGCCCATGGAGAACCAATACCTGGATGACAACGATCCCAACAAGTTCATCGCCAAAATGGGCGCGGAGGCTATGTTGATGTTGCTTCAGCGTTTGGACTTGGATGCCATGTCATACGATTTGCGCGACCGCGCGAACCGTGAGACCTCTCAACAACGTAAGCAAGAGGCATTGAAGCGTCTACAAGTGGTGGAAGCCATGCGCGACGCCAATGTGCGCTTGGAGAACAAGCCCGAGTGGATGATCATCAAGGTGGTCCCCGTTATCCCGCCCGAATTGCGCCCCTTAGTGCCCTTGGATGGTGGACGTTTCGCGACCTCGGATTTGAACGATCTCTACCGCCGTGTGATCATCCGCAACAACCGTTTGAAGCGTTTGTTGGAGATCAAGGCACCTGAAGTGATTTTGCGCAACGAAAAGCGCATGCTTCAAGAGTCGGTCGACAGCTTGTTTGACAATACCCGCAAAGCCAGTGCGGTCAAGACGGAAAGCAACCGTCCCTTGAAGTCCTTGAGCGATAGCTTGAAGGGCAAGCAGGGTCGTTTCCGCCAAAACCTCTTGGGTAAGCGTGTGGACTATTCGGCACGTTCGGTCATCGTTATCGGACCTGACTTGAAGCTCCACGAGTGTGGTCTTCCCAAGGACATGGCTGCTGAGCTCTACAAGCCGTTTATCGTTCGCAAGTTGATTGAGCGCGGAATCGTGAAAACGGTGAAGTCTGCGAAGAAAATCATCGACAAGCGCGAAGCGGTTGTGTGGGATATCTTGGAAAACGTGATGAAGGGCCACCCCGTTCTTCTGAACCGTGCTCCGACGCTTCACCGCCTGGGTATCCAGTCCTTCCAGCCCAAGATGATCGAGGGTAAGGCTATTCAGCTGCACCCCTTGACCTGTACGGCCTTCAACGCGGATTTTGACGGTGACCAAATGGCTGTGCACTTGCCCTTGGGCCCTGCCGCAATCTTGGAAGCCCAAATCTTGATGTTGGCCTCGCACAATATCTTGAATCCGGCCAACGGATCACCTATCACGGTCCCTTCACAAGACATGGTCTTGGGTCTGTACTACATGACCAAGGCCAAGCGCAACCTACCCGGAGATCCCGTCAAGGGCGAAGGCATGACCTTCTACTCCGCGGAGGAAGTGAACATTGCATACAATGAAAAGCGCGTAGACCTCAACGCCATTGTGAAAGTGCGTACCCTCGTGGACGGCGACAATGGAGAATTGGTTTACAAAGTGATTGAAACCAGCGTCGGCCGCGTCCTTTTCAACCAAGTGGTTCCCAAGGAGGTCGGCTTCATCAATGAATTGTTGACGAAGAAGGCATTGCGTGAAATCATTGCGCGCATCTTGACCCGCACGGACGTACCCCGTACTGCGAAGTTCTTGGATGACATGAAAGATTTGGGTTACTCCAACGCCTTCCGCGGTGGATTGTCCTTCTCTTTGGGTGACATTCAGGTTCCTGAGATCAAGACCAGCCTCATTACAGATGCCAACACAGAAGTGGAGAGCATTTTGATGAACTACAACATGGGTCTGATCACGAACAACGAACGATACAACCAGGTCATTGACGTTTGGACCAACGCGAACGCGCGTTTGACTCAAGCTGCGATGAACCAATTGATCAATGACCGCCAAGGATTCAACCCCATCTACATGATGTTGGATTCAGGAGCCCGTGGATCGAAAGAGCAGATTCGTCAGCTCTCCGGTATGCGTGGTTTGATGGCCAAGCCTCAGAAGTCCGGTTCATCGGGTGGTGAGATCATTGAAAACCCAATTATCTCAAACTTTAAAGAGGGACTCTCCATCTTGGAGTACTTCATTTCTACGCACGGTGCCCGTAAGGGTCTGGCGGATACGGCCTTGAAGACGGCTGACGCGGGTTACTTGACCCGTCGTCTCCACGACGTCGCTCAAGACGTGATCGTGAATGAAGACGACTGTGGAACGCTTCGCGGTCTGGAAATCCAGGCTTTGCGCAAGAACGAAGAAGTCGTTGAAACATTGAAGGAGCGCATTGCAGGCCGAGTATCCTTGGCCAACGTAATCAATCCTTTGACCGGTGAAGTGTATGTACGTACGGGTGAGATGATCTCTGACATCATTGCGGACAAGATTGAAGAGAGCCCCATTGAAACGGTAGAAGTTCGTTCACCCTTGACTTGTGAAAGCAAGCGCGGTATCTGTGCGAAATGCTACGGCCGCAATTTGGCCACAGCCAAAGGCGTGCAAACGGGTGAAGCTGTAGGTGTTCTCGCCGCCCAATCCATTGGTGAGCCGGGAACACAGTTGACGCTTCGTACCTTCCACGTGGGTGGTACGGCCGGTAACGTTTCGGAAATCAGCAGCTTGATGGCCAAATTCGATGGCATCCTCGAATACGAGGAGGTTCGTACGGTCGCCAGCGAAGGAGCGGACGGTGAGAAAGCGGAAATTGTCATCGGACGTACGGGCGAAATGCGCGTGGTTGATGCCAAGACCGGCATTGCAGTCATGACTGCCAATATTCCTTACGGTTCAACCCTCCTTGTGAAGGGTGGATCCAAAGTGAAGAAAGGCGACGTGATTTGTACGTGGGACCCCTATAATGCGGTCATCATCTCCGAGCATACAGGTAAGATTGCGTACATGGACATCGTTCAAGGTGTGACGTACAAGGTCGAAATCGACGAGCAAACTGGTTTCCAAGACAAAGTCATCTCTGAAAGCCGCAACAAGAAGCTGGTTCCCATGCTTCAAGTTGTGGACAAGAAAGGCAACGAAATCAAGCATTACACCCTGCCTGTCGGCGCACACCTGATGGTAGACGAAGGCGAGGACATCAAGTCTGGTAAGGTGTTGGTTAAGATCCCACGTAAGGGAGCGAAGTCTGGTGACATCACCGGTGGTCTTCCCCGTGTGACAGAATTGTTTGAAGCACGTAACCCATCGAACCCAGCTGTCGTGGCCGAGATTGATGGCACCGTGTCCTACGGTAAGATCAAGCGCGGTAACCGTGAAATCATGATCGAAAGCCGTACCGGTGAGCAGCGCAAGTACTTGATCAACTTGTCCAAGCAAATCTTGGTACAAGAAAACGATTTTGTTCGGGCTGGATCCCCCTTGAGCGATGGAGCGATTACCCCTGCCGATATTTTGGCCATTCAAGGTCCGACGGCGGTTCAGGAGTACCTCGTGAATGAAATTCAAGAAGTTTACCGTCTTCAGGGCGTGAAGATCAACGACAAGCACTTTGAGGTGATTGTTCGTCAGATGATGCGCAAAGTGGAGATTGTGGATGGGGGCGACACGTCCTTCTTGGAAGGCCACTTGGAGCACACCATTGACTTCATCAACGAAAACGACCGCATCTTCGATAAGAAGGTGGTGGAAGATGCCGGCGACAGCGAAACACTGAAGCCAGGTATGATGATTTCTTCTCGCCGCTTGCGCGATGAGAATTCTCTGTTGAAGCGTGCCGACAAGGCCTTGGTTCAAGCGCGTGACGCACAGTCTGCGACGGCCAAGCTCATCTTGCAGGGTATCACGCGTGCATCATTGCAAACGAAGTCATGGGTATCTGCGGCGTCGTTCCAGGAGACCACCAAAGTATTGAACGAAGCAGCCATCGCTGCGAAGGTCGACACCTTGGATGGTTTGAAGGAAAACGTCATCGTGGGTCACCGCATCCCCGCCGGAACAGGCCTCAAGCGCTACTACACGTCTGTAGTAGGCAGCAAGGACGAATACGAGCAAATGATGTCGAGCCACGCCGTGGATGTTGAATCAGCGGAATAATCGGATATGAGCACAGAGCCCGAAAACCAATTGCAGATTGAGCTTTCGCCTGAAATGGCGGAGGGTATCTACAGCAATTTGGCGGTCATCAATCACTCGCCCTCAGAGTTTGTTCTGGACTTCATTCAAATGATGCCCGGACTTCCCAAGGCGCGCGTGAAGGCACGGGTCATTCTGACTCCCCAACATGCCAAGCGCTTGATTCGCGCGATGGAAGAAAATGTGCAGCGCTTTGAAGCGAGCCATGGAGCCATCACGGAAACAGAGCAACCGCATGTCCCCATTCAGTTTGGGGGTCCAACGGGACAAGCATAAAACGAAGAAAGCCGCCCGAAGGGGCGGCTTTTTTTATGGCATCCAATAGGGCAAGCGGGTTGGTGCCGAGCAGGGGGCCCGTTACCCTTATTCGTGGTCGAAAAATCCGTCCAAAATCATGGCAATGCCGCGCACTGCAAAGGCGGCCGCTGAAAACATCATGACAACAATGAACGCGGTCCAGCCCCAGGCGCCTTCCCGCAAGGCCGGCGCACCGATCCAATAGTAAAAGGCGGGACCCGCAAAGAGGAAGGGGAAAGCAATGGACAAGAAGATCAAGCCTTTGACCAGTTTCTGCTTATTGGAGGAAGGACGTTCTGCACTCATGGCTATGAAGGTATGGCGTGGCGAATGGCGCGGCAAGCTTGCTGAAGTTCTTCTTCAGAAATAGACAAGGGCGGTGCCAAGCGAAGGGCTTGATTCTCGAATAAAAACCAATCCGTGAGGAGGCCTTGTTGAATGAGGGCTTGCTGGACGGAAAGCACGCGGTCAAAATCCCCAAGGGGAAGAGCGAGAAGCAGCCCTTGGCCTGAAAGGCTACCCGTTACACTGAGGTGCGAGAGTTCGCGGCGCAGGAGGGATTCCTTCGCGGCCACTTCCTCGATCCACCCTTCCCGTTGCAACACGTGAAAGGCCGCCCATCCCGCCGCACAACTAACCGGATGCCCCCCAAAGGTGGTGAGGTGCCCGAGCATGGGATTTTGGGCGAGGCTCTGCATTTTTTCGCCTGAAGCAATAAAGGCCCCTAAGGGCATTCCACCACCTAGGGCTTTACCGAGGCATAGGATGTCCGGAGTGATTCCCACCCCTTGGTGCGCAAAGAGATGCCCCGACCGACCGAATCCTGTTTGAATTTCATCGACAATGAGCAGGGCGCCTACGGCGCGACAGCGGTCTTGGAGGGCGGATAGATAGGCGGGAGGAACCGGCTTGTATCCCGATTCGGCCTGAATGATTTCGACCACGACCGCGGCGG
>DFSS01000011.1:0-2867 GCA_002381225.1 Flavobacteriales bacterium UBA3431 | reverse complement strand
GGAAGCAAGGGTCGATAGGCCCGTTTGAAGGTTTCGTCGCCCATGGCTGAGAGTGCGCCTTGGGTTGAGCCGTGGTAGCTGCCTTGAAATGAACAGATTTCGGTACGTCCGGTCCAGCGCTTGGCCAATTTGAAGGCGCCCTCGATGGCCTCCGCCCCGGAATTTCCCCAATACACGCAATCCAATGAAGGGTCTAGGGTGGCACAGAGGGCCTGGGCATAGCCGACTTGAGGCTGTTGGATGTACTCCCCATAGACCATCAGGTGCATGTAGTCCGCAGCTTGTTTTTGGACGGCAGCGACGACCTCGGGATGGCTATGGCCAATGTTGGAAACGCCAATGCCCGAAATGAAATCCATGTAGGCGCGGCCTTCCGCATCGTACAGAAATACCCCTTCCGCCCGGCTAAAAGCCAAAGCCAAGGGGGATTCCGTCGTGGGGGCGATGTGACGCAAAAAAAGTTGCCGGAGGTCCATGGGCCAAAGGTAGGAAAGCCCCGAGGGTTTGCACCGACGGGGCTATGGAAAAGGGGATCCCTCGTGGTTAGAATCCGCGCTGCGGACCCGGCCCGCCTGGACGGCGTCCACCCGAGCCCGGAGGAGGGCCTTCAGGGCCGCCCGGACGCCCGCCTCCGGAACGTCCCTCGCGAAGTCGCTCGTTCAAGCGTCGCTGAAATTCGCGCTCTGCGCGGTAGTAGGCGAGCACCTTGTGGGCGGGGAGGATTTCCAAGAATTTCTTTTGGTATTTTTTCCGGATGGCTTCCCGCTTTTCGGCGGTGGCTTCCATGGATTTGAGCACCTTTAGGGCTTCTGCATCGTCCGTGATGGCTTCCCGGCGATCGCGGTCCATGGGGTCATTTTCGACGCTGCGCAATTCGGCATGGAAGGCCTCGTAGACCGGCCAAAAAACTTTCGCTTCGTCTGGGCTCAGTTTGACTTCACGGGTGATGAAACCCACTTTGGCGGCTTCGACGCGTTCGCGGACATCCGTGGGAGGACCTTGGGCGATGGCGGGCAGGGTGCTCCATAGCGTCAGGAGGGAGAAGAGGACAATTTTGGGCATCGGTTAGTAGGTTAGGTCGGCTAAAATTTGAGTGAGTTCTGATTCATCGAGCAAGGCGGCGGCTTCATCCACGCTGAGTTCCAGTTCCCCTGCCTGGAAGACCTCCCAAGCCAGGTCATCGGTGACCCACACGTCGGACTCGGTACCCGGGCGATCAGTAAACAGGAAGATCCCCACGGCCCAAAGCGCGGCCACCGAAGCGGCCCACAAAGAGAGGGTTCGAATCCGGCGACGTGAAGAAGGAACGGCGGTTCGTTGGGAAATATCCATCGCAGCCATCATGTGGGCCACCAAATCCTGGTGGGCCTCGGGAGGGACATGTATGCCGTCGTACTTGCTCATCTTATTCATTGGATTCAAAGTCATAATCAGGGTTTAATTCGCTCATTTCCCTTTTAATACGCTCTACGGCATGGTGGTAATTGGCTTTGAGCCCGCCGACACTGGTACCGAGGATTTCGGAGATGTCGGAATAGGGCTTGGCGTCAAAATAGCGCAACTGAAAGGTGAGGCGCTGACGTTCGGGCAGGTTGGCCAAGGCGCGGTAGAGGTCCGCCAGTAGACGGTCCGCCTCAAAGTATGGGCTATCAGGTACTCCGATGTCCACTCCATCGAGGCTGCGGTGGAAGTTTTTGGACTTTCGCAAGGTTCCGAGTGCTTCATTCACCACGATGCGGTAGGCCCAGGTACTAAACTTACTGTCCCCTTTAAATTTTGGGAGGGCGCGCCACATTTTCACGGAGGCTTCTTGGACGACATCTTGAGCGGTGGCATGGTCCAGGACAATGCGCAGGGCCGTCCGATAAAAGTCCGAAGCGTAGCACTGGGCCATCAACGAAAAAGCCTGATCGTAGGCATGCGACGACCAGGCTTCGTGGATGGATTCTTCCGTGGCCTTGGACATAGTGATAAGATGCTGCGCCGCGGAGAAAGGTTTAACGTGTGAGCACCCGTTTGACTGCGGCCACAATGTTGGCAGCATCCAACCCGTACTTGGTCAAAAGCTGCGCCGGGGTGCCGCTTTCGCCGAAGGAATCGTTCACCGCGACCATTTCCATGGGGGTGGGTCGGTGCATGGCCAGGGCCTGAGCGATAGAGTCGCCCAGTCCGCCGTTTCGTTGGTGCTCTTCCGCCGTGACCACTCGGCCCGTCTTGTGGACGGAGGCCAATAAGGTCTCCAAATCCAAGGGCTTGATGGTGGAAAAATTAATGACTTCCGCATGAATGCCTTGGCTCTCCAATGCATTGGCCGCTTCCAGGGCCTCCCATACAAGGTGCCCGTTCGCACAAATCGTCACATCGCCACCGCGGGTCAGGACATCGGCTTGACCGATCACATAGGGCTTGTCGGCAGGGGTGAAGTTGGCCACTTTGGGGCGGCCAAATCGCAAGTACACCGGGCCATCGTGTTCGGCAATCGCGATGGTCGCAGCCTTGGTTTGGTTGTAGTCACATGGAGAGATCACGGTCATGCCGGGGAGCATCTTCATGAGGCCGATGTCTTCTAAGATTTGGTGCGTGGCACCGTCCTCTCCTAAAGTTAGGCCTGCATGGGAGGCGCAAATCTTCACATTCTTCCCTGAATAGGCCACGCTTTGACGGATTTGGTCATAGACACGGCCTGTGGAGAAGTTGGCAAAGGTGCCTGTAAAGGGAATCCTTCCTCCGATGGTCAATCCGGCAGCCATACCTATCATATGGGCTTCCGCGATACCCGTTTGGAAGAATCGTTCGGGAAATTCAGCGGCGAAAGCATCCATTTTTAAGGAGCCAGTTAAGTCCGCGCACAAGGCTACGACCTGGGG
>DFSS01000042.1:14618-15952 GCA_002381225.1 Flavobacteriales bacterium UBA3431 | reverse complement strand
ACCGACCATGGCCTCGCCTACAGCGTGGGGGTAGATGGATCGGTGGGGGATCGAAATTCTATGCCTTTGCACAACCTCGCTTGGCATCAAACCTTTTTCTGGGATGGGCGTGCGCCCAGTTTGCGTGAACAGAGCCTCGAACCCATTTCCAACCCGATTGAAATGAAGGAGGACGTCCTGCACGTGGTGGAAAAACTTCAGCGACAACCCCGATACCAAGACGCCTTCACTGCAGCTTTTGGAGACGAAGAAGTGACCCCAGAGCGCATGGGACTGGCGATGGAACAATTCATGCTCATCATTTTAAGCGGTGGAGACAGCAAGTTTGACCGGTTTATTGAGGGTACGGCGAACCTCACGCCGGAAGAGGCTTTAGGTTTGCAACTCTTTAATGGCGAATCCAATCCCAACAGCCCCACCCCTGGAGCGGATTGCTTCCATTGCCATGGAGGAGCGCTCTTTACCAACCACAAGTTCATGAACAATGGCCTGGATAGCGTTCTAACAGACCTTGGGCTTGGAGGGGTTACGGGTCTGGCCCCCGACGACGGGAAATTCAAAGTGCCCTCCCTGAGAAATATCGCCTACACGGCTCCCTACATGCACGACGGCCGCTTCCAAACTTTGGAACAAGTCATCGAATTTTACAATTCAGGCGTTGAGCCAAATTCACCCAATCTAGACCCCAGCATGATTGGATTTATCCAAACGCATTCGGGGAGCACCCGAGGACTAAATTTAACTTTGTCCCAGCGTCAAGCGCTCGTCGCCTTCTTAAATACCCTAACTGACACCCGCATAGAGACCGACACCCTTTACCAAAATCCATTCAAATGAAAAATCACTTTCTAGCCATGCTTTTGCTGGCCCTTCCAACCCTTGCTTTCGGGCAGAAAAAAGTAGAAATCACCTTCCAAACAGATGGCGTGTGTGGTATGTGCGAAAAGCGCATCGAATCAGCGCTGTTGGCCCTCGACGGGGTTTGGACGGCTGACTGGAATCAGGAGACCCATGCCACTTTTGTGGTCTTCAATCCGAAGATGGTATCTGAAATGGATTTGCACAAAACTGTGGCGAGCGTGGGGCACGATACCCCGAAAGTGAAGGCCAAGGACGAAGACTATGCTAAAGTCCATGCTTGCTGCAAATACCGCGAAGAAGAAGTGGTCTCTTCCCATCACGGAGGATAATGAAGTGGCCATTTCTTCTCCTTGCGATAGGGGTGACCTTTCAGGTTTCTGGCCAAGTAGACACCAGCCTATATAACAGCTTGCAAATTGAAGAGGTGGTCGTTCGAGAGGAGGCTACCGGGCTTTCTATCAATACGAAATCCG
>DFSS01000042.1:13753-14356 GCA_002381225.1 Flavobacteriales bacterium UBA3431 | reverse complement strand
TACGCTTGACCTCAACATTTCTCGCACAGAACTTAAAAAAGCCGCATGCTGCAACCTTTCTGAAAGCTTTGAAACCAATCCGAGCATTGATGTTTCGTTCACGGATGCGGTGACGGGGACGAAGCAGATCCAACTTTTTGGCTTGGCGGGCAAGTATGCGCAAATTCAAGTAGAAATGACCCCGCTAGTAAGGGGTTTATTGGCCAATTCGGGCCTAAGTTTTATCCCCGGAACGTGGGTTCAGAGCATTCAATTGACCAAAGGTATCGGGGCCGTCAACAACGGGCCTGAGAGCATGACGGGCCAAATCAACGTCGAAATTCTCAAGCCAGAGGATCTCGTGGACGCGGCAGAAGCGCCAGACTCGGAAGGGCGGGGCAATGTGCTATTAAACGGATACGCCAACCAAGGCGGACGCTTTGAATTCAATGAAGCCTATGGCCGCCGCCTCAATGACCGTTGGATGGTGGCCAGCCTAGGCCATTTCAGCGGTCGCCAACAAGCCACCGATGTCAATGGGGACGGCTTCATGGACAACCCCTTGGGTTACCAAGTCAATGGAATGCTCCGTGCCCGATACTTTGGACAAAATGGCTGGGAAGG
>DFSS01000042.1:9957-13378 GCA_002381225.1 Flavobacteriales bacterium UBA3431 | reverse complement strand
GGACGCCTTGCATTTACTTCCAAGATGGGCTGGGTCAATCCGGATCATCCCGATCAATCCGTTGGAACCATCCTGCAACTCTATAGCCAGACCATGAACGGATTTATGGGGGTGGATAAGCCTTCAAGCTCGCCTACGGATCTTCAAGGCATACAGAACGGCCTCATGGCCCAAGTTCTATTCAGACAAGGGTGGGGAAACTGGGCTCAGACCTCCGCTTTGCTCTTTTCCAGAGACTTGTATTCCATCCTTTTATCCCATCCATCACTTTCTGGGTTGTACGATTGGGGCGAACAAAACATCGGCCTTTCCACCGAGTGGACGTGGAATCCAAATCCTTCATTCACGGGCGTCCTAGGGGCACGTTATGACTACAATTCCGTCGCAAGCCACCAATTTTCTCCCCGTTTGCACCTGCGCTGGGCCCCCAAGGAAGGGCACACTTTACGCGTTGTCGCAGGCCGAGGCTTCCGCAATGCCTTGCCCTTGACGGAGGAATGGGGCCGTTTTGCCAGCAACCGCCAAGTCCGGTATGCCCATAACCCCATCTACTCCGGATGGGTTTGGGGAGGCACAACAGATTCTCGGGAGATCGCTTGGAATGCCGGCTTGAGCTATTCTTGGAATTTCGAGTGGAACTACATGCCCGGATCCCTTCAACTGGATGCGCATTCGACCCAGTTTGGGCAGGCCGTCATTCAAGACTATTATACGCCAGGGCAGCGCTACCTCTATCCGCAGTTCGCCTCTGGCGGGTCCACATCGCCGTTGAGCTCGAACACCCTGGGAGCCGCGTTGACCTACCAAGTGAACAAGCGCACGGAAATGCGTTTGGCCTACCGCTTTCAAGATTTGCGCACCATGTACCTCGATGAGACCGGATTTGTAGCGCAAAATCTCATATTACCCACCCCCTTTGTCCCCAAGCACCGTTGGATGGCCCACGGAAGCCACGACTTTAAAGGCGGTTGGACGGTAGATGCCACGCTTCAACGCTACGGCGAGCAGCCTATTCCTGGGACGGATCCCGCGAGCTATCCCGCGCTGGAAGTGGCGCCCGCATTCAATTTATTGAGTGGCCAAATTCGCAAAGAATGGAAAGGCGGCGATGTATACCTGGGGGTGGAAAACGCCCTGAATGTCATGCAAGTCAATCCGATTGACGGCGCCGTTCATCCGGTCACAGGTGCGGCTCTTTTACCCACAGATCCCATCTTTCAAACACAGTTTGACGCAACGCGCATCTGGGGACCCATTTTTGGCCGTATGGTCTACCTTGGCACCAATATTGTCCTTTAACTTTTCATGGAATCCAACGCTGTCATCTCCCTCCGTGGTATTACCCGAGACTTTCAACTCGGAGCTCAAACTGTCCATGTCTTGAAAGGCATAGACCTGGATATTAAACAGGGCGAGTACGTGGCATTGATGGGACCCTCCGGAAGTGGTAAGTCCACCTTGATGAATCTACTTGGTTGCTTAGACACTCCTACGGCGGGATCCTATACCCTGGCCGGCCGCGATGTGAGCCGTATGGATGACAATGACCTGGCAGCGGTGCGCAACAAAGAAATCGGCTTTGTTTTCCAAACATTCAACCTCATTCCACGCCAGACCGCGGTCCAAAACGTCGCACTACCCCTCGTGTATGCAGGTAAAACGAAAGAGGAGCGCGTCACCCGTGCGGAAGAAGTCCTCATGCAAGTTGGATTGGCCGACCGCATGGACCACCGTCCCAACCAACTTTCTGGGGGTCAGCGGCAGCGTGTAGCCATTGCGCGTGCCCTGGTGAATACCCCGTCCATGATTTTGGCGGATGAGCCCACCGGAAACTTGGACAGCACCACCTCGGTGGAGATTATGCGGCTTTTTGATGATATCCACAAAGCCGGAAACACCCTCGTCGTGGTGACCCACGAAGAAGAAATTGCCCAGCATGCCCACCGCATTATTCGTTTGCGCGATGGGCAAATCGAAAGCGATACAATGAACCGCTAGGCGGATTGGATGGTTTAAGGGGAATATGGAACATCTCGATGCCCTCTACGCGACTCTGAATGCCCATGCTCCGGCATTGGGACGGACCCGTGCTAACCAGCGAATCGCTCGCCTTCAAGCCCTCAAAAAGGCTTTGCGCGCCCATCGGTCTGAAGCCCACGCCGCTTTGCGGGCGGACTTGAACCGCGCGGAACCCGATACGGACCTGAACGAGCTTCTCCCTGTGACCACAAGCATTGATTATGTGGTCGGCCAACTACGCCGCTGGATGCGTCCTGAAAAGCACGGGTTGCCCATCACCCTGATTCCTGGGTCGGCTGAAGTGGTGTATGAGTCCAAAGGGGCGGTGCTCATCGTATCCCCCTGGAATTTTCCCATTAATTTGTGCCTCGTGCCCTTGGTCTACGCTGTAGCCGCAGGGAATACTGTGGCACTGAAACCCTCCGAACTCTCGCCGGCCACTTCCGCTTTTTTGGCCAAACTCATTCCCACGGTCTTTCCCCCGGAGGAAGTGGTGGTGGTCGAAGGGGGTGTGGAGGTAGCGAAAGCCCTGATTGACCACCCTTGGAACCACATCTTCTTTACGGGTTCCCCCCAAATTGGCAGCCAAGTCATGGCCTCAGCCGCCCGCTACTTGACATCCGTAACCCTGGAGCTCGGGGGCAAATCTCCCGTGATTGTCCATCCCAAATTCGGGGCGGAGGCTGCCGGTGCCCGGGTGGCTTGGGCCAAAGGACTCAATGCCGGCCAAGTATGCATTGCTCCCGATTACGCTTTGGTTCGTTCCGACCAACGCGACGCTTTTATCCAAGGATTCAAGGCGGGCGTTCTTCGCCACTATGGCGAGCACCCGAGCGAGAATCCTGATTTTGGGCACATTGTCCATGAACGCCACTGGGATCGATTGGATGCGTGGGTGACCGAAGCCCGAACAGCCGGGGCACAAATTTGGCAAGTGGACGCCCCCAACCGCAGTGAGAAGTATTATCCGCTCACCTTGGTATGGGATGTTTCCTTGGATAGTTCGGTCAGTTGCTCCGAGATATTTGGCCCCATTTTGCCGGTATTTACCTACATCGAAACAGCCGATGCCATTGCGCATGTCAACCGCGGATCACGCCCCTTGGTCCTGTATCAATTGTGCCATGATCGCTCCTGGTCTGACGGCATCACCGCGGCCACCCGCGCTGGCGCCACGGTCATCAACGACTTCTATTTGCACTACATGCATCCCAGCTTGCCCTTTGGAGGAGTAAACACCTCAGGAATCGGAAAATCACATGGCATCTGGGGCTTTCGAGAATTTACCAATGCCCGAAGCATTTATAGACGCGGACGATGGTCCCCCACCATGCTATTGTCTCCCCCTTACACCGACTGGAAAAAGGGGCTCATCGCGTGGGTCTCACGTTGGCTGTGAGGG
>DFSS01000042.1:2901-9585 GCA_002381225.1 Flavobacteriales bacterium UBA3431 | reverse complement strand
CCTAGCCTCCTAGCTTCAGGGCGAAGCGCGAGCCTTCTAGCTCCCTAGCCAAAAGAAAAGGGCCTAAGAACCGAACGGCTTGCACCATTCAACTCTTGAGCCCTTAAACAGACAACGTCTGCGTTTTCTTAGATCTCGCGTTGGACCTCGACCTCCTTGAATCCTTCGATCACGTCACCCACTTTGATGTCGTTGAAGTTCTTGATGTTCAAGCCGCAATCCATGCCCTTCTTGACTTCTTTGACGTCGTCTTTGAAGCGCTTCAGAGAGCCCAATTCCCCGGTGTATACGACCACGCCTTCGCGGATAATGCGCACGCGGGTATTTCGGGTAATGGTTCCATCGGTGACCATACAGCCGGCAATGGTTCCCACTTTGGAGATCTTGAATGTCTCGCGAATCTCCAGCGTACATACAATTTCCTCCTTGAGATCGGGGGATAGCATGCCGGACATCGCGTCCTTGATGTCGTTGATGGCATCGTAGATGATGCTGTAAAGGCGAATTTCGATATCCTCCTTCTCCGCCAACTTACGTGCTGAGGCCGCAGGGCGGACCTGGAAGCCCACGATCACCGCCTTGGAGGCAGACGCCAGCAAGACATCGCTGTCCGTGATTCCACCCACCGCTTTGTGAATGATATTCACCTGGATTTCCTCGGTGCTCAATCGCTGCAACGAATCAGCCAAGGCTTCGATGGATCCATCCACGTCGCCTTTGAGAACGATGTTCAATTCTTGGAAATCTCCGACCGCCAAACGACGACCGATTTCTTCCAGTGTAAGGTTTTTCTGAGATCGGACACTCTGCTCGCGCGCCAATTGTTGGCGACGCGTCGCGATGTTCTTCGCCTCGCGTTCGTCTTCCATGACGATAAAGTTGTCGCCCGCTTGGGGTGCGCCATCCAATCCTAAAATGGACACTGGCGTCGAGGGGCCGGCCTCCTTAAGCTTGTTGCCCCGTTCATCCATCATAGCGCGCACCTTGCCGCTATGTGGGCCTACGAGGATGTAGTCGCCGACACGCAAGGTTCCTGATTGGTTCAACAAGGTCGTCACATAGCCACGGCCTTTGTCGAGGGTAGCCTCGATCACCGTGCCTTTTGCCATGCGGTCAGGGTCGGCTTTCAAGTCCAGCATTTCTGCCTCGAGCAAGACTTTTTCAAGCAACTTGTCGATGTTGAGACCCGACTTGGCCGAGATTTCCTGGGATTGAATTTTTCCACCCCAATCTTCCACGAGCAAGTTCATTTGGCTCAACTGCTCCTTGATCCGCTCTGGATTGGCATCGGGGCGGTCAATTTTATTGATTGCAATCACCATAGGTACTCCCGCTGCCTGAGCGTGTGAGATGGCCTCCTTGGTTTGCGGCATGACCGAATCGTCCGCCGAAATCACAATGATGACAATATCCGTCACTTGCGCACCACGTGCACGCATGGCGGTAAAGGCCTCGTGACCTGGGGTGTCCAAAAAGGCAATACGCTGACCGCTGGGCAATTGTACCGAATAGGCGCCAATGTGCTGCGTGATGCCGCCCGCTTCGCCCGCGATGACATTGTCCTTTCGGATGAAATCCAATAGAGACGTTTTACCATGGTCTACGTGGCCCATCACCGTGACGATGGGAGAACGTGGCACTAGGTTTTCGACGATGTCTTCCTCGTTGAATACCTCTTGCATCTCTTCGTCCACAAACTCCACCTCGTAACCAAACTCGTCGGCTACGATGGTCAGGGTTTCTTTGTCCAATCGCTGGTTCATGGAAGCCATGATACCCATGGACATGCACGTGGAGATCACTTCCGTGGCTGAAACGCCCATCATGTTTGCCACTTCGAGCAGGGTGACAAACTCAGTGAGCTTGAGAGTCTTTTCGCCTTCAATCCGCTCCAATTCCGCCATTTCGCGGCGCTCGGTGCGCTCGGCACGCTTGTCACGGCGCATTTTGGAGCCCTTCGACTTCCGGCCACCACCCAATTTCTCGAGGGTCTCCTTGATTTTGCGTTCGATATCTTCCTTGGAAACCTCCTTGGGAGCGGCCGCAGGAGCGCCACGGCGGGCACCCAAGCCAGGGCGAGTGTTGTCACGACGCGGTCCACCTACGCTGGCTGCTCCAGTTGTGGTACGACCACCACCGGCCGCGGGTTTTTGGAGACCTTCTGTCTTAATGCGTTTGCGCTTGCCGGCTTCGCCCGCAGCTTTGGGCTTCTTGGCGAATTGGGCAAGGTCAATCGTTTGACCGGTTAGTTTGGGGCCATCCAGCTTTTGGTACTGGGTGGTATGTGTTCCATCTGAAACAGGGGCTTCGGGCGCAGCAGGTGCGGCCGGAGCTGGAGCTTCGGTTGCCGGGGCTGGAGCCGCCTTCTCTGCGGCTGGTTCCGCCACCTTCTCGGGGGTAGCAGGGGCCGCGGGCACCGCAGGGTCTGCAGGCTTCTCGATAGCGGGGCTCTCCGGGGCAGGAGCTGGGGGCGCCTTTTCGACGACCGGAGCAGCGGGGGCGACAGGAGCCGCTGGCTTCTCCGCAACTGGGCTCGCTGGCGCAGCTTTTGCCTTGGGTGCCAAATCGATTTTCCCGGAGATTTTGGGACCATCGAGCTTGGCGGTACCGCGAATCACTTCCGGCTTGGCCTTTTCCGCCTCTATGCGCTCAGCCTGAATGGCTTCTTTCTCCTCCCGCTTCTGCTGAATGAGCGTCTCTGCCTTGTCTTTGCTGGTTTTATCCGATGCAAAGCTCTCCAGCAAGAGATCGTACTGCGCCTGGTCAATCTTGGCGTTTCGATTCTTTTCAACTTCGTGGCCCTTGGACTTGAGGTAGTCCACAGCCGTATCGAGGCCGATGTTCAACTCACTGAGAACCTTACTAATTCGGTAACTACTCATAGATGGCAAATTTCGCTGCTACGGATTAAAATTATTGATCTTCAAATTCTTTCTTCAGAACTGAACGAACTTCTTCAATGGTTTCCACCTCCAAATCAGCGCGGCGAGCCACGTCTTCAATTTCGGCGTTCAGGACGCTCTTGGCCGTATCGTAGCCGCTCTTGCGGAGCTGCTCGATGACCCATCCTTCGATTTCATCGGTGAACTCCAAGAGTTCAACGTCTTCTTCGTGCACGACATCCTCGCGGTACACATCAATTTCATATTCGGTCAATCGGCTGGCCAAACGAATGTTGTTGCCGCCACGGCCGATAGCCAAGCTGACTTGGTCGGCGGGGAGGTACACATCCACATGACGACGCTCTTCGTCCATAACCATGTTGCTGATCTTGGCAGGAGAAAGGGCGCGCTGAATGAAGAGCTGCTGGTTGGTCGTGTAGTTGATCACGTCGATGTTCTCGCTGCGGAGTTCGCGGACGATGCCATGGATACGTGACCCTTTCATGCCGACACAGGCGCCGACGGGGTCGATGCGGTCGTCGTAGGACTCTACCGCCACCTTGGCTTTTTCGCCAGGAATTCGCACTACACCTTTCACGGTGATGATGCCGTCAAATACTTCGGGGATTTCACTCTCGAATAATTTGGCCAAGAACATATCCGCCGTGCGGCTCAACAAAATGAAGGGCTTCGTACCGCGGATTTCCACACTCTTTACGACTGCGCGAACGGTATCGCCTTTGCGGAAAAAGTCCTTTTCAGGGATCATTTCATCGCGGCGCAGGATCAATTCGTTCTGCTGGTCGTCGTAAATGATGAGTTCCCGGTTGCGCACGTGGTGGACTTCCCCGGAGATAATTTCCCCTTCCATGCCCTTGTAGCGCTTGAACAATTCGCCGCTATCGTGCTCTTGGACCTTTTGAACCAATGTTTGGCGGAAGGCCAAAATGAATCGGCGGCCCAAATCCAACATTTTAATCTCCTCAGAAACCTCTTCCCCAACCTCAAAATCCGGTTCGATTTTCAAGGCCGCAGAAAGGGCAATTTGCTCATTGTCGTCTTCGACCGCCCCATCTTCTACGATGGTCCGGTTGCGCCAAATTTCCAAATCCCCTTTATCGGGGTTGACAATCACGTCGAAGTTCTCATCCGTGCCATACTTCTTGCGAAGTTGGACGCGAAAAGCCTCCTCAATGAAGGACATCAGGGTGACGCGGTCGATGTTCTTTTCGTCTTTGAACTCGCCGAATGATTCGATGATGGCTAAGTTTTCCATGGTTTGGGAAAAAATCAGAATTTGAAATCCAATACAATTTTTGAGACGTCTGACAAGGCTACAACCTCGCTTTTGTCTACGTTCATTTTTCCTTTGCCCGAGGGCTTAGGTACGCGCTCCGTCCAGTTTAGCGTGATCTGCTCGCCGTCGTAGGACACAAGGGTCCCCTTTAACGTAGCTCCACCCTGAACCAGATTTACTTTGACTTCCCGGCCCACATGCTTAGAATATTGGGCCGGCACACGGAATGGGCTAAACATACCTGGGGAGGATACTTCAATCGAATAGTTTTCCGAATCCTCGCCCAAGGCCCCCTCTATCGCTCGGCTCAATTTCTTCAGCTGGTCGATGGAAATATGACCTTCCAACATGTCCGCAAAGACCCGGATTTGGTTCTCCGCGTTCATGTTAAATTCCACCAAGAAAGCCCCGCAGGCTGCGAGTTCCTGATGTACCAGTGTTTCCAATTCCCCGTGCGTCATGGTCATCAAAAAGTTATGAGAACAAAAGAGGGGACTTGCGGTCCCCTCTGTGTCGTGCTCACGAAGTTGCTGCAAAAGTACAAAATCTTCGCCAATTCTCCGCTATCTCCCTTTACCACTGATAGCTTAGTGTCATGGACCATTGTCTTCCGGGTTCCAAAACCCCCACCTGTTGGGCCAAACTCAAAGGGTGCGCATAGGCCGAATTGAACAGATTCGTCACCCCTAAATGAATGGACGCCCCTGGAGCCCAAAGCCAGGATGCATCCACGTGCCAAAGCACATACCCCGGAAGGCGCTCGGTTCCCCAATAGAGTTGTTCACTGGGCGCCAAGCGTTCCTTGGCCAAAAAATATTCCCCAAAGAGCTCCAACGTCCAGGGTCGCCGGCGTTCGGACTGAGCGTAGCGGAAATTCATTCCCCATTTCGAGGGGGCTACACTCGGTAAAGCCTCCCCATTGGCACGCTGGCCATGGACCCAAGCATAGGTCAATTGGGCATGCAATGGCCCCTGATGGGTATGTACCAGCCACTCAGACCCCCACAATTGGGCGTCTCCCGAACCGTATTCATACAACCATTGGCCATTTTCCCACACCGGATTTAGGGCTATAAAGGAGTCATAGGATTGGGCAAAAAGCCCGCCGCTCCACTCCACCTTGGGGCCGTCAAAATGCCATTGGGCATCCGCATTCCAAACTTGTTCAGGCCCTAGATTGGGCTGGCCGCGCTCGATCCGAGCCGCACTAATGTGGCGGCCATCTGCATACAGTTCTTCCCACTGGGGGGCCCGACTTCCGCGGCTCAGTCGTATTTGGCCGTGATGCTGGTCTGAAGCCCTAAACGCGGCCCGAAGCAACGCGCTCCAAACGGGATAGGTCCCCCACTCTCCCCGGAGGCCCGAAGAAAGTTCCCATGGTCCCGCCTGCGCTTCGGAATGTGCAAAGCCCGCGACAAAGGATTGGGAGCCGTCTGGATAAATGCGGTTCTCGCTTTCAGGAAGTTGGCTGATTTCCCGTCGAAACCCTTGAATCCCCGCCGTAAACGTTCGTTGCCACCTCTGATTTTGAGTTGAAGAGATCGGGGTGTGGGTCCACGTCGTGGTCGAATTCCACGTGCGAACAGAGAATCCCAAATGCGTTTCCTCCCCATCGCCCTCCCGTCGGTATGTGTCCTGAAATGCTTGGTGGCTGCGAATACGCGTTTGGCCGACCTGCCATTGGCTCTCAAGCGCGGCATAGAGTCCTTCAATGGATTGCATGTGTTCCGTGTGCTCATCCGCCGTATCCACCGGGGTTAGCGGCCCCTCAGGAATCCCAAGCTGACGAGAGGTAGCGGTCAAGGCCAGTTTGTGCTGGCCTGGGGCCTGGGTCACTTCTCCCCAGGACCACAAGGCCCGCATAGCCGTCGTTTGTCCGCCGGAGCCATGCACCGTGTCTCCGCGGGCATCTTGGTATTCTGAGGTTCGAGCGCGGGATGCGCCCACATAATAGGGGCGAAGCCCTCCACCTGCCCCATGATGGCTCGCTTGGAGCCCGCGAATCACTTGGCCTCCGTAAAGCTGAATTTCGGTGCGTTCGGTCGATCGCGGCCGGACATCCGTCAAATATAGCACCCCGCTTAGAGCATCGGTACCCAAAGTCAATGTGTTCGGGCCCAGCATGATTTCGGCATGGTCCACGCCGAGCAAGGGGAAATCGAGACCGTGGTCGGCGGCGCCTTGAAGATTGTCGTATCTCGATCCTTGAAAAGCGGTTAGGACGCGATTTCCACCGAGTCCACGGAGCACAGGTTTGAGGCTTTGCCCTCCGGCACTTGCCCATTGAATACTCGGGCTCTGGGCCGAAATACGGCGAATTTGGGTGGGGTCTCCTTGTTGGTACGGGCGTATAGCCGCAAAGGTGGCCGCCTCATTGGGGGCCAAAACCTCTTCCGAGGCACAGACATGAGCTTCAGTGAGCTCCATGTAAAAAAGGGGGTCCGGGAGGCTGTCCACGGTCCCAAACGGCAAGCTGGTCAAGCCTGCCAAAAAAGGAATAAGCAT
>DFSS01000042.1:2402-2603 GCA_002381225.1 Flavobacteriales bacterium UBA3431 | reverse complement strand
ACGGAAAACCAAGGTGCCCTCAAACAGGTCGTTTGAATGGCATGCTACCAAGGGGGTGACAACCACCGACCCTAGATGTGGGCGAAGGATGTCCAACGTAAAAACATGAACGAATGAGGGCCATGGGTGCGCCTGGCAATGTGCCGCTTGGGCATGCATATGGAGGCCCCCTTCCTCGCAGATTTCGGCGTGGTGATGGCA
>DFSS01000042.1:0-2082 GCA_002381225.1 Flavobacteriales bacterium UBA3431 | reverse complement strand
CCAAAATTCGCATGAGGCAAATTTAGGCCCTTTCGTTCAGTCAAGTGCTGCGTTAGCCGAGTTGAACCCACGCTGTAGAATTTGGTTGTTTAATTTTGCCCTGCACACCCACCCCATGAAAAACACTCTGTCCATGCTCGCCGTTTTGGCTCTACTCATCCTGGGGGGATCAACCCCAGCGAATGGCTGCGCTACGCCCACTACAGTAGGGCTAGCCTCCCGCACCGCCACGAGCATCACCATTAGTTATTCCGCTACCGGCGCTTTTCACCAAATTGAATTTGGAACACTTGGGTTTGCGTTGGGCAATGGGCAGCGTTCGGCCTGGACGTCTAGTCCCACCTTTTTGGCCAGCAATCTAGAGCCCTCCACGGGCTATGATTTTTATGTTCGCGATAGCTGCACGGATGGTACCGTATCGAGCTGGACGCCCTATTACGCGACCAGCACATTGTGTGGTGTGGCCGAATTGCCTTGGTTTGAAAACTTCGATCAAGATCAAATGACCCCGCAACCGGCCTGGCCCTTGACAGGTCCTGGTAGCTGGCCCAACTGCTGGCCCAGAAGCCCGACCACGGGCTATGGCTGGGTCGTTAACCCTGTTCCTTTCCCGAACAACTTTACCGGACCAAATTCGGACCACTCCGGCCGGAGTCAATACGCCGTATGCGATGTCATTGGCTTTACCGGCACCAACACAGATGCTACGCTGCGCACCCCGCAGATTTCGCTGGGGACGGTGAGCAGCCCAGAATTGAGCTTTTGGTACCACATGTTCGGTACCGGCATTGGAAGTCTTCAAGTTCAAGTGAAAGAGGCCGGCGCTTCCGGTCCATGGACGACCGTGAAGACGATAACTGGACAGCAACAAAGCTCGCAAGGGGCCGCTTGGACCAACGAGATTGTGTCCTTGACAGCCTGGGCCAACGATACCATTTTCATTCGCTTCAAAGCGGTCCGAAACAGCCAATTCACCCAATTTGCCGACATCGCCATTGACGACATTCACGTGCGTCAAGGATCGGGTTGTCCTGCCCCTGCAAACGTTCAGGTAGCAGGCGTCACCTCCTCCACCGCGACCCTTTCCTGGCTGGCGGGTGGGGGTACCTGGAGCCAAATCAGCTACGGTACAGGCACCGTATCGCCCGGCGGAGGGACAGTCGTGACCGCCTCGGGCAATCCTGGTACGATCACCGGTCTCAGCCCCAACACGACCTACCAAGCCTACGTGCGGGACAGCTGTTCCGTGGGTTCATCATCTACCTGGATTGGTCCAGTCAGTTTCACCACGGACTGCGTGCCCGTGTCAGCCCCCTACTTGGAAACCTTTGACGGCACCGCCTGGGCGCCAGGGGCTTGGGGCCAGCCTGGAACGATTCAAGGATGCTGGGACCGCGATGCGACAACGAACTACTTCTGGGCGCCAGGGCCTCCGGCTTTCCCGGCCTGGAATACGGGTCCTAGTGGCGACCATACCCCTGCGGCGGGCGGTAAGTACATGTACACGGAAACCTCCACGTTTACCGCGGGCACGAGTACCATTTTAACGAGTCCAGCGATTGATTTGGCTCCTTTGGACACCCCACAGCTCTCCTTCTGGTACCACATGTACGGGGCGGATATCTCAGGGTTGACCTTGGACATTTCAACCGGCACATCGTGGACCCCATTGTGGTCCATTTCGGGCCAACAGCAAACGTCCTCAACGGCCGCTTGGTTGGAAGCCATTGTGGATTTGAGTGCCTATGCCGACGATACCATCAAGCTTCGCTGGACGGGCAGTAAAACCACGGTATTGACCCAAACGGCCGACATCGCTTTGGACGACGTCAACGTATACGAAAAGCCCTCGTGCCCCAAGCCCTCGGGTCTAGCGGTAACGGGGAATACAGCCACCACGGTGACTTTATCGTGGTCCTCCACCGGCGTTGCCCCATGGCAAGTGGAATACGGTAGCCCGGGCTTCACCCCGGGTAGCGGCACGGTGGTAACCGCAGCAACCAATCCTTTTACGGTGACGGGTCTAAATGGTTCGACGCCATATCAGTTCTACGTTCGGGATACCTGTGGTGTGAGTGGAAC
>DFSS01000037.1:18092-27848 GCA_002381225.1 Flavobacteriales bacterium UBA3431 | reverse complement strand
GAACTCAACCAGCCAGGATGTTACCGAGATGTCATGGATGTTTCGGCCACAGCCTTGTTTGCCGTCACGCCAAGCCCACAAGCGGAAGCCCTATTTGGTACCGAGCCCGCGCACATCATGGCCTGGACAACGACCCCTTGGACGCTTCCATCGAATACCGCCTTGACCGTCGGGCCCAAGATCGCCTACGCCCTCGTGGACACTTTCAATCCCTATACCAAGGAAAAGCAGCGGGTGATCTTGGCAGAGGCTTTGATTTCCAAATACTTCCGTGAGGAAGACCAGAACATGGAAGGCGGCCCCGAAGGCAAGGCCCTTCCCTGGTCGGTGCTCAAAACCTTCCCGGGCAGTGAGCTCGTAGGCTTGCGCTACGCCCAGTTGCTTCCCTACACCCTTCCTTACGAGAACGCGGACCACGCCTTCCAAGTCATCCCGGGCGACTTTGTCACCACCGAGGACGGAACGGGCATTGTTCACACTGCACCCACCTTTGGGGCCGATGACGCACGCGTAGCGGCGGCAGCCGGGGTTCCCCCTATGCTGGTCCTTGACGAGCAGGGCAATCCTGTGCCCTTGGTGGACCTCCAGGGCCGATTTGTGGCTCAAATGGGCGATTTGGCCGGCATGTACGTCAAGAACGACTACTACGCGGAGGGCGAAAAACCTGAGCTCAGCGCCGACGAGCGCATATCCATCCAACTGAAGCAAGAGGGCAAGGCCTTCAAAGTTCAGAAATACAGCCACAGCTACCCCCACTGCTGGCGCACGGACAAACCGGTTCTTTACTACCCATTGGACAGCTGGTTTATCAAGACGACGGCGGTCAAAGAGCGCTTGCAGGCGCTCAACCAAGAGATTCAGTGGAAGCCCGCGAGCACGGGCACAGGCCGGTTTGGGAATTGGCTGGAGAACCTCAACGATTGGAATCTGTCGCGCAGCCGCTATTGGGGCATCCCCCTGCCCATTTGGCGCACGGAAGATGGAAAAGAGGAAATCCTGATCGACTCCATCGAACGGCTGAAAAACGAACTGGACAAGTCCGTGGCCGCGGGCCACATGGCGGACAATCCCTTGTCTGGTTTTATTCCAGGTGACTTTTCCGACGCCAACTATGCGCAGGTAGACCTGCACCGCCCTCACGTGGATGCTTGGATTTTGACCTCCTCCACCGGCGCCCCCATGCACCGCGAGCTCGATTTGATCGACGTGTGGTTTGATTCCGGCGCCATGCCCTATGCGCAGGTGCACTACCCCTTTGAGAATAAGGAGGCCGTCGACCAAAACAGCGCTTTCCCGGCAGACTTCATTGCGGAGGGCGTCGACCAAACGCGTGGCTGGTTCTTTACCCTCCACGCGATTGCTGGCCTGGTTTTCGACAGCGTGGCCTATAAAGCGGTTATTTCCAACGGGCTGGTCCTCGACAAAAACGGACAGAAAATGTCCAAGCGCTTGGGTAATGCCGTGGATCCGTTTCAAGCCATGGATGACTATGGGCCCGACGCGCTGCGTTGGTACATGCTGACCAACGCCCAGCCCTGGGACAACCTCAAGTTTGACTTTGCGGGGGTACAGGAGGTTCAGCGCAAGTTCTTCGGCACGCTGCACAACACCTATGGATTCTTTTCGCTCTACGCCAACGTCGATGGATTTGATCCCTCGGCCGCGCCCATCCCGGTCTCTGAACGGCCAGAAATCGATCGATGGATTCTCTCCAAGTTGCACAGCTTAACGGCCGATGTCACGGAAGCTTTGGACGATTTTGAACCCACGCGTGCCTTCCGGCCCATTAGTGACTTTGTCCAAGACGAATTGTCGAATTGGTACGTGCGTTTGTGCCGCCGTCGATTCTGGAAGGGTGAGCTCGGCCCCGACAAGCTGGCCGCCTACCAAACCTTGTTTGAATGCCTTGACACCGTAGCGCGGTTGATGGCGCCTGTCGCCCCCTTCTATGCGGAACAACTCTACCGCGACCTTCACTCCGATGCCTTTTCCGTGCATACCACGGATTTTCCGACGTCCGAAGCCGCCTACGTGGATGCCGCCCTGGAGCGCCGTATGGCCCTCGCACAACGCCTCAGCTCTTTGGTGCTTAGCGTCCGCAAGAAGGAAAAAATTCGGGTCCGCCAGCCCATCGCCCGCGTGCTCGTTCCTGTTTTGAGTGTGGGACAGGCCGACGATGTACGCGCCATGGAGGCCCTTGTATTGGCTGAAGTCAATGCCAAGCACATTGAATTAGTCGATGAGGCCTCTGGCGTCTTTGTCAAGCGGGCCAAAGCCAACTTCAAGTCCCTCGGCCCCAAAGCCGGGCCGCAGATGAAAGAGGTGGCGAGTGCGATCGCCGCCCTATCGCCCGATGCCCTGTCCGCCCTGGAATCGGCGGGAGAATACACCCTGCACTTAACGCAAGGCCCCTTCACTTTAAGTTTGGAAGACGTGGAGGTTCAAACGGACGACATCCCGGGCATGGCCGTCGCCTCGGAACGCGGAACCACACTCGCTGTCGACTTGGCCTTAACCCCCGCTTTGATCCAAGAAGGTCTTGCGCGAGAGGCGGTCAACCGCATCCAAGGATTGCGAAAAGACAGCGGACTGGAAATAACCGACCGCATACGATTGTGGGTCCAAGGTTCGGAGGAGGCTATAGCGGCCATTCGCGCCTATGAGGCCTACCTCTGTGCGGAAGTATTGGCTGATTCTGTAGTCGTTGGCTCCGGTCCGGAACAGACATTCCGCATGAATAGTGACTTAGAAGGGAATTCGGTGGAACTCGCACTCGAAAAGGCCTGAGAATTAACTTCTAGATACCGGTTGTTAATATTCCTATTGCGTATATTCGGCCCTCTTTACTCATTGGAATCATGGAAAACAAGACCGAACGCTACAGCGATGCCGAGCTCGAGGAGTTCCGCATTTTGATTCAAGGCAAGATTGAAAAAGCGGAAGAAGACCTCCGAATTCTTCGGGAGCAGTTCACCAACAACATGGACAACGGCACCGAGGACACTTCGCCTAGTTTCAAGAGTTTTGAAGAAGGATCTGAAACGATGAGCAAAGAGGCGAATGCCCAATTGGCCGCCCGTCAGGAGAAGTTCTTACGCGACCTCCGCGCCGCCATCATCCGTATCGAAAACAAAACCTACGGCATGTGCCGAGTCACCGGAAACCGCATTGAAAAAGAGCGTCTCAAATTGGTTCCTCACGCCACGATGAGCATGGAAGCCAAGCTCAAGCAGCGGTGAACGCATCCCTCAAGTGGCCCCTCCTTACCGCTGCAGTCTTGGTTTTTTTGGACCAATGGCTCAAGATTTGGATTAAAACCTCCTTTGCCCTCGGCGAAAGCTATCCCATTACTTCTTGGTTTCAGCTTCATTTTACCGAAAACCCCGGCATGGCCTTTGGGATGGAATGGGGCGGCATCGCGGGGAAATACGCCTTGTCTTCCTTTCGGATATTGGCCATTGGCGGAATCCTTTGGTACATGCGTCGCCTCGCCCAAGGGGGAGCCACGCCTTTTGTATTGATCTCTTTTGGCATCGTCTTAGCTGGCGCTTTGGGCAATGTGGTAGACAGCTTGTTTTACGGCCTCCTGTTTGATCGTGGGCTAACCTATTCCGCCGAATACAGCGACTGGATGATGTACACCGGTGTGGCCGAATGGGGCAGCGGATACGCCCCCATGCTGCTCGGAAATGTGGTGGACATGCTGTACTTTCCCTTGTGGGAGGGGGTTTTGCCCTCCTGGATTCCCTTTTGGGGCGGCGACTATTTTATCTTCTTCCGGCCCATCTTTAATTTGGCTGACGCGTGCGTCACGGTAGGGGTTGTGCTTCTGTATTGGAGCTCCCGCCGTCCTCAGAGTTGGGGCAGCCAACGATAATATTTGAACTGCGTATGAAACGCTTATCCCTCGTTTTAGGCCTCCTGTGTGTGGTCGGTCTTTCGGCCCAAACCTTCAAATGTGGCACCCTTAGCCCCGAGGCCAGAGAACGCCTCAAGCGCGATATGGAGTTCCTCGCCGCGGATGACCTCCAAGGACGCCTTCCCGGCACCGAAGGAGCGAATGAAGCCGTTGCCTACATCATCCGAAACTTCCAAGAAGCCGGCCTGCGGCCCTTCTTCCCCGGTGGATTTACCCAGCAATTCAGCGCCCCGCGACCCGCACATTTGCCCCGAGGCGGTAATTGGGTTCGGATTGCCGACGACAGCCTGTTTGTCCATAGCGGCTCGACCCCCGCTCCCGCCCTGGTAGTCCTTCCCTACAGCCAAACGGGGGCACTCGAAGGCAGTTCGGTCTACATTCATGCCGGCATTGCCACAAAACACTACGATGGCCTAGAGTTGATGGGCCAAATCGTCACCATGGATTGGGAACTGACCCCCCGAGACAAGAAGAAATACGCGGACTACCGCACGGACCTGCCCACGCGCATCAAAAACGCGAAAGATGCTGGAGCCAAAGCTATTCTCCTCCTGGATCGCGGCCATCGAAATGGCATCACCCAAATGATGCTTCGACGCCAGCGCGACCTAGGCATCCCTGTCGCCTTGGTCAGCGGAAAAAAATGGGTACGCAAACTGCGTCGATCACAAGCGGACATCGGCTTCCAAATCACCATCCAAGAGCGCGGAGCGGAAGCCTACAATGTTGCAGGATTCTTGGATTTGGGACAGCCCACCACGATCGTCGTGGGGGCGCATTAC
Source organism: Flavobacteriales bacterium UBA3431 (assembly GCA_002381225.1). Taxonomy (GTDB): domain Bacteria; phylum Bacteroidota; class Bacteroidia; order Flavobacteriales; family Schleiferiaceae; genus TMED14. The sequence continues at coordinate 23,147 of DFSS01000037.1, read as the reverse complement.
GACCATGTCGGCCTCGGAAAATGGGGATCGCGCGATCCCGATGCTGAGGGCCAAGTGCACAATGGCGCGGATGACAACGCGAGCGGAACAGCCGTCCTCATGGAACTCGCACGTGAGGTCAGCCTTTACCCCGAGGTGCAAGGCCGCAACATCCTTTTCGTAGCCTTTTCGGCGGAAGAAGACGGCTTGCTTGGCTCCAAGTACTTTGTCGAAAACTGCCCGGTGCCCGTCCACGACTTTGCCTACATGCTCAACATTGATATGGTGGGCCGTCTCAATCGAGCGGATAGCCTCATGATCTATGCCACCGGGTCCGCCGATGAATGGGCCAGCGTGTTGCGGGATATGCCTTGTGACCAGTTTGGCATTGAGAACATCCCTGCGCTCTTCCCGCGTTCGGACCATGCGTCGTTTGTCCGCGCCGGAATCCCCGCCATCATGCTTCACACCGGGTTGCACGAAGACTACCACGGCCCCACGGACGATCTCGAAAAGATTGATATGGATGGCCTTGTCAAAGTCACCGAAGCGGCTCTCGAAATCATGCAGCGAGCGCAAAAGCACCCTCGAATGACCTTTGTTGATATCGCTCAGCGCAGCGAACGCGTGCAATAATGGGGAAAAATCCATCCATAGCGGTCTTAGGAAGCGGCTCTTGGGCCACGGCCCTTGTTAAAATTCTCTCGCAAAACAACGACCGCGTCGGTTGGTGGGTGCGCAGCGATGAAACCATTCTGCACGTTCAAATTCACCACCACAACCCCAAGTATTTATCGGAGGTCGAGCTCGATGTCGACAAGTTGGACATGGATAGCGACATCCGCGCCGTGGCGGAAGAGGCCGATATTCTGGTTTTGGCCATTCCATCCGCCTTTTTAGCGGAGGCCATTGAGCCCATTCGGGATCTCTTGCCTTCAAAAAATGTCTTTTCAGCCGTCAAGGGGATTGTGCCCCAAACGCACCAAATCGTTGGGGAGTTTTTACATGACAGTTTTGGCCTGAGCTACCAGCAGTTTGGGGCCGTTCTGGGCCCTTGCCATGCGGAGGAAGTGGCCTTAGAACGCCTGTCCTACTTGACCATTGCCTCACAGAATGACCAATTGGCCCGAATCATGGCCAAAAAAGTGAGCGGCCCAGCCATTCAAACCAATTGCACCGATGACATCTATGGCACGGAATACGCCTCGGTGCTCAAGAACATATATGCCATTGCCGCGGGCATTTGCCACGGACTAGGCTATGGTGACAACTTCCAGGCCGTACTTGTGAGTAACGCGCTCGTAGAAATGAAGCGCTTCATCAAGGCGGTTGAGCCGATGAAGCGCGACATCTCCCGGACCGCCTATTCTGGGGACCTATTTGTAACCATGTATTCTCCTTTTTCGCGAAACCGCACGCTCGGAAATCTCATTGGAAAGGGCTACACCGTTCGCAGTGCCATGTTGGAAATGAGCATGGTAGCCGAAGGGTATTATGCGACGAAGCTGATTCGGGATGTGAAAAAGAGCCGCGAAGTGCGCATGCCCATTGCTTCCGCCGTCTATAAAATCCTCTACGAAGGAAAGCCTCCGAAAAAAGTGGTTCGGGAGTTGGCCGAAAAACTCAAATAGCCACCCGGGGCTTTGTACTTTTACTCCCACTAATCGCAAGAACATGGCATTAAGCATTTTTCTGGGCATGGTTGGCCCTTGGCAGATCGTTTTGATCGTGGCATTGGTTCTTTTGCTTTTTGGAGGCCGTAAAATTCCTGAGCTGATGAAAGGCTTGGGAGGCGGCGTCAAGGAGTTCAAGAAAGCACTGAAGGAAGACGAAGACGACACGTCCAAGGACAAAGAGTGATCTACCCTTCGATTGACTCCCTCCATTCGGCCCTCCGAGCCGGACAGACCTCCTGTGCCGAATTGGTAGAGGCGGCGCTTCAGCGCGCAGCGGAAAAGGCGGATCTCAACATATTTATCGAACTCTTCCCCGAGACGGCCCGAGCCCAGGCTCTATCCGTCGATGCCAAGCTCGCCGCGGGAACAGCCGGGCCACTCGCCGGCGTCATCATGGCTCTCAAAGACAATCTTTGCTTCAAAGGTCATGGGGTGAGCGCCAGCTCCAACATGCTACGCGGTTTTGAGTCCCAATTCACGGCTACCGTCGTACAAAAATTGGTCGACGCCGACGCCATCATTCTCGGGCGCACAGGGTGTGATGAGTTTGCCATGGGCTCCTCCAATGAAACATCCGCCTATGGGCCGGTTAAAAACCCCCTCGATCCTTCCCTAACTCCAGGGGGCTCTTCGGGCGGCTCCGCGGCGGCGGTGGCCGCAGGCATCTGCCACGCTGCCCTGGGCTCGGACACGGGTGGTTCCATTCGCCAACCTGCCGCCTTCACGGGCATCTACGGAGTGAAGCCCACCTATGGCCGCGTATCGCGCCATGGCGTGATAGCTTACGCCTCCTCTTTTGACCAAGTTGGGCCCTTTGCGCGGTCTCTCGACGACTTGGCTTTGATTACCGAGGTCATCTCCGGGGTGGACGCTTTTGATACCACCTGCTCCGAGCGCGCGGTGCCCGCTATGGCCCCCGTTCCGGCCGAGCGACCCTTCACCTTTGGCTACTACAAAGAAGTGTTGGACAACCCCGCCCTGGACGCGGAAATCCGCCAGTACTTCTTTGACCGGGTCGACCAATTGACGTCGGCAGGACACCGCGTCGAAGCGCTAGATTTTCCCTATTTGGATGCTTTAGTGCCCATTTACTACATCCTTACCACGGCGGAAGCGAGCTCCAACCTTGCCCGCTATGACGGCGTGCACATTGGACACCGAAGTGAGCAGGCTACGGACCTCGAATCGCTCTACAAAAAATCCCGCTCCGAGGGCTTCGGCGAGGAAGTTCAACGCCGCATCTTACTGGGCACTTTCGTCTTGAGCGCCGGCTACTTTGACGCGTTTTATGGCAAGGCACAAAAAGCTCGCCGCGTGGTTCGCGATGCGACCCTCGAGGCCTTGACCCGAGTGGACGCCCTCATCGGGCCAACAACCCCGCACACCGCATTCCCATTAGGACAAGAATATACGGACCCAACCGTGCTCTACTTGGAAGACATCTTTACGGTTCAAGCCCCCATCGCTGGGATCCCCGCAGTGAGCATTCCTGCTGGTCCTCATTCAAATGGCCTGCCTTTTGGTATGCAGATTATGGCTGGTCCGTTTGATGAACCCAAAATGTTCCAGGCCGCTCACATTTTAGACCGCCTGTAATGCCTCGCTTCTTCTTTTTAGTGGCCTTGACCTTGACGCTGTCCGTATTTGGACACGGAGGAGATAGCTTGGTGCCCAAATTTCCCCTCGCCAACAAGGCAGACTCCCTGTATGCTCGTTGGTTGACCAGCCGGGCGGAACAAACGTTCGTCCACCATGCGATCAAAGGGGTTGATACGGCCGCCGCTGATATTTTAGGGGTGTCCGACGCCGTGATTGCCCAGCGATTGGCAACCCTGGACCAACGTTCTCCGATGGACTTGCGCTTTACCCCCGATGTCAAGAATTCCATCCAGTTTTACTTGGGCCGCCGAAAGGAGTTCCTTGGGCGCGTTATCGGACGATCCACCTACTATTTTCCGATTTTTGAGGCGGCCTTGGACCGCTACAATATGCCGATGGAGCTCAAATACTTACCCATCATTGAAAGCGCCATGAATCCCTCTGCCACCAGTCCCGTGGGGGCCAAAGGCTTATGGCAGTTCATGTATGCTACCGGAAAATTGCAAGGACTTGAAATCAGTTCATACGTCGATGAACGGATGGACCCGGTCAAGAGCACCGATGCGGCCTGCCGCTACTTGAAAAAGATGTACGACATGTTCGGCAGCTGGGAACTGGCTTTGGCCGCCTACAACGCAGGACCGGGCAATGTCTCCAAGGCGATTCGGTATTCGGGAGGGAAAACCACCTACTGGGAAATCCGGCCCTTCTTGCCCCGAGAAACGCGCAATTACGTGCCGGCCTACATCGCCGCCGTCTATGCCATGAATTACGCTGGTCTACACGGGGTACGCGCGGACATGCCGCCCACTACCTTCTTTGACGTAGACACCATCAACGCCACCGCACCCGTGGGTCTTTACGATGTCGCCCAAGTGCTGTCCATTGATAGTACCCTGATCACGATCCTCAACCCGCAGTACAAATTGCACCATGTGCCCGGACCCAAGGATGGGAAGGTGTACAGTTTTGTCGTCCCCAAGGCGGCTATGCCCGCCTACGTGGCCTTTGCCGACACGTTGTATGCGACAACCGCACAGCGACTTAAAAAAGCCCCACTGCCCCCGCCCACCCAGGTAGCGAGCAGCGCCACATCTCGGGGCAGCAATGCCTACCATACCGTGCGATCCGGGGACACCCTCGGGGCCATCGCCAAGAAATACGGGGTACGCGTATCGGACCTCCAACGCTGGAATGGCCTTCGTGGAACAACGATCCGCATCGGCCAAAAACTTAAAGTGCGCGGATGATGCCTTCCTTCGGTCGCATGGTTCTCCTCTCGGCCATCCTGTTCGTGGGCTGCCAGTCGGAGCCACAAACGGCCGAAGCCCGCGCCCTGGCGCGAAAGCACAGCCTTCCCAGCAGCAATGGAACCCACAACGAGCTGACCCTTTTTTGCGACCGTGCTCTTTGGGATGCAGACTTAGGGGTCATTCTTTTGGAGCAGTTGGCCAAACCCATGGACGGCCTCCCCATGGCCGAACCCCACTTTGACCTCTCGCGCATTGATCAAGACGCCACTTCCTCTCTGACCAAGCGATCCAAGAGCATACTCACCCTCGCCATTATTCCAGATTCGAGCAGCACTTTGGTTCTCAAGAATCTCTGGGCCGAACCGCAGCTTGTGGTGGCCATCATTGCTCCCTCCCAAGAGGCCTTGATTCAGCGCGTGAAGGCCAGCTTGCCTGAGGTCATTGCCCGATTTGATGCCCACGATGCGGAGGTACTTGCCCGCCGTATCGCCTCCACCCAAAGTGCCACGATTCCGCCTTCTTTAGCCCAATTTGGCCTCGCATCCATG